>JAZQBJ010000085.1:0-16829 GCA_045545715.1 Oscillospiraceae bacterium
CCCGTGCTCAAATGAGCACGGGGTACTTTTTTATACATTTTCAGTTTACCAATCGCGTCCGTCAATAATGGTGATTCCGCCGTTGTCTTCGTCCTCGTCATTCCACGGGTCTTCCGAGCTGAATTCCTGGGCGCCGTAATAAATATAAACTTTGTTCATTCTGTCGCCGACGGCAACTTCGCTTTCCGCTTCAACGGATTGGTTATAAACAACGTTATATTCATATTCCGCACTGTAGTTAGGAATAAGCTGGAAGCTGATTCCAAGCTCGGTCAGTTCAAGGGTAACCTCATCGATGGGTCTGCCTATGCAGGCGGGCATCGGGATTTTTTCCGGGCCTTTGCTTACCTTGAGAACAACTTGTGTTCCTTCTTCAACCTCGGTTCTGTATTTTACAGACTGATCAAAAATCATTCCCTCAACGTATTGGTTGTTGTTTTCTTCCTCAAAAACAACCTCAAAATCGCTGTATTGAGGGTTGTTTTCAACATCCGTTTTCATCCTTCCGATAAAGTTAGGCATAACAAGAAGATAGGAATTTGGCTCGCTTCCGGATTCTTCAGAGCTTTCGGATTCAGAATTGTCGATGTTTTCCCTGTTTCCAAAACCAAGTATTTCGGTGTATCTGAAAACAAACGCAACAAGTCCGAGAAGAATCGCCATTGCGATAATTGTTGCAATAATTCCCCAGGGAAGGCGAACTTTTCTTTTTTCTTTAACTTCCTGTTCCTCTTCGGGAAAATATTCTTCCTCGGCTTTTTTGATTTCGGTTTCTACCTCCGCACCGAAAAGCTTTGTGTTGGAACTTGCGGATTCAAGAAGTTCCGCAGTAAAATCATCAATGGAACGGGTGCGGTATTCACCGTTGATGGTCATAGCGTTAAGGATCGCATCCGAAACTTCGGAAGAAATATTCATATTGAGTTCTTCCGGCGGACAAAGGTGGTCAACTTCCTTTCTGGATTCCGCATCTGCCGGAAGTGTTCCGGTAAGGGATTTATAAAGAACAGCAGCAATGGCATAAACGTCGGTCCATTCTCCCTGCCAGCATCCGGAAGTATATTGTTCCGGTGCGGAATATCCGGCGGAAAGGCTCGGCTCAATGATGGAATCCTTTGAGAAAAGTGCCGAGGTTCCGAAACCGCAAAGCAAAAGCTGTCCTTTTGCATTAACACGAATGCTTTCGGGAGAAATTCCCCTGTGAACAAATCCGTTGCTGTGAAGATATGTAAGCGTTGTAAAAAGCGGCATAAAAAGTTTTTTCACCTGCGGCCAGGTAAATTCGCCGCCGTTGTGGCTCAGATAATCTCCATAAGAAATCGTCTTGATATATTTGTAAACTGCATATACGGTGTTGTTTTCGCGGAAAACATTCGTTACCGGCATAAGATATTCCGTATGACGGAAGTTGCGGAGAGAATCAAAAAGATCATAAAAATCCGCCATAAGGGTCTTATATTTTGCTTCGCATCCGGCAAATGGAGTTATTTCTCCGGAAAGTTCATTTCTTTTTGCAAGTTTTCCGGGCAAAAATTCCTGAACAAAAACTTTTTCTTCATTTTCTTTGTCAAAACCGATATATGTAACGGCCTCGCCGTCCATTTTTATCATTCTTCCGATAATATATCTTTCGCCGACAACAGTTCTGAGCGGAATGCAGGCTTCGTCCATCGGAGCATCTTCATCAAATCCGCAGCGGCATTTTCCGTTTTCATCAAGCACGGACATACATCCCATGCAAAGATTGCGTTCTTCTGTAAGCAAGGCTCATGCCTCCTTTATAACAAACTTAATATATGTTTACGCATTTTGCGTTTTCTATTTTAAAGCATATCTATACATAATATATAATATACCATTTTAAGCCGCGTTTCAAGTTTACGATAAAACAAATTTTATTCTCTGTGAGAATATTTTTTTAACTTAATTCACAAAAAACCCCCTTTCGGTTTAAAAATCAACCGCCGGTTGTGCGTTTTTCTTACGATTCAACCGTTTATCTCTTCATTTTTGCTTTTTCCTATGGTAAAATCAAGCCATGCTCCGGAGAAAACATAACCCAAAAACAAAAAGGAGAATACGATAATGGAAACCATAGGAAAAAGAATTTCCGAATACAGAAAAAATAAAGGATTAAAACAGGACGAACTTGCCGAAATGCTTCTCGTTTCACCCCAGGCGGTAAGCAAATGGGAAAACAATCTTTCCTGCCCGGATATCTCGCTTCTTCCAAAACTTGCAAAAATATTGGAAACGACCGTTGACGAACTTCTTTCGGGAAAGGAAGACCCTTCTGTAAAATATATTCCGGAAGAAAACCGCAAAAATATAAATGATATGATGCTGCGCATAGTCGTGGATTCTTCCGAAGGCGACAAAGTAAAAGTCAACATTCCCTGCGCCCTTGCAAAAATCGCCCTCGATTGCGGAATGGATCTTCCCCAGATCTCCGGAAACAGTTCTCTCAAAAACGCCGTTCAAAACATCGACCTTGCAAAAATTTTCGAAATGGCCGAAAAAGGCGTCATCGGCAACATCGTCGAAGTCGAAACCCACGAAGGCGATATTGTAAACATTTTTCTGGAGTAAGCCTATGAAAATCTATATTTCAGAAAAAGGACAAGAAACTTTTCGCATATCTCTTCCGGAACGCATTGTTTTCAATTCCGTTTCCGCAACGCTTTTTCCTCTTTTCATCAACAGATATCTTAAAAAAGGCGGAATAAGAATAACCGGAAAAATGTGCCGCAAATTTGTTCGTGGTTTTTATAAAACCCGAAAAGACCTCGGCGGAAAAATCGATCTTGTTGACGTTGAATCAAAAGACGGCACAACGGTAAAAATTACCGTTTGAACATAAAAAGTGGTTTTTGTAATTACTTTTCCGAAAAGTTTAACCAAACTGGTTTTGTATTGTAACCAAAGTGAAAAATTTTCATCACAAACTCATCACAAACCAAAGGTATTATATAACCAGAGCAAAAAAGAGCAAAGATGTTAGTTTCCGAGCAATTCTAACAGCTTGAAATCACGGCGAGTCGAAAGACCCGCCGTTTTTTTGTCTGTTTATAAAAAAAATAAAAAGGCGGCATTTTGCCGCCTTTTTTTGGTTCAAAGTATAAGACAGATAAGTCCGCTGCAGCCTTCATTGATGATTTTGCTGATGGTTTCCTGAAGTTTAAGCCTTGCTTCCTGTGGCATTCTTCCAAGCTTTGTATGAAGTCCCTCATTAACAAGTTCATGAAGGGATTTTCCGAAAATATTTGATTCCCAGATTTTTGCCGGGTCCTCCTCAAACTCATCAAGAAGATATCGCACAAGATCTTCGCTTTGTTTTTCGCTTCCGACAATAGGCGCAACTTCCGTTGTGATATCCGCTCTCATCATGTGAATGGAAGGCGCGGAAGCACGAAGCTTGACTCCGTATTTTCCTCCCTGGCGAACAATTTCCGGTTCCTCAAGGGTAAGTTCATCAATGGTCGGCATAACTATCCCGTAGCCCACCGCTTCCACCTGATCAAGAGCGCCTCTTATTCTGTCATATTTCCGCTTTATTTCCGCAAGCTCGCGCATACATGGCATAAGTCCGCTTTCTCCGTTTATTTCAAGTCCCGTTTCTTCGCTGAGGATTTTATAGAACAGTTCCGGGTTGATAATAACGGTAATTTCCGCCCTTCCCGTTCCAAGATCAATGTTTCTGACAGAAGCATCTTTGACGTATTCACATTCGGAAACAGCCGGAACAATATTCCTGATCTCCGAAATCCTCCCGATTTCCCTTGCGGAAGAAACGATCGGCTCAACCACCGCTTTTCTGAGCCAGTGATTTTTTTCAAGCGAAACGAGCCATTTCGGAATATCCACAGCCACTTCCCTGATCGGGAAAGTTCCCAGAACCTCCGAAAGGATTTTTTTAATATCCCCTTCGGTCATTTTCATGCAGTTAAGCGCAATTACCGGAACACCGTATTCCTTTTCCATCTCTTCGGCAATTCCCCTTGCCTCCGAAGATTCCGGTTCGGAACAGTTGAGTATCACCGCAAAAGGTTTGTCGATGGCTTTAAGCTCTCCGATAACCCTCTGTTCTGCTTCGTGATATTCCTCTCTCGGAATATCACTTACCGATCCGTCGGAAGTCACAACAAGCCCGATTGTGGAATGTTCCGCAATAACTTTATCCGTTCCGATTTCCGCCGCCATATTAAAAGGTATCTCTTCCTCAAACCATGGGGTCAGCACCATTCGCGGAGCATTGTTCTCAAAATAACCGATGGACGAAGGCACGATATATCCCACACAATCGATAAGCCGCACCCGAAGATTGGTTTCTCCGTCAAGACTTATTTCCGCCGCTTCTTCCGGAACAAATTTCGGTTCCGTTGTCATAATGGTTTTTCCGGCGGCGGATTGGGGAAGTTCATCCGTTGCTCTTTCCCGTTTGTAATCATTTTCTATGTTCGGAATAACAAGGGTTTCCATAAATTTTTTGATAAAGGTGCTTTTTCCTGTCCTTACCGGGCCAACAACTCCGATATATATGTCACCGTTCGTTCTTGCGGCAATGTCACGGTAAACGCTGCTGTCTTTCATAAAATTACCCTTCCTCGCTTCTTTGTTTTTTATTGTCGTCAAATTTTTATGATTATTTTTTTAAAAATAGAACGCTTTCGGGAATAAACAACATCTTTTTGTTAAAAATAAAAACAAAACAAAAAGGAGGTTTTTATTTATGGAAGCAAACAGACACATTGGCTGCAACGTCAACAACTGTGCATATCACTGCAAAGACTGCAACTGCTGCAGCCTTGATCACATTGAAGTCGGAAGCCATGAAACCAACCCCACAAAAGCAGAATGCACCGACTGTCGTTCCTTTAAATACAGAGGTTAAAAAACGCCGCCTGACGGCGGATACATATTATTTTTCAAAAATCCTTTTTGCAAACATAAGGTCCGATTTTGTGATACATCTGAACAGCCTTAAAAAAACAATATAAATAATCACCGTAAGAATCACCGTGAGCACCAGCCCCGGTGCTTCTTTTGTGTTCAAAAAACTTTTGAGCACCGCCGAAGATATTCCCGTGCTCAAAGCCGCAGCAAAAACCGGAGCCACCGCCCATCTCACCATGTCTACCCGGAATCCTGTCACATAAACAAGCCTCGAAGCCGAAAGCGCCATATTAAAAACTTCGCTTATAACAATTGTGGTAAGATATCCCGCTGTTCCTAAAAACGGAACAAGCGTATAAACAAGCCCGACACACATCGCCGTATCGTAAACGTTATATCTCACCACCGCAACCTGTTCCCCAAGTCCTTTCAAAATCCCGTCAACCGCCGAATCCAGATACATGACCGTAACAATCGGCGCCAGCGCCCGTATAGCCTTTCCTGCCGCCGGTTCGTTATAAAGCAAAACCGCAAATTCTTCCGCAAAAAACATCAGCACAGCCGCAACCGCAACCGCAAAAATAAGGGTCATCCTGAAAACATAGCCCATAACTTTTTCGATTTTTTCCGTTTGTCCAAGGGTTTTGTACTGGGCAATTTCCGGAACGAGAAGGTTCGAAAATCCAAGAAGAAATGCGCACGGAAAAGTGAGCACCGGAAGCACCATTCCTCCGACTATCCCATATTCGGAAAGCGCCGTTTCGTTTGTCATTCCGCTTTTCATAAGCGAAACCGGAACAAGAAGATGCTTGACAGTGCTCAAAGCCGAACGCAAAACTGCCGAAGCTCCTACCGGAAGTGCAATTCCTACTATCTTTTTCCAGATAACACTTCCTTTTTCGGTTTTTCCTCCGGAAAAAGGGTGCTTTCTTCTGTCGGTTCTGTAAAGAATATAGTGCAAAAGAAAAGATGCCGCTTCGGAAACTGTACTTCCCGCCGCAACAAGAACGCAGGCTTCCCCAAGATCATCCGGTTTCATAACCGCGAATACCGAAACAGTAAACGCCATCTGGGAAAGCTGTTCAAAAATCTGTGCCGCAGAAGAAGAAAACACCCTTGTCACCGCGGTAAAATATCCGCTTAAAGCCGCCGAAACCCCAACAAACGGAAGCGAAAACGCAAGGATTCTGAAAGGTTTTGCCGCGCGGATATCCCCGACCATAGAAAAAGCGGCAAAATCGCTGAATACCCAAAGCAGTATCCCTCCGAAAATTCCAAAGAAAAGACTATATAAAAGCGTTTTTCCCAAGGCTGAAGAAGCTGCTTTTCCGTTTCCGGTCGCGGTTTCCTCCGCAACAAGCCGCGTTGCGGCAAGCCCGGAACCGGAACAGGCAAACGTCACCGCAAAGCGATATACCGCCATCATAAGCGAAAAAAGTCCCATTCCGGTGCTTCCAAGGTTTCTTGTAAGCCAGGCATTATAAAAAACTCCCGCCGCACCAAGAGAAAGCGAGGTTATGGTAAGAATTCCCGCGTTTACCGCAAAATTCCGAAGTTTTGACAAAACCTCCACCTCCCTTTCAAAATTTATATGTTCTCTTCTTCAAAAAAATGTTTATCCGCATAACAATAATCTCCGTCTTCATTGACTTAAGCATAAAAAAGTGCTATTCTATAAATGTATCAATATGTCTTTTTTGGGGGTGTACCTTTTGGCAGTACACGAAATACATATCGTCAAAGCCGAAAAATCAAAAATCGAAGATTATAAACGCATTTTTGATGATTCCAAACTTTATAAACACTATGGCGAAAACGTATATGACTGGATGGGCAGCGCTCTTTCCAATGACGAAGTCTGGATCGCCGAGGACCGAAACGGAGAAGCCGTAGGTTTCATGTGGATGCAGATCGAAAGCGTATATGCCAATATGCCTTATCTTGCGCTTCTCGGCGTAAGAAAAGACTACCGTTCCCACGGTGTAGGCCAGATGCTTTTAAAATATTTCATCGAAAGCTATGAATCCAAAGGCTATGACCGTGGATTTATCGCCGTAAATGATTTCAACCCCCTTGCAAGAAGACTTTATGAGGATATGGGCTTCCACAAATTCATGCAGATGCCCGAAAGCCTTGACCCAAGCCACAATCTCTATCTTTTGATGAGAAAAACACCCAAACACAACAGCAACGTATAAAAACAGAGTTTTTTTGATTTTTTTGAACGGAGGAACAACATGAGCTACCATCGCGAAGCACAGTATATGGCAAACATGATCGAGATCGTAAAAGCCGATCCCGCAAAAAAAGAAGATTATAAACGTATTTTTGAAAACAGCCAGCTTTATAACCACTATTTCAAAAAGACCGATCTTCTTGACAAGGTCCTTACCGAAGCACTCAAAGCCGGCCGCGCATATGTCGCTGTCGACCGCAAAGGCGAAGCTGTCGGTTATATGAGCATGAGCCCTTCCGACCCCATGGTCGACGGACTTCCCTGTCTCACTCTTCTCGGCGTAAAAGATACCCAGCGCGGAAGAGGAATCGGCCAGATGCTTCTCGCATTCTATACCGGCGTTATGTCCCAGCTCGGTTTCAAAGAATGTGCTCTTGTTGTTAACGATTGGAACCCCAGAGCAAGAAAACTTTATGACTCCCTCGGCTTCAAACTTCGCAGAAGCTATGAAGACCAGATCATCGGCGGCTGGATGAACCATATTCTCGTCAAAAAACTCTGATAACAAATAAAAAAATTACGGCACCCTTTCGGGTGCCGTTTTTTTATTCCTCCGCAACTTCTTTGCAATATATTTTTCTGATATCTTTTCTTTCCTTCCAGATTGTTAGCCAACAGAAAACCATTGTCGAAGCACCGCAAAGAGTTATGCAGATTCTGTAATCAAGAATTTCGCCAAGAGCGCCGACAATAAGTCCGAGCAAAGCGGAAACCGCAAAATAGAGCATATCTTCGAAAGCGTTTAATCTTGCCCTAAGTTCGTCCGGAATATATGTCTGAACGGCCGCTTCGCGCATTGTTGCGCTGTTTATTCCAAGGAATCCGCAGATTCCTCTGTTGATGAGCATAAGCGGATATGGAATCCAAAGCAAAACCATATCCATTGTTTCATAAATCATATAAACCATAAAGGCAAATGAAAAACGCTTTTCCGGTTTTATTTTAACTTTATATGCAAAAGTTCCGCCTATACTTCTTCCGATAAATTCTGCTGCAGAAAAAAGCGAATACATGGCCGCGGTCATTCTCGCCGCAGTGCTGAAAAACGCAACCAAAAGCGGATTATATCCGTTTCCGACACCATTGGTGAAAGCCATATAGGAATAAATACTCCGCAGACCTTTTTCTTTTTTAAGATATTCCGCCGCTTCGGCAATATCGTTTTTCCACATTGAAAAAGTATAAATTTCGTCCCGAAGGCGGTTTTTCTCGTTTATTTTTATTTTGCTTTCAATAATTGCCGCAAGAACAGAAAAAACGCCCTGCAGTATGAGCATCATTCCGACGCCTATCGTTCCATAAAGAAACGCCGCAACGGGCATCATCAGTACCCTGAGCACCGGATATAACATTCCGAGCACGGAATATCCCTTTTGCTCCAATCCTTCCGGAATAAGATTCGGATATATGCTGTTATAGGCAAGTTCATCAAATGTCTGAAGACTTGATACAAGAAGCGAAAAGCCAAGATATCCCACATAGCTGAATTCAAAATTAAGCAGATAAAAACCAGCCGCCGAATAACAGATTCCGTTGAGTAAATCTCCTCCCACCAGAAAAGGTTTTCTCGGAAGTCTGTCCATCCAGGGTGCCGCAAAAAACGGAATTATAAACGCCGGAACAAAAGCCAAAGCCGCAGTAAGAGCCGCCGCAAAAGTGCTCTTCGTTTCCTCAAAAACAAGAAACGAAAGAGCAAAATTTCCTGCAACTCCGCCCATTGCTCCAAGAGTCGTTGCGACGATTATCAAAGTGAAATTTTTTGTCCAAAGTTTTTTCGCCATTTTCTTCACCTCCATAACAAAATCATATCATGAATTTTAAACAAAATAAATCCGGTTGTTTTGGGAAAATCCTTTCCAAAACAACCGGATAAATACAGTTTAATTCTATTTTTCAGGAAAATTATTCAAAAACTCAAAAGCCTGCTTATATTGCCTGTTGGCGGTGTACCATTCCAGAACCCACGGAAGATGAAATTTTGCATATCCGATGGGCATTTTCTTTCTGCATCGGTCAAAAAAATCCAAAAGCATTTTTCCGTAATCCGGGTTCGAAAGATAATCTTCGTTCAAAAGCCGGAATTTAATAAGTTCACACGCTTCGTCCGCAAAAATTTTAAAAATCGCATCTTCTGCCTTTGCGTTTTTTTCTTTTTCAATGGCGGCAAAAGCTTCTTCTCTTTTTCCGAGTTTTTCGCAGCAGACAGCAAGCTTGTGAAGGCTCGGCGCCGAAGGTTCCGCAAGTTTTGAAAAATAATCATAAGCTCCGGAATAATCGCCTGTTTCTATTTTTGTTGCCGCAAAGTTATAATCATAAGTTTCCGCAAATCCGTTTTCTCCAAGTTCCCTTGCAAGCCTTTTTGCAATTTTTCCGTGCCTTTCCATCGAATCCATATCGCACATATTGCTGTAACAATTTGTTATAAAAAACTTTGCAAGCATCATAATTCTTGCTCTTCCTTCTTGGGAAGCAAGGTCATATGCCCTTTGAAGATTTTCAAGAGCCGCAGAATTGTTTCCCTTTTCGTAATCCGAAACTCCCGCTCGGTAAAACATATACGAACAGGGGTAAAGTTTTATTGCCGCCGAAAAATCTCCTCCAAAAAGTTTTTGAAGCGCAAGCTGCCGAGAATCCATGCAAACTTCAAGCCTTTCATCAACTTTTCCGACCTCTTCTCCGCCGAAATTTTTCAAAATCATAACGTCAATTCCAAAACAGCTGTTTTCAAGAAAAGCGTATTCTTTGTCAAATTTTTCCGAAAGATAAAGATATTCATCCCAGTCGGAAGAAAAAGCCGCCTCGTACCAGTCATCAACAAATTTTTCTCCCTGTAAAAGAACCTCTTTATCCGAAATCCATTCCATTCCAAGCCTTTCGAAAAGCGCTGTTATTATCTCCCCGGAAGCTTCTGTTTTTCCCTGTTCGATTTTTGAAAGATAAGAAACCGCGCATATCCCCTTACAAAGTCCCTCCTGGCTCCAATCTTTCAAAAGACGTTCTTTTCTTATAACAAAACCCGAATATTCCAAAAAACGTCCTCCTTTTATTCTTTTTTCGGAACAAGTTCCAAAAGTTTTTCAACAAATTCCAAAACGCTTTTCTTTCCGTTTCCGGAATAATAAATTCCGAACGGAATGCGATATTCAACACTCATCGGAACAATTTTACAAAAAGGATATATTCCCGCTCCGTTTTCCGTGATTATCATAATTTTATTTTCGTTTTCGCCCCGGTTAAGGCTTCTTATGCTGTAATCATCGATTTCCTCAAGTTCAATTCCGAAATAATCGTTTTTAATGGATTCTATAAGCTTATCCCAGATCTCATTTCTTCCGCTTTTTAAAATCATTACCTTTTCTCCGCAAAGGTCTTTCGGTTCAATAAAGCTTTTTTGAGCGAACCTGTGGTTTTCCGGAACGGAACAGCAGATTTTCGCCTCCGAAAGCTTGACCGCCGAAATTCCGAATTTCTTCGCGGTCTTTTCGTCATAGATATCCACCGCAAGATCTATATCTTTTCCAAGGTTTTTGAACATTGTCGAAAGATTTTCGGAAGAATTTCCGTAAAGAAGCATGCTTGTTTTTATGCCTTTTGTCCTTTCGTGATATGAAAGCCACTTTGCGGTCAAAAACTCATCCGCAAAGGTGTCCATAATTCCGATCCTGACGATATTGTCATGAGAATACTGAATATTTCTCGCCCTTTCAACAGAATCGATAAAATCCTTGAGCATAGCTTTTGAATCGGAATAAAATGACCTTCCCGCCGGGGTAAGTTTTATTCCCTTAAGCGTTCTTTCAAAAAGACAAAGCCCGGTGTTTTCTTCGATATATCCTATTCTCTTTTTTACTGCATTGGGAGAAAGATAAAGGAGCTCCGCCGCTTTTGAAAAACTTCCGCTTTCCGCTGCACAGATAAACGTT
Organism: Oscillospiraceae bacterium; assembly: GCA_045545715.1. Taxonomy (GTDB): domain Bacteria; phylum Bacillota; class Clostridia; order Oscillospirales; family Ruminococcaceae; genus UMGS1668. The sequence continues at coordinate 11,053 of JAZQBJ010000085.1, forward strand.
TTAAGGTATTCATCATACATAGAAAAAAACACCGCCTTTCGCTGAAAGTATATCACATTTATTTAAGTTGTTAAAGTTTTTTAGGCTTTTGCTATTTAACTGAACAAAAAATAATGGTATAATTGGTTTCATATTTTATAAAAAGGTGGTGCGCAGATGAAAAAAGACTTTATGAAAGGAATAAAGGACGGTTTTCCCATCTGCCTCGGCTACCTTTCCGTTTCTTTCGGTTTCGGAATCCTTGCAACGGGCCTTGGACTTTCTGTTCTTGCCGCTGTGGGAATCTCCCTTACAAATCTGACTTCCGCAGGCCAGGTTGCCGGTGTCGGAATAATCGCCGCCGGCGGAAGCCTTATCGAAATGGCTCTTACCCAGCTTGTTATAAACATTCGCTATTCCCTGATGGGAATTTCCCTTTCACAAAAACTCGACGGAAGCTTCAATACCGCCCACAGAATGATCGCTTCCTTCGGGATAACCGACGAGATCTTCGCGGTGGCCTCCGCACAAAAATCCGTTTCTCCGTATTATATGTACGGTCTCACCGTGATTTCCGCCCTCGGCTGGGTTTCGGGAACTTTTCTCGGCGGTGCCGCCGGAAACATCCTTCCCGCCGCCGTTTCAAGTGCAATGGGAATCGTTCTTTACGGAATGTTCCTCGCAATAATCATTCCTCCCGCAAAAGAAAGCAAAGGTGTGCTCACCGCCGTGCTCACCGCAGCATTTATGAGCATCATCTTCGAGTATTTTCTCAATTTCATCTCCGGCGGCTTTGCAATTATAATCTGTTCGGTGCTCGCGGCGGCGCTTTGCGCTTTTCTTTTCCCCGTTTCTGACGGAAAGGAGGCTGAATAATGAGCATTATAATCTATATTGCCGTTATGGCCGGGGTAACCTATCTTATAAGGATGATACCTTTCACCCTTTTCCGTCAAAAGATAAAATCCCCGTTTTTCAAAAGTTTTCTTTATTATATTCCCTACACCGTTTTAAGCGCAATGACTATCCCTGCAATTTTTTATTCCACCGGAGACATGAAAACCTCCCTTGCCGGAACAATCGTTGCCGTAATTCTTGCATATTTTCGCCTTCCTTTGATAGTTGTTGCCCTTGCGGCTTCCGCTTGTGCTCTTTTTGCCGGCTTTATTTTATAAACATTATAATATAGTAAAAAATATTTATAAAAACCTTTAAAAAAGGCTTTACAAATGCTTTTTTGTTTGATATAATTTTAAGGCTGACTTTGTACAGCAATAACTTGTTCCCGGAAAAGGGTCTGTCCGCTGAACGCGATGAACGTCCGATAGCGGTTGCCTCAAAAGCATTCGCCCTTTCCTGTGAATAAGCCAAATAATAAAATTTTTTGAGGTGAATCACTATGATGAGACAGGAAGAAAAAACCGAAGTAATCGTTGCTAACAGACTTCACGAAACCGACACCGGTTCCCCCGAAGTTCAGATCGCTGTTCTTACCAAAAGAATTGCAGACCTTACCGAGCATCTTAAAGAGCACAAAAAAGATAACCATTCCCGCCGCGGCCTTTTCAAAATGGTTGGTAAAAGAAGAAACCTTCTTAACTACCTCATGAAAACCGACATCGAACGTTATCGTGCAATCGTTGCAAAACTCGGTATCAGAAGATAATTTTGTCTTTTTTAAAGTCAGGGGAAAATTTTCTTTTCCCCTGACTTTATTGAGTTTATAAACCAATAATAAAATTGTGCGGCAAAAACGGCAGGCACGGAAATAAGCAGTTAATCGAGGAACCGAAGATCGATTTTTGGTTTTTGGATTTATTGTTTATTCCCGCTTCCGCTTTTGTTTTTGCCGCGCGCAAAAATTTAAAACGGAGGTATTTTTTTATGTTCGAAAATTACAGAGTTTTTGAAACCGAATACTGCGGTAGAAAAATCAGCTTTGAAACCGGCAAAATGTGCTGCCTTGCAAACGCTTCCATCCTTGTAAGATACGGCGAAACCGCTGTTCTCTGCAACGTTACCGCAAGCAAGACCCCCCGCGAAGGAATTGACTATTTCCCTCTTTCCGTCGATTTTGACGAAAAGCTTTATTCCGTCGGCAAAATCCCCGGTTCTTTCCCCAGAAGAGAAGGCCGCCCCACCGACAGAGCAATTCTCGACAGCCGAGTAATCGACCGTCCGATGCGTCCTCTTTTCCCGAAAGACATGAGAAACGACTGCGCAGTAGTAATGTCCGCAATGTCCGTTGACCCTGATTATTCCTACTGCATGTGCGGAATGATCGGTGCTTCCATGGCTGTTGCAATTTCCGATGTTCCGTGGAACGGACCTATCGCAGGTTGCGAAGTCGGCCTTGTTGACGGCGAGATCATCCTCAACCCCACCGCTGAACAGGATGCAAAATCCGACCTTCACCTTATCGTTTCTTCCACCGATAAAAAAGTTGTTATGATCGAAGCAGGCGCAAACGAAGTTGACAACGCCACCATGCTCAAAGCAATCATGACCGCTCACGAAGAAAACGTTAAGATGGTAAACTTCATCAACAGCGTTGTTGCTGAAATCGGTAAACCGAAATTCGAATATCAGGTAATCGATGTTCCTGCAGAAATGTTCGAAGAAATCAAAGAATTTGCAATCGAAGATATCAGAAGAGCTCTTGATACCGACGACAAAAACGTTCGTGACGCAGCTCTCCAGCCCATCATCGCCGCTGTTCATGAAAAATTCGATGAAATTTATCCCGACGATATTCTCAAAATCGACGAAGCTATCTACAAACTCCAGAAATACGTTGTAAGACGCTGGCTCATCGATGACGGCAAACGTGTTGACGGACGCGGTCTTGATGAAATCAGACCTCTTGCAGCAGAAGTAGGCCTTCTTCCCAGAACCCACGGCAGCGGTATGTTCACCCGCGGACAGACCCAGGTTCTCACCATTGCAACCCTTGGTCTTGTTTCCGAATCCCAGGAACTCGACGGCATTGACGGCGTAGCAACCAAACGCTATATGCACCAGTACAACATGCCTTCCTATTCCGTAGGCGAAACCAGACCTTCCAGAGGCCCCGGCAGACGTGAAATCGGCCACGGTGCTCTTGCCGAAAGAGCTCTCGAACCTGTTATTCCGCCCGTTGAAGAATTCCCCTACGCAATCAGAACCGTTTCCGAAGTTCTTTCTTCCAATGGTTCCACCAGCCAGGGCGCAATCTGCGGTTCCACCCTTGCTCTTATGGACGCAGGTGTTCCGATCAAAAAACCCGTTGCAGGTATCTCCTGCGGACTTATCACCGAAGGCGAACGCTGGATGACCATGGTCGATATCCAGGGTCTTGAAGACTTCTTCGGCGATATGGACTTCAAAGTTGCAGGTACCAAAGACGGTATCACCGCAATCCAGATGGACCTCAAATGCGACGGTCTTACTCCCGAAATCATCGCAGAGGCTCTTGACAAAACCGAAAAAGCAAGATTCTATATCCTTGATGATATCATGGCTCCCGCAATTGCAGAACCCAGAGCAGAACTTTCCAAATATGCTCCCAAAATGCTCACCATCAAAATCGATACCGACAAGATCCGTGACGTTATCGGTTCCGGCGGCAAAACCATCCAGAAAATCTGCGCAGAATGCGACGTTAAAATCGATATCGAAGAAGACGGCAGCGTATTTGTTTCCGGTATGGATATTGACAACGCAAGAAGAGCAATCCAGATCATTCAGACCATCACTATGGATCCTGAAGTCGGCGCTATCTATAAAGGCAAAGTAACCCGCCTTATGCAGTTCGGCGCTTTTGTTGAAATTGCTCCCGGAAAAGAAGGCCTTTGCCACATTTCCAAACTCGACAAAAACCGCGTTGAAAAAGTCGAAGACGTTGTTAAACCCGGCGACGAAGTTATCGTAAAAGTTGTCGAAATCGACCAGCAGGGCAGAATCAACCTTTCCAGAAAAGACGCTCTTGCAGATATTGAAGCAAGACAGAAAAGAAACGGCTGATAAATAAACCAAAAACCAAAGGCACCCTTTCGGGTGCCTTTTTTGTTATGCATCTATGTGCTATATGATATGATTTTTTTATCTTTTATAAACTCTTTCGCCGCCGATATATGTTTCAAGAACTTTTGCTTCAAGAATTTCCTCTTCGGGAATTTCAAGAAGGTTTCTGTCCATAACGATAAAATCCGCTTCCATTCCCGGTTTTATCTTTCCTCGGATATCTTCGTCTTCGCTGACGTAAGAGCCTTCTGCGGTATAGGCATAGAGCGCATCATACATGGAAACTGCCTGCTCAGGAAGGTAAGGACCGTTTCCTTTGCAGTCCTTTCTTGTGATGGCACAATAAATTCCGCGCATGGGTTTGAAGTTTTCAACAGGGCAGTCCGTTCCAAAGGCCTCGTGAACTCCGCCGTCAAGATAATCCTTCCATGCATAAGAAGTTTCTGCAAGTTCCTTTCCGACCCTGTCATAAACGATATGCATATCGTAATCTATGAAAACCGGCTGAGTAAGGGGCATTATTCCAAGGCGGCAAAGTCTTTCCACCTGCTCTTTGCTTGTGATCTGGCAATGAACGATTGCGTGGCGCGGATTATATTCCGGATAGGCGTTCTTTGCGTTTTCAATGGCATCAAGACACATTTCCATAGCTCCGGTTCCGATAGCGTGGATAGCGACCGGGATGTTTCGTTTCTGCGCTTCAAGAACAAAATAATTCAGTTCCTCCTGAGTATAAATTGCGATTCCTTTTGTGGTCGGGTCGTCCGCATAGGGCTCTTTTTGAAGAGCGGTCCTTGCGCCGAGACTTCCGTCCGAAAGGATTTTAAGGCAGGTTACCTTAAAACTTCCGTCGCGCATTTTGTAATGCTCATGGCTGAACCAGTCATCAACTTCCGCTTTGGTCTGGGAAAGAGCCTGCTCCGCATAGTGAACTTTTAACCTTCCGTCAAGGGAGGCTTTTTTTAGTTCTTCGAGAAGTTCATAGGCATGTCCCTCCGGAGCATATTTTACGTCGTCGGACTGTACCGCGGTTATGCCCTGTTCATAAAGGTCGTTCTGACATTCGAGCATCATCTTTACAAGAACATCAAGATTGGGGTACGGAAGCTTTGATTTTACGTCATCAAAATAGTTTTCCTTAATTACTCCGGTGGGGTTTCCGTTTTCGTCAACTTCGCAAAAAGCGCCAAGTTCCTTCGCTTTTTCGGAATCGAGTCCCATGAGCATCATGCCTTTTGTGTTGAGCACGCCCACATGGTAACAGGTTCTCATAACGAGCACCGGATAATCGGAGGTTATTTTATCAAGGTCTTTTGCGGTGGGAAAACGCTTTTCGCCTTCGGTGAAATAATCCTGGTTCCACCTTTCGCCAACAAGCCAGAGCCCGCTTTCCTTATCAAAATGCTCAAAAGCGGTGCTCATTCTTCCGACGATATCATCAACGGAAACAGTTCCCTCAAGATCGACGGAAAGCTTTGTTTTAACGTAGTGCAGGTAGTGCATATGGGAATCGTTAAAGCCCGGCATGACGAATTTTCCGCCGCAGTCAAGAACTTTTGCATCGGCGGAAAGAAGTTTTTCGGCATCTTCCAAAGTTCCGCAGAAAGCGAATTTTCCGTCCCTGACTATGGCAGCTTCCGCAAGCGGATTATCCCTATCCATGGTCGCGATTTTTGCGTTTTTTATGATATATTCCATAATGTGCACCCCACAATCAGGTTTATATGTAGGGGCGGATATTATCCGCCCGTTTTTTATAGATTAATTATATTGCAACAGCCGCAATATGTCAAAGA
>JAZQBJ010000086.1:0-3374 GCA_045545715.1 Oscillospiraceae bacterium
GCGCGTTGACCACCCGGCTGTTTATACCATGGAAGAAATGGATTCCCTTGGTATTTTCAACAAGGGAGTTGTTGGAAAGAACCTTTTTCTTCGCGATAACAAAGGTCACAGACATTTTCTTGTTTTTGTTTTCGGCGACAAGCATGCGAATCTTGAATCCATACAAAATGAACTCGGAATCAAGCACGTAAGCTTTGCTTCCGCCGAAAGACTTGACAAATATCTCGGTCTTACGAAAGGTTCCGTTTCCCCTCTTGGAGTAATAAACGATTCCTCCGCGGCTGTTGAATTTATAATTGATAACGAATTCAAAGATTATCCATGCGTTGGTGTCCACCCGAATCAGAACACTTCAACAGTTTGGATCACTTTTGAGGATTTGATCAAAATTATTCGTGAAAACGGAAACAAAATCGATTTTATTAACATCTGATGAATAATTCAAAAAAATTCCGTCAATGCTTTTTTCATCAAAAGCAAAGGCGGATTTTTTTATGAGTTTTTACAGATATGACGCTTATCCGAAAGGAAGGAAAATGAAAGGGTTTGAAAGTCTTTTGCTCATCGGCCTTGTTTTCACCTTATTTTCCTCCGGAGTAAACAAAACCGTTACAGCCGGAAACGAAATCCGTTCCGAAACGCTTCGGCTTCATATAATCGCCAATTCCGACAGCGAAGAAGACCAACAGCTTAAACTTAAAGTTCGCGATGCGGTTCTTGAAGCTACCGGAGAACTTTTTGCGGAAGTTTCCGGAAAAACGGAAGCTGTTGCCGCAGCGGAATATTCTGCGAACGATATAAAAGAAATTGCAGAAAAAACTATTGCAGAAGAAGGTTTTGATTATCCCGTTCAGGTCGAAGTTACCGAAATGTGGTTCGAAACAAGAAGTTATGAGGGTTTTACTCTTCCGGCCGGAGATTATGACGCCGTAAGAATAATTATAGGCGAAGGCGAAGGGAAAAACTGGTGGTGCGTAATGTATCCCGCGCTTTGTATTCCCGGCGCGGAAAAACCGCTTGAAAAATATGGTGATAATGCGGATTTTGTTTCCGGAAACGGATTTGAGATTCGGTTCGCGGTTATTGAATGGATCGAAAGCCTTAAAAAGAGTTTTTATAAATAGTGCAAAATTTATAAACCGTTAATGGATTTTACCAAAATTCATTAACGGTTTTGTCAGTTTTGTCAAATATTAAAATTCCGTCTTTTGACAAAAATGTTATAATTTTTGAATTTTTTTGGTCTAAATTTTGAATATTCCCTTGACTTATTATAGTAATAATATGTATAATAAGTTGTTGATATACAACAGTGGGCAAAATGCCCAAAATAAGAAACACGAACAGGAGTGAACAAAGCTTATGGAAAATCTTCTCTATGCTGTTCCCGTTATCGCTGCTGTTTCTCTTGTTGTCGCTCTCTTGCTTAAAAGCTGGATCGGCAAACAGGACGAAGGCAACGACAGAATGAAAGAAATTGCCGGTTATATCCGCGAGGGTGCAATGGCATTTCTTGGCCGTGAATACAAAATGGTCGCAATTTTTGTTGCAGCCCTTCTTGTAATCATCGGTTTCTTCATCAGCTGGTTCTCCGCTGCCGCATTCCTTGTAGGTGCAATTTTCTCTGTACTTGCAGGCTTCATCGGCATGAAAACCGCAACCGACGCAAACGTACGTACCACCAACGCTGCAAGCAAAAACGGTATGCCCGCTGCTCTTAAAGTAGCATTCCGCGGCGGTGCTGTTATGGGTCTTTGCGTTGTAGGTCTTGGTCTTCTCGGCGTAAGCGTAATCTACATTCTCTGCAACCCCAACGGCGGAATCTTTGCTCTTGAAAGCGAAGTATTCGCATCTGTACTTACCGGTTTTGGTCTCGGTGCTTCTTCCGTTGCACTTTTCGGACGTGTCGGCGGTGGTATCTATACCAAAGCAGCAGACGTTGGCGCAGACCTTGTTGGTAAAGTTGAAGCAGGAATTCCCGAAGATGACCCCAGAAACCCCGCAGTTATCGCAGATAACGTCGGTGATAACGTTGGTGACGTTGCAGGTATGGGTTCCGACCTTTTCGAATCCTATGTTGGTTCCATCGTTTCCACCATTACTCTTGCTCTTACCATTGATGCAGTAAACCAGGTTGACGGTTCCCTCTTCCCGCTTATTCTTGCTGCAATCGGTATTGTTGCTTCCATCATTTCTGTTTTCTTTGTAAACGGAAAAACCAGCAACCCCGCAAAACAGCTTAACCTCGGTACTTATATCAGCTCCGCAATCGTAATCGTTGCAGCACTTGCACTCAGCTTTGCATTCTTCGGCGATATCAAAGCATTTATCGCTGTTGCAATCGGCCTTGTTGTTGGCGTTGCAATCGGTAAAATCACCGAATTCTACACTTCCGGCGATTTCAAACCCGTTCAGGAAATTGCAAAACAGTGTGAAACCGGTTCCGCAACCTGCATTATCAGCGGTTTTGCGACCGGCCTTACCTCCACTGTTTTCCCGCTTCTTCTTATTGCAATCGGCATCATTGGTGCATATTACATCTTTGGTCTTTATGGCATTGCAATCGCAGCAGTAGGTATGCTTTCCACCACCGGTACCGTTATCGCAGTTGACGCTTACGGTCCTATCTCCGATAACGCAGGCGGTATTGCAGAAATGAGCGAACTTCCCGAAGAAGTACGTGAAATCACCGATACTCTCGACTCCGTTGGTAACACCACCGCAGCAGTCGGCAAAGGCTTTGCTGTTGGTTCCGCAGCTCTTACCGCTCTTGCACTCTTCGTATCTTATTCCCAGATTGCAAACCTTGATAAAATCGACCTTCTTGATCCTAACGTTGTAGCAGGTCTTCTTATCGGCGGTATGCTCACCATGCTCTTCTCCGCTCTTACCATGAACTCTGTTGGTAAAGCAGCAAACCAGATGATCGAAGAAGTTCGCCGTCAGTTCCGTGAATTCCCCGGCATTATGGAAGGAACCCAGAAACCCGACTATGCAACCTGCGTAGATATCTCTACCGGCGCTGCTCTTAAAGAAATGCTCCTTCCCGGTATCCTCGCAATCGTTTGCCCCATTGCTGTTGGTCTTATCCTCGGCACCGAAGCACTCGGCGGCCTTCTTGCAGGCGCTCTTGTAACCGGTGTTCTTATGGCAATCACCATGTCCAACGCCGGCGGTGCTTGGGATAACGCAAAGAAATACATTGAAAACGGTCATAACGGCGGCAAAGGTTCCGAACCCCACAAAGCTGCTGTTGTCGGCGATACCGTCGGTGACCCCTTCAAAGATACTTCCGGTCCGTCCATCAACATTTTGATCAAGCTCATGACCGTTGTCTCTTTGGTCTTCGCACCGCTTTTCCTCTCTATCGGAAG
>JAZQBJ010000087.1:0-6859 GCA_045545715.1 Oscillospiraceae bacterium
ATAATATAATTAACAAAAATGCCTTTAGAAGTGAAAAAAACATTTTTCTCCCAAAGGCAATGTTATTAATTATATTTTAAGTCAGTTCGTAGCCATGTCGTTCTGTGAGCCAAGGAGTTGAAAGGCAGAGTTGTCTTCCTAAGACCGCTTGGCCTCCGACTTATAATATAATTAACAAAAATGCCTTTAGAAGTGAAAAAAACATTTTTCTCCCAAAGGCAATTTTATTAATTATATTATATAATTATTCTTTTTCTTTAAAAATATCCTTGTTTTTCAGGCAATAATTTACTGCGGAAATAATTGTGAGAACAGCCATTATCCAGATACATAAATAGGTCGTTACCCCTATTATGCTGGCATCCGGAGAGCCGGTCGCACTTTGGACAAGAATCAGAATTATTGCAATATCCTGAAAAACAGTTTTGAGTTTTCCCAAAAAATCTGCAGCAATAACTTTTCCTTTTGAGGTTGCAAGAGTTCTTATTCCTGTAACAAGAAATTCTCTGGACATAACAACAATGGTTACCGCCGGATGAAGGAGGCCGGCATATGTAAAACAAATAAATGCTGCCATGACCATAAGTTTATCCGCAAGCGGATCCATAAGTTTTCCGAAATCTGTTACAATGTTCTTTTTTCTTGCAATATATCCATCAAGGGCATCGGTTATTGCAGCAAGCGCAAACAGCGCAAGCGTTACCCAATCACTGATTCCCGCTGTAAGAAAAGCTGCAACAAAAAGTGGGATCATTGCAACTCTCAAAAGAGTGAGTACGTTCGGTGTGTTCAACAAACGCCCTCCTTTCGGTTTTATTCGGTCAGTTCACCAAGAAGATCATATTCGGAAGATTTTACGATTTTTACTTTTACAAAATCCCCGATGCAATGTTTTTCCGGGCTTGTAAAATAAACAATTCCGTCAATCTCCGGTGCATCCTGGGAACTTCTTCCACGGAAGACCTTGTTTTTGTTATCATATCCTTCAACAACAACCTCCATTACGGAGCCGACTTTTTTCTTAAGAATAGCTGCGGAAACGGCGGTCTGGATTTCCATGATAACTTCCGCACGGCGCTGTTTTGTTTCTTCATCAAGCTGGTTCGGCATATCATAGGATTTTGTGCCTTCTTCTCTTGAATACGCGAAGCAGCCGAGGCGGTCGAATTTTGCCTGCTTTACAAATTTGCAGAGTGCTTCAAAATCGTTGTCGCTCTCGCCGGGGAAACCGGTGAGAAGAGTTGTTCTGAGGGTGATTCCCGGAACTTTTTCCCGGAGATGTTTTACCATTGCGATAAGTTCGGCCGGAGTGCTCTGTTTTCTGTGCATCGCTTTAAGAACTTTTTTGCTGCAATGCTGAAGCGGAATATCAAGATATTTTACAATTTTTTCTTCGGAAGCCATTACGTCAAGAAGCTCTTCGGTAACTCTTTCTGGATATGCATAAAGAATTCTGATCCATCTTATGCCTTCGATTTTGCAGATCTGACGGAGAAGTTCCGGAAGCATTCTTTTTCCGTAGATATCTTCGCCGTATCTTGTGGTATCCTGGGCGATGATGATAAATTCCTCAACGCCTTTTGCAGCAAAAGCTTTGCATTCCTCAACAATGCTTTCCATGGGTCTGCTGCGGTAACGTCCGCGGATTGCCGGAATTGCGCAATAGGAACAACGGTTATCACATCCGTCGGCAATTCTGATATATGCATAATAAGGATAGTTAACAAGAATTCTCTTGCCTTCCATCTCAAGATTTTCCGGAGCATAGAATTTGCGGACCTTCTGTCCTTCAAGAGCCTGGCGGATGGAAGCGGCAATTTCGTCGTTTGCACCGATTCCGAGGATTACGTCCGCTTCGGGAATAAGTTCTGCCATTTCCTCGCGGTAACGCTCCGCAAGACAGCCGGTTACAACAACGAGTTTTACATAACCCTGCTCTTTGAGCTGGCAGCACTGGAGAATATTTTCAATGGATTCGCGTTTTGCGCTTTCAATAAAACCGCAGGTATTGACGATAACAACGTCGCATTCGGCGGCGTTTTCGACAATTTCAAAACCCTCTTTTTCAAGAGCGCCGAGCATAAGCTCCGCATCCACCTGATTTTTGTTACAGCCGAGGGCAATCATTCCGATTTTTACGGTTTCATTCGTTTCCATACAGTTCATCTGCAATTTCTTCCTTTACTTTATATATCGCATCTTTTATCATATCATATCCGTAGCCAAGACGGAAGAGCGAATTTATAACTTTTTTGGAATTTTTTTCGTCGGTAAGCTGATTTTTGTATCGGATTTCAATAATCCGCTCAAGCCTCTCTTCAGAAGAGCCGATTTCTTCTTCGGCGGCAAAAATCGCCTGTTCGGCAATTTCTTCATCAATTCCTTTTCTTTTAAGTTCCATTTTGAGTCTCGAAGGTCCCAAAAGCTTCATTTCCATAAGGTCGTGTGCATACTGGAAAGCATAGGCCTCATCATCAATAAGTCCCCCGTCTTCGAGCATATCGAGAACTTCATTCACCGTATCTACGTCTGCAAAAACTTTGAGTTTATCAAAAAGCTCCAAACGCGAATGAGCCCTGTACTCTAACAAGTTCAGGGCTTTTTCTTTGGTCTGTTCGGTTGTAAGCTTTGTTTTCGGTTTATTCTTCGTCGTCCACATCTGCTTCAATATCAATGCCGGTGGGGGCAACGCTCAAAATTTTGGATTTTTTCGCAGGCTTTGAAAGATCGGAAAGTTTATCCATATTTTCACGGACTTTTGCTTCAATTTCTTCGCAAAGAGCGGTGTTTGCACGGAGAAGTTCCTTAACGTTATCGCGTCCCTGTCCAAGTCTTTCGCCGTTATAGGAGAACCAAGCGCCGGATTTATCAACAATATCAAGTTTTACCGCAATATCGAGGAGTTCGCTTTCCTTGCTGATTCCCTGTCCGTACATAATATCAAATTCCGCTTCGCGGAAAGGCGGAGCAACTTTGTTCTTAACAACTTTAACTTTGGTGTGGTTTCCGATAACGTCGCCGCCCTGTTTTATCTGTTCCTGTTTGCGGACGTCAAGACGAACGGAAGAATAGAATTTAAGTGCGCGGCCGCCGGGAGTAACTTCCGGGTTTCCGTACATAACACCGACTTTTTCACGGAGCTGGTTGATGAAAACAGCAACGCAGTTGGTTTTGCTGATTACGCCGGTAAGTTTACGAAGTGCCTGGGACATAAGTCTTGCCTGAAGACCAACGTGGGTATCGCCCATAAGGCCTTCGATTTCCGCCTTTGGAACCATTGCCGCAACGGAGTCAACAACGATTACGTCGATTGCGCCGGAACGAACAAGTGCTTCGGTAATTTCAAGAGCCTGTTCGCCGGTATCCGGCTGGGAAACAAGAAGGGAGTCAATATCTACTCCAAGAGCTTTTGCATAAACCGGGTCAAGAGCGTGCACAACGTCGATAAATGCGGCTTCTCCGCCTGCTTTTTGAGCGGATGCTATGATATGGAGGGCCACGGTTGTGTTACCGGAACTTTCCGGTCCGTAGATCTCAACTATACGGCCTCTGGGAACACCGCCGATGCCAAGGGCACTGTCAAGAGAGATGGAACCGGTTGAAATTGATTCAACGTTGAGTGCCGGCGCCTGTCCGAGTTTCATAACGGTTCCTTTTCCGTACTGTTTTTCAAGCTGTTTGATTGCGGTTTCAAGTGCTTCTTTTCTGTCTGCCATAAATCTCATTCCTCCATAATCATAATATCCAATCGGCTTCATTTCTGTTTTATAGTATAATATATAAACATTTTAAAATCAATAGTTTCGGAACAAAAAATCGAACATTTGTTCTGAATATTTGTTTGTTGGTGCGTTTTTGTCATCTTATTAAGCCTCCTTTGTGTAAAGGGAGGTGGATTTTGCCGCAGACAAAAGACAAAGGGGTTGTAACCCCATTCCGTTCAAAAAATTCAGAATATAAAATAACAATCATATAATACTATATATACATTATATAAGGAGATGATTTTTTGTTTAAGCCCGGAAAACCCGCAGACCTCGACCGAACCCAGCTTGATAAACTTAACGCTCTTCAGCACGAAATAACCGATACTTCCGGAAACGGAGTGATCCTCGTTGCATACTGTAAAAACTGTTCCGGCTGTAACGGCTGCAAATAAACAAACCCGTGCTCAAAATCTTGAGCACGGGTTTGTTTATTCTTTTCCGCAATATTTTCAAAAAATGTATTGACAATGCCGGTTGATTGTATTACAATAAACTCAGTTGAATGTAATACAATCAACTAAAAAGGAGGCGAACTCTTTGTCCGGAAAAACCCAGATGATGAAAGGAATACTCGAAGGCTGTGTCTTAAAGCTCCTTTCCGAGGAAAAGCTCTATTCCCAGGAGATCTGTGAAAAATTTTCCCAATTCGGCTTTAATGAAATAAGCCGCGGAACAATTCTTCCTCTTCTTCTGCGAATGGAAAACGAAGAACTTATTACATACGAAAAAATGCCTGTTCCGAACGGCCCCGCAAGAAAATATTATTTCACAACCGAAAAAGGTCTTTCGGAACTCGGTGATTTCAGCAAAAACTGGAACGAATTTTATATTTCCGTCTGCAAAATTATGAAAGGAGGCAGCGAGAATGAATGAAAAACTTTCCGGCGAATATCTTGCCGATTTTAACGAGGTAACAAAATATCTTAAAAAATACGCCGCAAAGGGCGAAAAACTCAGCGAAGTTCTCGATGATCTTTCCGAACTTTATTCGGATATCGAAGCGGAAGGTTCTCCCCTTTCTTCCGTTCACGAAGGCACCGCCGAAGATTATGCGAAAGAACTTTTGGAAAATCTTCCGCGGAAGAAAACACTGTTCACAACCAAACGCCTTGTTTTTCTGTTTGCTTTCCTCTTTGCAATATTTTTCTTTATGGAAGTTTTTTATGACAGCGCATACCGCGGAATCAATGATGTTGTAAAAAATCCGGATAGTTATATTATAACTCGAGCCCAAACCAAGGAAGCTTTTTATAACATCTATAAAACCGAAAGCGGATTTACAACAGGTGTTACCAGCGACATGGAATCCGAATTCATAACTATAACGGAACTCGATTTCTCCGACCCCGATAAAATCCTCATCCGCGGCACCGCAAAATCTTTTTATAATAAAGATGGTCTCGGACAAATACACATTCCGGCAATTTATACATATATTTACACTCCGGAAGCGTTTCTTGATCTTCTTTCCGATTTTAAAGAAGGAGACGTCCGTGTTGTCGGAGATTTCAATACCGGATGCAAAATCTTCATATCCCATCCCGAGCGTTACGGAATTGAAGCGCTCTATTACGGAAAACCTGTTGATTACAAAACCAACCCCGAAGGGGATATTGATTTTGAATTTATTTTTGAAAAGACAAACAGTCCGTATAACAATAAATCTATAGAAGAATATCTTTCAGAAGGAACTGAAGTTGAAATTTCTTTCGATTGTTTTTCTGTTAAGTGGAATCACAAACCTTAAAATTCAGGTAAACAAAAAAAGCCTCCGCAATGCGGAGGCTTTTAACTTTTTCAATATCAGGTGGTGTAGTTATCGAAATAACCCTCAACAAGAATAACGGGGGTACCTTTGTCACCGGAACCGGAAGTAAGGTCGCAAAGAGAACCGATGAGGTCGGTGAGCTGGCGGGGAGTGGTTCCTTCGGAAGCCATGTTGCCGACAAGGTTTGCGTCTTTTGCTTTGATGCTGTCGGAAATTGCTTTTTTAAGTTCTTCACCGGAAAGGTTGCCGAATTCGTTATCTGCAAGATATTTGAGTTTAAGTTCGTTCGGAGTGCCGATAAGACCGTCGGTATGGAAAGGAGAAACGACCGGGTCAGCAAGTTCCCAGATTTTTCCCTGAGGATCTTTAAATGCGCCGTCGCCGTAAACCATAACTTCAACGTGTTTGCCGGTTGCTTCAAGAACGCGTTTCTGAATATCGAGAACAAGATCCTGGCTGTCGCGGGGGAAGAGTTTTACGGTGCTTTCAGTCGCTTTGTTGGAACCGAGAAGGCCGTATTTTTCGTTATAACCGCCGCTGATGGGAGCGGTAAGAATATCGTCAAGACCGAGAACAATTTTTGCGCCCGCTTTTTTAAGAAGACGTTTGCTTCTTGCGCGGGTGTGGATATCGCAAGTGAGAACGCAGTCGGTATAATCAAGGATTGCTTTTGCCTGGTTTGCAAAGATGATTTCAACTTCTGCGCCTTCTTCTTTAACAAGGCCGCAGTAATAATCGACGTAGTCAACACCGGTGAAGGGGTGTTTGTTTTCGCCGAAGAGTTCGCGGTATTTTTCAAGGGAAAGAACGTCGGTATAGGGATCAACGCCTGCGTCGTCAAGTTTGTCAATGCTTACAAGCTCGTTGCCGACTTCATCGGAAGGATAGGAAAGCATAAGAACAACCTTTTTGCAGCCCCTTGCAATTCCGCGAAGGCAGACTGCAAAGCGGTTTCTTGAAAGGATCGGGAAGATTACGCCAACGGTTTCTCCGCCGAATTTTGCTTTAACATCGGCAGCAATGTCATCAACAGTTGCATAGTTGCCCTGGGCTCTTGCAACAACGGACTCGGTGATCGCAATAACGTCGCGGTCGCGGATTTCAAAACCTTCGGATTCGGCTGCTTCGAGAACGCTTGCGGTTACCATTTCGCCAAGGTTATCTCCCTGACGGAAAATGGGGCAGCGAATGCCGCGG
Organism: Oscillospiraceae bacterium; assembly: GCA_045545715.1. GTDB lineage: Bacteria > Bacillota > Clostridia > Oscillospirales > Ruminococcaceae > UMGS1668. The sequence goes on from JAZQBJ010000087.1 coordinate 6,733, forward strand.
GATACGGTACCAACTTTTCTGGTGTTTGCCATAAGATTACAGATCCTTTCTATAAAAAGACTTTTTTAATTAACTATTGTAAAAAAAGTCCCTTTTCCGTCCTTTTATAAGGCGAAAAAGCAATATC
>JAZQBJ010000088.1:0-2376 GCA_045545715.1 Oscillospiraceae bacterium
AATTCAGTTAGAAAACTGAAGGAGGATTTTTATTTTATGGATAACAAAACCCTTGTGAAAGAAGCTCTTGCAGCAAGAGAAATGGCATATGTTCCTTATTCCGGATTTGCGGTTGGCGCCGCTCTTCTTACAAAAGAAGGAAAAATTTATCGCGGCTGCAACATCGAAAACGCCGCGTTTTCTCCTACGAACTGCGCCGAAAGAACCGCATTTTTTAAAGCTGTAAGCGAAGGCGAAAGAAATTTTGAAGCAATCGCAATCGTCGGCGGCCCTGCGGGAAATCCTCCGGTGGATTTCTGCTATCCATGCGGAGTCTGCCGCCAGGTTATGGCGGAATTTTGTTCCGATGATTTTACCGTAATTATCGGAAAATCCGAAGATGAATTTAAAGAACACAAGCTCAGCGACGTTCTTCCTTATACTTTCAGGGAGCCCGACCTTCACAGATAATCCGAAAGGCGGTGCTTTATGAATAAAGAAGCCGTATTTTATATTTTAAGACTTTTTGCGGAAAGGCTTATCGGAGCGGCTTTGTTTTGGATTGCCGCAGGAAGTTTTGATCTTCGTTCCGGAATATTTTTTTCTGTTTATATAATGGTCGCGCTTGTTTCCGGAATTATAATTTACCGAAAAAATCCTGAAACTTTAAAAGAAAGGGGAAAGTTGAATACCGATTCCCCGAAATGGGATAAAATTTTGCTTCTTGTTTTCTGGCTTTGTTCGTTTTTTCTTGTTTATTTTGCCGCAGGAAAAACCGTTCCCCTCGGAAAAGAAATCGAATTTGATTTCGTTGCCGGAATGGTGATTTATCTTGTTTCCGCTGTGATAACGGTCAAAGCGATGCTCGAAAACACTTTTCTTGAATCCACAGCAAGACTTCAGCCGGAAAGAAATCAGACCGTCATCAGTACCGGTCCCTATTCTATAGTGCGCCATCCGACCTATTCCGCGGTTCTCCTTTGGTGCGCTGCGATAAGATGTATTTTCCCTTCAAAAGAAGTTTTTATTCTTGCTCTGGCGATAGCAACAGTTATTATTGTCAGAACCAAGCTTGAAGATGAAATGCTGATAAAAGGTCTTCCGGGTTATAAAGAATATTCCGAAAAAGTAAAGTATCGTCTTATTCCGTTTGTTTGGTAAAAGAAAAACCGTGCTCAAAATTTGAGCACGGTTTTTTGTTTTTGAGCATCAGCCGCATCCGCAGGAACAAACTCCTATATCGCCGTTTTCTTCAAGTCTTGGCGGGAAAAATTCGTTTGTCGGAAATTTAATATGTTTGAAAACTTCACAGGGATCATCAGTTGTGGTGACGCATTCTTTTCCGGGAACACAGAAATCATAGGCCGGAATAAGCATCTGAACTCTTCGTTCAAGCTGAACGATTGTGAAAAGACCAAGGGTAAGAAGAACTTTTCTTCCGCCGCTTGGAATAACGAAGTTTCCGTTGAAACAATTTGCAACACATTCGGGAAAATTGAGTTCACATACTCCACAATCACATTCACAGGAATCCGCAACTCTGCTTGAAAGAACAATTGGAGTAACGGTCTGGACAACAGCTCTCGGGCTGTCGGAGACATTTCCGCTTCCGCCGAAGGGCATTTCGGAACTGAAAACCTTAACATTTCCTTCGCTTCCGTAAAGAATCACTTTTTTGGAGAAAAATGCAATTCCGGTCACGCAGTCCGCCGTCGAAACCGGGGTGTAATATGCCGAAAGATTGACAAGAAAGTAAAACGTCATATCAACGGAATAAAAACCGCGGTTGAAGGGGATGGGTTCCACTTCAAGGAACACGTTAAGTACTTCAACGCTTTTCGCTTTAACGGAAAGCGCACGGTCGATTTTTGCCTGTTCGGATTCGGTAAAATAAACCTGAAGATCTTCCAAGCAATCTTTGTCTGAGCAGGAATCATAGATCCTGCCGGCGTCTATGCAAACTGCCTCCTTAAAGGCATTGCTGTTTGTTTTTTGCTCTGCCATAAAAATCCTCCTATCATTATGATAAAAGCTGCCTCTTGCCTTAAAAGGAGGCATACTCAATATATTTTATGATTGGAAAGGATTTTTGTTCACAGTTCAAAACAGCAAATCTGAAATTATATCTTCTATATGTAAAGGGTGAACGGATTTTTCAGCCAAAAATCTTGCAAAATCTTCGGCTGCTTTTTCACAGCAGGTTCCGATATAAATTTTTTGAAAGAAGGCACCTCCTTCAATATATGATTCGATATAAAACGAATCTTCGTCTTCACAAACACAGTATACAATTTCAAAATTCCTTTCAGGTTCGGCCTTTGACTTATAAAACGTTTTGTACTTCATCACTTTTACCTCCTTTTGGGAATCATCCCTTGGTTTGATTATATTCCCGGC
>JAZQBJ010000089.1:0-12913 GCA_045545715.1 Oscillospiraceae bacterium
GTTTCCTGGGTTGAAGACAGCCTTGCTTCCCTCGGCGACGTAAAAACCAAATTTGTCGGATACAACAGAATGGACTCCGCTTCCGAAGTTCTTGCTATTCTTAAAGACGGCGAACTCGTTTCTGAACTCGAAGAAGGCGACGAAGCAGTTATCATTCTTGACTCCACTCCTTTCTATGCAGAAATGGGTGGTCAGGTCGGCGACAGAGGTACCATCACTTCCGGTCCTTCCATCTTCAACGTAACCGACTGCAAAAAATCTCCCACCGGTCAGTATATGCACATCGGCGTTATGGGCTCCGGCCATATCCACACCGGCGACAACGTCCGCGCAAGACTTACCGAATCCATCAGAAACGCAACCCAGCGTAACCACACCGCCTGCCACCTTCTCCAGAAAGCTCTCCGCGAGGTTCTCGGCGACCACGTTCACCAGGCAGGTTCTTACGTTGACGAAAACCGCTGCCGTTTTGACTTCAGCCATTTCTCCGCAATGACCGCAGAGGAAATTGCAGAAACCGAAAAAGTCGTTAACGAAATGGTTCTTGCTTCCCTCGATGTTGACATCAACGAAATGCCCATTGAAGAAGCAAAAGGCATGGGTGCAATGGCTCTCTTCGGTGAAAAATACGGCGACACCGTTCGCGTTGTTAACGTTTCCGGCCGTTCCATCGAATTCTGCGGCGGTACCCACGTTACCAACACCAGCAAAATCGGTCTTTTCAAAATCATCAGCGAATCTTCCGTTGCAGCAGGCGTAAGACGTATTGAAGCAGTAACCGGCACCGGCGTTCTTGATTACATTGAACAGATGAACGGAACTCTTGGCGAAACCGCCGCAAACCTTAAAGTTAACGGCGTCGGCGAAGTTGCTCAGAAATCCGCAGCTGTTATGGCCGAACTTAAAGCAAAAGACAAAGAGATCGAAGAACTCAACAACAAACTTGCTCAGATGAGAGTTGAAAGCCTTATCTCTTCCGCAAAAGAGATCTGCGGACTTAAATTCATCTGCACCAAGCTCGAAGGAATTTCTCCCGCAAGCCTCAGAATCATGGGCGACCACATCAAATTCACCGCACAGGACGCAATCGCACTTCTTGCTTCCGTCAACGAAGACAAAGTTTCCGTCCTCGTTGTCTGCGGAATCAACGCTCTTAAAGAAGGCGCACATGCAGGCAAGATCGTCAAAGAAATCGCCGCAATGGCAGGCGGTTCCGGCGGCGGCAGACCCGACAGTGCAATGGGCGGCGCAAATCCCGAAATGATCGACGACGCTCTTGCTTCCGCAGCGGAAATCGTTGAGACCCTTCTCATCAATAAATAATTCTTTATAAGGTCACCTTGCCTAAAGGAGGCTGGATTTCGCCGAAGGCGAAAGACCGGGGGATTCATTTAAAGGAATCCCTCCACCGTGCGTACCGCAACGGTCCCCCTCCCTTTGACAAGGGAGGCAATTCACGAAAGGAGCATAATCTTTATGGAAAACTGCCTTTTCTGTAAAATTGCCGCAGGGATCATTCCCAGCAGCAAAGTTTATGAAGACGAAAAAGTTCTCGCCTTCAATGATATTGACCCCCAGGCTCCCACCCATTTTCTTGTGATTCCGAAGGAACACATCACCGGCGCAGGCGAAATTACTGAAGAAAACAGCGGCATCGTCGCTTATATCTTCGAAATCATCGCAAAAATTGCAAAGGAAAAGGGAATTGAAAGTTACCGTGTTGTTACCAACTACGGCGAAGAAGCGGGACAGACAGTTCCTCACCTTCATTTCCACGTTCTTGCCGGAAGAAACCTTGGCTGGCCTCCGGGCTGATAATTAATTAAACAAAAACCGCACTTGCTTACAAGTGCGGTTTTTTATGTAGGGGCGGATATTATCCGCCCGTTTTTAATTATTGGTCGCCCCACCAATCCCAGAAGGAATCGCTGTATCCGAGGAAACCATCAGAATCATATGCTATGCTGTTGTCAACTTCACCACCGGAACACATAGTGAAAAATACAATAATAATTGCGATTATTATTACCCACATAAACGTAGAACATCCTATACTTGTACTTTCATTATCATCGCTTCTTGCTATTTTCTGTTGCTGTTCATTAATCAAATTCACAAAACACCAAATCGCAAAACCAGTAAGAACAATTCCAATAATAACAAAAATTACACTATCTGTTCCTGAACCTGCAATAAAACACACTACGCCCAAAGCCGCTAATATTAAAACAGTAAACATTGCCTGCCAAAACATTTTATTATTTTCGTTCATTATTTAACCCTCATTTCACAGTTTTAATTTTCCTTGGACATTCCGTATCCTTCGGAATCCTCCATGGACTTCCCGGGGCGTCCTGCTCCGCTTTTATAAGACCTTTGCGACACCATTCCGAAATAGTACTTTGAGAATATCCCCATTTTTCTGCCGCCTCTTTTGTTCCCATATCGTTTGGCACACACATTCCTCCTTCACATTATTTTAAACGTTATTTACAGTTTAACATAACAGTAAAAATATTACAAGTATTCAGTATAAAACAATTCAACATAAAGGTAAAATAAATACAAAAGAGGAGGTGCTTTATGGACGTTCATGCAAAATTAAAACAGCTTATGAAAGACCGCGGCTGGTCTGAATACAGGCTTTCAAAAGAATGCGGACTTTCCGAATCCACCCTTGCAAATATCTTCAAGCGCGGAACAATGCCTTCCATAAGCACCCTTGAAACGATTTGCAACGCATTCGGAATAACACTTTCCCAATTCTTTTGCGAAAGTGAAATGGTTGAACTTTCTCCGGAACTGAAAGAACTTTTTGAAGGCTGGGTAAGCCTTACATCAAAACAAAAATCCGCTGTTCTGGAAGTTGTTTCCGCAATGAATAACAAATGATTTTTTGGCGCACCTTCGGGTGCGCTTTTATTTTTTTATAAAATTTTAATACATTTTGTAAAATTACATCGTAGATTTGCGAATTGTAAAGCGAACATTCAGGATGCTGCGGATTATCTGTTCCGCACTTCTGTCTTTTGCCCAAAATCCTGCAAAAACTGCACAAATCGACGGATAAAAACCGCTTTCGTCTTATTGCAACTTTATAAATTATATGTTACAATAAAATGGAATAAGTGTTGAAAAGAGGTGCGGAAATGGCAAAAATAATTCTGGTTGCTTCCGGAAAAGGCGGCGCGGGAAAATCCACCGTTTCTGCGCTTTTGGGCGAAGCTTTTGCCTTCAGCAAAAGCCGCGTTCTTCTTGTTGAACTGGATTCGGGACTCAGAAGTCTTGACGTTGCCCTTGGACTTTCGGAACATATTCTTTTCGATATGGGTGACATTATCCGCGGTTCATGTGAAGTTAAGGACGCCGTTCTTTCCTGTCCTTTTTGCCCGAACCTTTCACTTATCGCCGCGGCGGCAAAACCTGTTCTCGTTACCGACGAAACTATCGGAAAAATCCTTTGGGAACTGGGAGATTCTTACGAATATGTCATTCTCGACTGTCCCGCAGGAATTGGTCCGGAACTTGAAAACGCCGCAAAGTGTGCAGATCTTGGCCTTGTTGTTGCAACTCCCGATCCTTCTTCCGTTCGCGGAGCAAGAGCCGCCGGCGCACTTCTTCTGAATTCCGGTGTTAAGGAAAGAAGACTTGTTATCGAGCGCTGCCCTCTCAAGGCAAAAAAACTTGACCCCATCAAAAATCTTGACGAAATGATTGACGGCAGCGAACTTCAGCTTATCGGAGTTATCTGGGAAGACCCTTTTACCAGAAACGCCATGGACTCCGGCGAGCCTCTTGATGATGCCGGAGTTAACTACGAAACTTTCCGCGCCCTCGCAGAAAGGATACGCGGTAAATATATCCCCCTCGGTTTTAAATAAAAAAGGAGGTTTTGCTTATGAATATTGCAATTATTGCCCAGGACACCAAAAAAGAACTCATGGTCCAGTTCTGCATTGCCTATTGCGGAATTCTTGGAAAGCACAAACTCTGTTCCACTTCAAGAACCGGAAAACTTGTTGCGGATTCCACCGGACTTAAAATCAGCCGTTTTTTAAGCGGAAGCCACGGCGGCTGTGAACAAATCGCTTCCCGCATTGCCTGCAATGAAATCGATCTTCTTCTTTTCTTCCGTGATCCGATGAACCAAAACCCGGACGTCGATTACACAACCCTTCTTCGTCTTTGCGACGTTCATAATATTCCTGTTGCAACAAACATTGCCACCGCAGAAGCCCTTATTCATGCTCTTGAACGCGGCGACCTTGATTGGCGCGAACTTGTTCATTGATAAAACGGCTTAAATAAGCCATTTTCGACATTTTAATTTATTTTTAGACTATTTTTGATTATTATAATCAAAATTATACAAGAGGTATTTTTATGGCTATTCTTACAAAAGCGCCCAGGGGAACCCAGGACGTTCTTCCTGAACAGAGCGCAAAATGGCAGCACGTTGAAAAAACTGCCATGAGGGTTGCCGAAACTTTCGGCTTTAAGGAAATTCGTTTTCCTACCTTTGAACACACCGAACTTTTTGCAAGAGGCGTCGGCGATTCCACCGACGTTGTTCAGAAAGAGATGTACACTTTCCTTGATAAAGGCGAACGTTCCATAACTCTTCGCCCGGAAGGAACCGCAGGCTGCATGAGAACTCTTATTGAACACGGACTTCTCAACGGCGCTCTTCCCGTTAAGGCAAGCTATCTCACCAGTTGTTTCCGCTATGAAAAACCCCAGGCGGGAAGACTCCGCGAATTCCATCAGTTCGGCGCAGAACTTGTCGGCGCAGCTTCTCCCGCAGCGGATGCTGAAATGATCGCAATGGTCAGTCAGATTTTCGAACAGCTCCAGATCGAAGGAATCGAGCTCGAGATCAACTCCATCGGCTGCCCGGAATGCAGAGCAAAATATAACGAGGCGCTCAAAGAATATTTCCGCAGCCACGAAGAGGAACTTTGCGAAACCTGCCGCGAAAGACTTGACCGCAACCCCATGCGTATTCTCGACTGCAAGAGCCCCATCTGCCATAAAATTGCCGAAGACGCACCCGTTATTCTCGATTATCTTTGCGACGACTGTCAGGCGCATTTTGACGAACTTAAAGAACGTCTTGACAGCCTTGGCATTGAATATACCGTAAATCCGACCATTGTCCGCGGACTTGATTATTACACCAGAACCGTTTTTGAATTCGTAAGCACCAACATCGGTTCCCAGGGAACCGTTTGCGGCGGCGGAAGATATGACGGACTTATCGAACTTTTGGGCGGACCGAAAACTCCGAGCATTGGTTTTGCAATGGGTCTTGAAAGACTTCTTCTCCTTATGGAAAACACCGGCGTTGCCTTCCCGGAAGAAGGTTCCTGCGATATTTATATCGGTTCCATGGGAACAAAGGCAAGCATTGAAGCCGCAAACCTTGTCAACTCCCTTCGTGCGGAAGGTTTCAAAGCTGAATGTGACCTTTGCGGAAGAAGCGTTAAGGCTCAGATGAAATATGCCGATAAGATCGGCGCAAAACTTTCCTGCATCATCGGCGATTCCGAACTTGAGGAAGGAAAAGTTAAAGTCAAAAATATGACAAACGGCGAAGCCGAAGAAGTTGAACTTGATGAACTTATCGAATTCATTTATGAAGCAAGACTCGGCGACGTTTTCGGTTCTCTTGAGAGCGTTATTGAAAACGAGGTTTCAAACCTCACCCCTCTCAACATCCCGCCTGAAATTAATTTTTGATAAATAAATCCCGTAACGGAGGAATATAAATGATAAACGGTTATAACCGCACCGCATATTGCGGTGAATTCAACGAAAGCCATATCGGCAAAGAAGTTGTCGTTTTCGGTTGGGCGCAGAAAACCCGCGACCTCGGCAATCTTATTTTCATCGACCTTCGCGACAGAAGCGGTATTCTTCAGCTTGCTTTCGGCGACGGCACCGACAAAGAAGTTTTTGAAAAAGCAGCTTCCGTAAGAGCAGAATTTGTTCTTGAAGCAAAAGGCGTTATCCGCAGACGCGAATCCGTCAACACCGAAATCCCCACCGGCGCAGTTGAACTTTTTGTAAGCGAACTTTTCATCCTTGCAAAAAGCCAGACCCCTCCTTTTGAAGTAAGCGACAACTGCAACGCAAAAGAAGATCTTCGCCTTAAATATCGCTATCTTGACCTTCGCCGCGGCGAAATGCAGAACATCCTTATGATGCGCCACAAAATCGTAAAATCCGCGCGCGATTATTACGATGAAAACGGCTTTATGGAAATCGAAACTCCGGACCTTATCAAATCCACCCCCGAAGGTGCAAGAGACTATCTTGTTCCTTCCCGTGTTCATCCCGGTTGTTTCTATGCTCTTCCCCAGAGCCCCCAGCTTTATAAACAGCTTCTTATGATGTCCGGCTGCGACAGATACATGCAGATTGCACGCTGCTTCCGCGATGAAGACCTTCGCGCAGACCGTCAGCCCGAATTCACCCAGATCGACATGGAGATGAGCTTTGTTGACGAAAACGACGTTATGACCCTCAACGAAGGTCTTGTTAAACGCGTTTTCAAGGACGTTCTTAACTATGACGTTCCCACTCCTTTTGAAAGACTTACCTATAACGAAGCAATGGCAAGATTCGGTTCCGACAAACCGGATACCCGTTTCGGTCTTGAGATCTGTGATCTTTCTGACCTTCTCAAAAACACAGAATTTAAAGTTTTTGCCGGCGCACTTGAAAAAGGTTCTGTCCGCGCTATCAACGCAAAAGGCGCAGCTTCCGTCTTTACCAGAAAAGAAATCGACAAGCTCACCGAAGTTGTAAAACTTTATAAAGCAAAAGGTCTTGCATGGACCAGACTTACCCCCGAAGCAGAAACCTCCAGCTATGAAAAATTCCTTTCCGAGGAAGAAAAACTTGCTATCCGCGAAAGACTCGGCGCAGAAACCGGCGACGTTCTCTTTATCGTAGGCGACAACCGCAACGACATCGTTTTTGATGCTCTCGGCGCACTTCGTCTTGAGCTTGGAAAACGCCTTGACCTTATCCCCAAAGGCACCTATAATTTCCTTTGGGTAACCGACTTCCCGCTTTTCGAGTGGAGCGACGAGGAAAACCGCTGGATGGCAAAACACCATCCCTTCACCTGCCCCAGATTCGGCGATGAGGATAAACTTATGACCGATCCGGGCGACTGCTATGCAAGAGCTTACGACATGGTTCTCAATGGCTGCGAACTCGGCGGCGGTTCCATCCGTATCAGCGACACCGAAGTTCAGGACAAAATGCTCCAGGCTCTTGGTCTTTCTGAAGAAGTTGCACAGGCCCGTTTCGGATTCCTTCTCGACGCTGAAAAATACGGCGTTCCGCCCCACGGCGGAATGGCTTTCGGTCTTGACAGAATGGTCATGCTTATGCTCGACCGTCCTTCCATCCGCGACGTTATCGCTTTCCCGAAGGTACAGACCGCAAGCGAACTTATGACCCAGTGCCCCACCGAGGTTGACCAGAAAAACCTTGATGAACTGCATATTGCTATTGTTAAAGACGAAGAATAATCATAAACAAAAAGGCGTTTCAGCTATAGAAACGCCTTTTATGATATAATTTTTCGGAGGTATTATGGGAAACACTGCAGAATTCGAACTTATAAAAATGCTTCTTGATAAAAAAGCCACCGTTGCAACTGCCGAAAGCTGCACCGGCGGAATGGTTGCCGCAAGGCTGACTTCCGTTTCAGGTGCTTCCGGTGCTTTTAAATACGGTGCAATCACTTATTGCAACGAAGCAAAAAACGTTTTGCTCGGAGTGAGCACCGAAACGCTTGATGAGCACGGTGCCATTTCCGCAGAAACCGCAAAGGAAATGTCCGAAGGGATACGAAAGGTTATGAACGCCGATATAGGCGTTTCCGTAACAGGAAACGCCGGACCCGGCGCTGCCGAAAACAAGCCCGTCGGGCTTGTTTATATCGGCGTTTCAAGCGAAAAATATTCAGCCGTGCTCGAAAACCATTTTGAGGGCGACAGATGCTCGGTTCGTGAGCAGGCCGCTGATGCAGCTCTTTTGCTTGCCCTTTCGGCCGCCGAAAAATTAGGAGAGTGATAAAATATGACCAGATATGTGCTTTTTGACCTTGACGGAACCCTTACTGATCCTTATGAGGGCATTACCGACTGCATAAAATACGCCCTCTCTTCCGTTGGTATTGAAGAAAACGACCCGCAAAAGCTTCGCAGCTATATCGGTCCCCCTCTTCGGAACACATTCGCTCTTTATGGTTTTGATGAGGAAAAATGCGAAGAACTTGTTAAAAAATACCGCGAAAAGTTTCTTGTTACCGGAATACACCAGAATTTTACATATGACGGCGTTATTGAAATGCTCAAAGCCCTCCATGAACACGGCTGCAAAATTTCGCTTGCTTCCTGCAAACCGGAAAGAGCCTGCCGCATAATTCTTGAGGAAAAAGGCATGATGAAATATTTCGATGAGATCTGCGGTGCAACAGAGGACAAAACTCTTGACACAAAACCTGCGATAATCGGTCTTGCGCTAAAGCGGCTTGGTGTTGCCGAAGATGAACTTGAGCATGTTTTTATGGTCGGCGACAGAGATATGGATATCATCGGTGCTCATGAAAACAAGGTTATAGGAATCGGCGCTCTTTATGGTTACGGCGGCGAAGAAGAACTTTTGGGATCTGGCGCGGATTTTATTATAAAACAACCGCTTGAACTTCTTGATATCGTTTTGGGAAAGGATTGGGAATAATGGACAGCAACGTTATGTTTACCGAGGAAAAACGCGCAAATCGCGTTATTGAAAAACTTCGTTCCAACAGAATGGAGGCTTATTATGTAAAAACTTCCGAAGAGGCTCTTGAACTTGTCAAAAGCCTTATTCCTGAAGGTTCGGTCTGCCGCGTCGGCGGTTCAAGAACTCTTCACGAAACCGGAATCATCGGCCTTCTTGAAAACGGAAATTATGATTACAGGGATTCCCACACCGTTCCCGCCGAGGAAGTTGAAACCGCAAGAAGAGAGGCCTTTTTTGCGGATTATTTTCTTGCAAGCGCAAACGCAATAACCGATGACGGCGAAATTTATAATGTTGACGGCGCCGGAACAAGGGTAGCACCGATTATTTACGGACCGAAAAACGTAATTCTTGTTGCGGGAACAAACAAACTTGTTACCGACGTTGCCGCGGCGGATGACAGGCTTCGCAATCTTGCGGCACCGGCAAACGCAAAACGTCTTGGCTGCAAAACTCCCTGTTCTGAAACGGGAACCTGCATGGACTGCAAATCTCCCGCAAGAATCTGCTGCAGCTACACCCTTTTAAGCTATCAACGTATTCCAAATCGGATTAAAGTCATAATAATCGGTGAACATCTGGGATATTGATCAAAAAAAGGCTTTATTTTAATGTCGAACCGTGCTATAATATGGTTTGATACTTTTATGACCATATGAAAGGACGCAGTTGTTTTGAAAAAAATTATTATTACCCTGCTTTGTTTTGTTCTTCTTCTTTCCGGTTGTGAAAAACTTCAGAAAGCAGAACCTTACTATACCGAAACCAGAGATGATGTCACTTTTTACACCGAGTATGAATACTGCTTCGATGACGAAAGCAGCATCCGTTGCTTCTGGAAAAACGAAAGCAAAGATTCTCTTTCTTTCTATGATACTTTTGAACTTCACGTTCTCGGCGATGACGGCGAATGGTACAGAATCATGGGTAAAGAGCCCGTTACTTTCAACACCAGCTATTGCCACGGAATCGACCCCGAAAGCGAAAGCAGCGACAGATATGATATTTCCGTTTATACCGACAAACTTGATGACGGAAAAACCTATCGCATTTCCACCTTCTTCTTCGACGACAACGGAAACAACTATCAGGTATATGCCGAATTTGTATGCGACAACGAACTTGCTGAGGAAGAGATGAAAAAAGTAAGCGGCGGTCAGTTTGATAAACGCGAAGACCCGGGTTATGGCGGAACTTTTGAAATTCTTGATCCCAACAAATGATAACCGATAATTAAAACAACATATAAAAAGGGAACGGAAAATTTTCCGTTCCCTTTTTTATTAATACATTTTACCTTTATTATAATATTGGATTTTCGCCATTTTCGACAAAATTAGCACTCCAATTAAAAAAGTGCTAAAAATTTGTGAATATTTTGTATATTCCCTTGACAACGGAAAAAATATCAGTATAATATAGTTGTTGGCACTCGAAAGAGTTGAGTGCTAAAACCAAAATCACAAAATAAGGAGGTTTTGAAAGTGAGATTTGACGACAGAAAGAAAAGAATTCTTTCCGCCATTGTTGAAACTTATATCCGGACCGGCGAACCGGTTGGATCAAAAACACTTTCAGAATTCCCCGAAATTTCCGTTTCTCCCGCAACGGTAAGAAACGAAATGGCCGCGCTTTTTGAAATGGGATTTCTTGAACAGCCCCACACTTCCGCCGGAAGGATACCTTCCCATCTCGGTTACAGAGCCTATATCGACGACCTGATGAGAGTAAAACCTTTGACGGAGGACGAAAAAGACGGCATCGACGCTTTGTTCAACATCGGCGATCCTGACCCGGATAAACTTCTTGCCGACTGCGCCGAAACCCTTGCGGAATATACCGGATGCGCCACCGTTGCCATGACCACCACCCCGAGTTATGTTACGGTCGAACACATCGATATTGTTCCGGCAGACGCTTCAACGGTCGTTCTTCTTGTTATAGCTTCGAACGGCGTTGTTAAAAGCAAGGTTTGCAGGCTTGGGTTCCGGGTGAATGCCGGAATAGCGGATTTCTTCCGCAAGTTTGCGAAAGACCGCTTCTGCGGACACACTCTCAAGGAGATAACCGCAGAATTCGTAAACGCCGTTTCGATCCAGCTTGGCGATTATTCAAACGTCTTCAATCCGCTGATCGTCGGAATCTATGAACTTTGCAAAGAGGTTTATGACGGCCAGTATTACCTTGGCGGAAGAGAAAAGCTTCTTACCTATAACGAATATTCCGACAGGGCGCTTGAGATCATGAAACTGATTTCAAAACGCGAAAAACTCGGGCCGGTCATCGGTAACAACCCCTCCGGCGTAACGGTTTTTATCGGAAAGGAAAACAGCCTTTCTCAGCTTTCCGGAAGTTCGCTTCTTGTTGCAAGGTTTTCAATCGGCGAAAACGATTGCGGAACCATCGGTCTTATAGGGCCGGTAAGAATGGATTATTCAAGGCTTATTCCCCACCTTGAATATTTTGCTGAAAAACTCGGCACACTGCTTTCTATAACATATCAGAGAAAAACAGGTGATGAAAATGGATAAAGAAAAAGTAACCCCAACAGAAGAGCAGACAGGAACCACAGAGGTTTCCGAACTTGAAGCTATTCAGGCAAAGTTTGACGAGCTAAAAAAAGAAAAAGATGAGCTTTATGACAAATATCTCCGAACCCTTGCGGAATATGACAACTTCCGAAAAAGAAGTCAGCGTGAAAAAGACGCAATTTACGGCGACGCAACCGTCGATACTGTCAAAAAGCTTCTTCCCGTTCTCGATAACTTTGAAAGAGCTCTTAACTATGAGTGTAAGGACGAAGAATTCAAAAAAGGTATCTCCCTTATCCAGAACACCCTTGTTGAGGTTTTTGAAAATATCGGCGTAAAAGAGATCCCCGCGATGGATCAGCAGTTTGACCCCAACCTTCACGAAGCTGTCATGCATATCGACAACCCGGCTTATGAAGAAAACATCATAACCGATGTTTACAGAAAAGGCTATGTGCTTGGCGACAAAGTTATCCGCCACACAATGGTTGTTGTTGCAAACTGATCAAATTTTGTAAATCAAAGCAAAACCTTTTAATATAATCAATCTTGTAAATCTTTAACTTAATTGGAGGAATATAATTATGGCAAAAATCATTGGTATTGACCTTGGTACTACTAACTCTTGCGTAGCTGTTATGGAAGCAGGCGAAGCTGTTGTTATCCCTAACCCCGAAGGCGCAAGAACCACCCCTTCCGTTATCGGTTTTTCCAAAACCGGTGAACGTGTTGTCGGCCAGGCTGCAAAACGCCAGGCTGTAACCAACCCCGAAAGAACCATCACTTCCATCAAACGTCACATGGGAAGCGACTATAAAGTAAACATCGACGGAAAAAACTATACCCCTCAGGAAATTTCCGCAATGGTACTCCAGAAACTCAAAGCTGACGCAGAGGCATATCTCGGTGAAACCGTAACCGCCGCAGTTATCACCGTTCCCGCATACTTCACCGACGCACAGCGCCAGGCAACCAAAGACGCAGGCAAAATCGCCGGTCTTGAAGTAAAACGTATTATCAACGAACCCACCGCGGCAGCTCTTGCTTACGGTGCAGACAAAGAAGACGACCAGAAAATCATGGTTTATGACCTTGGCGGCGGTACTTTCGACGTTTCCATCATCGAAATGGGCGACGGAATTCAGGAAGTTCTTGCAACCGCAGGTAACAACCACCTTGGTGGCGACGACTTTGACGACAGACTTATCAACTATCTTGCCGACCAGTTCAAAATTGAAAACGGCATTGATCTCCGCACCGACAAAATGGCAATGCAGAGACTTAAAGAGGCCGCAGAAAAATGCAAGATCGAACTTTCCGGCATGACCCAGGCAAACGTAAACCTTCCCTTTATCACTGCAGATGCAACCGGCCCGAAACACCTTGACGTAAACGTTTCCAGAGCAAAATTCAACGAGCTTACCGCAGACCTTGTTGAAGCAACCATGGGACCGGTTCGCCAGGCACTTTCCGACGCAGGCCTTAAAGCTTCCGACCTTGACAAGATCCTTCTCGTCGGCGGTTCCACCAGAATTCCCGCTGTTCAGGAAGCAGTTAAAAACATCACCGGTAAAGAG
>JAZQBJ010000090.1:0-9278 GCA_045545715.1 Oscillospiraceae bacterium
TTTGCTTATTTATATCGAATTAAAGTTGAAAACAAATATTTTTTAATTAAAAATGAACGTGGTACGAACAAATTTCAACCTGTTGGCGGTGTTTACAAATTTAAAGAGAATGAAAAAATACAACTTAAAAATCTTTTTCAAATAAAGGATGATGATAAGATTCCAATTGACGAATCCTCTCGTGATGACTATCGACTTCGAATGGAAAATAAATATCTGAGAAGATTTGTAAAAAGGTTTGATAATAAAGCAGAACGTGAAAATCTTGAAAATTTAAGTCGAGAATTTAAAGAAGAAATGATTGATACCGGAATTATTAATTGGAACTATATATCTTATCGTTTTTGCGGAAGGCATATGACAGATGTGAAATATAGTGATCATTTTCAAACATATGAACTTCTTCTTGCGGATGTTGTAGAATTGATTCCTACAAAAGAGCAAGAAGATGATTTGAAAAATTTAATGAAACAAACATCTAATAAATTCTGTTTTGCTACGGCAGAAGAAATATCTTCCTTTGGAGTAAACACTATTACTGGTAATTTAAAGGATTATATTGCTGAACATTCAAAAAAAATTATTCAAGAAAACGAAGGGCAGTTAATTAAAACACCTAATTTTGGCAAAACATATAATGTAGCCTTATCAAAAAAATAAATACAAATTTTAAAATCAGCGGCCACTTGTGGTCGTTGATTTTTTGTTTAACATTTAGCTTTCATATTAAATGATAAATAAAAAGAATATCCATAAATAGGGTTACAGGGACTTCCCTGCCAAGCTCTGCCGTGGCTAGCCATAGGCGTTGCTTGCGACGGAGTATAATTATTTTACACAGATTTTACAAAACCCCGGTAACAGGTTTGATGTTCCTTTTGTATAGTAGTAACCGCAATGAAAAACTACTGTGCAAAAGGAGCTTTTTTATTATGAAAGCAAAAAGATTTTTTTTAATTTTTCTTTCCTTTGTTATGATATTCGCTTTTTCCGCTTGCGGCAAAAGCGAAAACACCGTTGTCACGGACGGTTCCACCTCCATGGAAAAAGTCATCGGCGCCCTCGGCGAATCCTTTGAAAACGAAAACAGTGACATTTCCTTTACATATAATCCCACCGGTTCCGGCGCGGGAATAAAGGCTGTTACCGAGGGCACCTGTGACATCGGACTTTCCAGCCGTTACCTTAAAGATGAGGAAAAGGCAAACGGACTTTCCGAAACGATTCTTGCCTATGACGGAATCGCAATCATCGTAAATCCGGAAAACCCGGTTTCCGATCTTTCAATCGAAACCATCGCAAAAATCTTTACCGGTGAAATCAGAAACTGGAGCGAAATTGGCGGAAACGACGGCGAAATTGTCCTTATCGGAAGAGAAGCCGCCAGCGGAACCCGTGACGGATTTGAATCCATAGTCGGAGTTGAAGGTGTTTGCAAATACAGAAACGAACTTACCTCTACCGGCGACGTTATCACAACCGTTGCCGGAAACCCCGGCGCCATCGGATATGCTTCTCTCGCTTCCCTTAAAGACAGCGTTAAAGCTCTTTCAATAAACGGAGTTGCTCCTTCGGAAGAAACCGTTAAAGACGGAAGCTATCCCGTCCAGCGACCGTTTATCCTTGTTACAAAAACGGATTCCGTTCTTTCCGAAAGTGCGCAGGAATTTTTTGATTACGCTCTTTCCGAAGAAGTTTTTGAAATAATCTATGCCATGGGCGTTGTTCCCGCAAACTGAAAAATAAAAACGCAAAAGGCGGCTTTGATTAAAAAAGCACGCCTTTTAAGCGCATCTGAAAGGTTTTGAATATGAAAAAACTGAAAAATCCAACAGAAAAAATAATCGAGGGAATCTTCCTAATCCTCGGGCTTATAACAGTCGGTTTTGTTTTGCTTATCACGGTTTATCTTATAATTTCCGGAATTCCGGCAATCCGGGAAATCGGGCTTTTTAATTTTCTTTTCGGAAAAACCTGGGATTATTCCAAAAATCTTTACGGAATCCTGCCATTTATTTTAACAAGCGTTTACGGCACCGCCGGTGCGATTATCCTCGGCGTTCCGGTGGGCTTTTTAACCGCAGTTTATCTCGCGAAAATCGCTTCGCCAAGGGTAAAGTTCTTTATGGAAACCGCCGTAAGCCTTCTTGCGGGAATCCCTTCGGTTGTTTACGGACTTGTTGGAATGATAGTCCTTGTTCCGGCGATCCGCGAAGTTTTTGATTTGCCGGACGGTTCTTCGCTTTTTGCGGCGATAATCGTTCTTGCGGTTATGATTCTTCCTTCCATAATAAAAGTTTCCATGACCGCTCTGGAAGCTGTTCCGAAAGAATATGAAGATGCTTCCCTTGCTCTTGGTGCAACGCCTATTGAGACATATTTTAAAGTTTCCGTTCCTGCGGCAAAAAGCGGAATTGCCGCGGCGGTTGTTCTCGGAGTCGGCAGAGCCATCGGCGAAGCCATGGCGATAATCATGGTTTCCGGCAACGCCCCAAATATGCCGGAACTTTTCGGAAGCGTGCGTTTTCTCACAACCGCCGTCGCAAGCGAAATGAACTATGCCACGGACGGAAGCCTTCATCAGCAGGCTATTTTTTCCGTTGCGCTGGTGCTTTTCCTTTTCATAATGCTGATAAACGCGGCGCTCAATTTCTTCCTCAAGCGGGAAAAGGAGGGTTAATATGACCGCAAAAAGAAAAGTATATATCACCATAATGCGCGGCCTTATGTATCTTTCCGCCGCAGTTACCGCAGGATTGGTCCTTTTTATAATAGGTTACGTTATGATAGAGGGAATCCCGAACATCACCTGGGAACTTATTTCTACAGAGCCGAGCTATCTTAAAGAAACCATCGGAATCCTGCCGGATATTATGAACACCGTTTATATCGTCATCGCAACCCTTCTGATTGTTCTTCCGCTTGGTGTCGGCGCGGCGATTTATCTTACCGAATATGCAAAAAACAAAAAAATCGTTTCCGCAATCGAATATGCCGCGGAAACCCTTTCCGGAATCCCTTCGATAATCTACGGTCTGGTCGGGCTTTTGTTTTTCTGTAATTTTATGAGCTTCGGAAGATCGCTCATTGCCGGTGCGCTTACCCTTGTTATAATGAATCTTCCGACAGTTATGCGAACCACCCAGGAAAGCTTAAAGACCGTTCCCCAAAGTTACCGGGAAGGCGCCTTTGGACTTGGAGCGGGAAAATGGAGGGTTATCCGCACCGTTGTGCTTCCGGGCTGTGTTGACGGCGTTATCACCGGCTGTATTCTTTCCATCGGCAGAATCCTTGGGGAATCCGCCGCTTTGCTTTTCACCGCCGGCTTTGCCCATTCTCTGAACGGATTTTTTGAAGGACTCGGAAGTTCCGGTTCAACCCTTACGGTCGCCCTTTATTTTTACGCAAAGGAACAGGGAGAATTTGAAGTTGCTTTTGCAATCGCGGCAATTCTTATGGTTCTTACCCTTATAATCAACTTTGCGGCGGAAGCAGTAAGCAGATATTTTGAAAAAAGGAGAGCATTATGAGCGATATTATTACGGTAAACGACCTTTGCCTCTGGTACGGAAACAGCCAGGCGCTTAAAAATATAAATATGGATATTCCGGAAAAAAGCATAACCGCCCTTATCGGACCTTCCGGCTGCGGAAAATCCACCTTTTTAAAAACTCTTAACAGAATGAACGATCTTATTCCGGGTGTTAAAATTTCCGGAAAAGTGTGCTATAATGAAAACGATATTTATGCGCCGGAAGTTGACGTGAACGAGCTTCGGCGCAATATCGGAATGGTTTTCCAAAAACCGAACCCCTTCCCCATGAGCATCTATGACAACGTTGCCTATGGTCCGAGGACCCACGGAATCACAAACAAGGCAAAACTTGATGAGATTGTTGAGCGTTCCCTTCGGGACGCGGCAATCTGGGACGAAGTCAAAGACCGCCTTAAAAAGAACGCTCTTGGGCTTTCCGGCGGACAGCAACAGCGTCTTTGCATTGCAAGAGCCCTTGCGGTTGAACCGGATATTCTTCTTATGGACGAGCCCACTTCTGCCCTTGACCCCATTTCCACCTCGAAAATCGAGGAACTCTGCACCCAGCTTAAAGAAAAATATACCATTGTCATAGTAACTCACAATATGCAGCAGGCTGTCCGAATTTCGGATTACACCGCGTTTTTCCTTCTCGGCGACCTTGTTGAATTTTCCGAAACGGAAAAAATGTTTTCAGAGCCGCAGGACAAAAGAACTGAAGATTATATTACGGGGAGGTTCGGTTAATGCGTTCAAAATTCGACGAGCAGCTTGACCTGCTTAATGAAGAAATGATAAACATGGGCGCTTTTTGCGAAAGCGCCATTGCAACCTGCGCAAAAGCCCTTGATAGCGGCGATATTGCCGCAGCGGAAAAAGTTCAGGATATTTCCGTACAGATAAATCACAAGGAAAGGGAGATTGAAGCCCTTTGCATGAAGCTTATTCTTCAGCAGCAGCCCGTTGCAAGGGATTTGAGAACAATAAGCTCCGCCCTTAAAATGATTTCGGATATGAAGCGAATCGGTGACCAATCCGCCGATATTGCGGATATCATAACCGAAGCGAATATTTCATCAAGCGACGATACCTTCCATATCAACGAAATGGCAAAGGCCGTTATAAAAATGGTTACCGGAAGCGTTGACGCCTTTGTTAAAAAGAACGTAAAAGCCGCAAAGGAAGTAATCGCGGCGGATGCGAACATCAACAGCCGTTTTGATGAAATAAAGCACAATATTATCGAAAAACTCTGCGTTCCCGGAACGGACAGCGAATGTGTCGTTGACATTCTGATGATCGCGAAATATTTTGAAAGAATAGGCGACCACGCAAAAAAACTTGCGGGCTGGGTGGTCTATTCCACAACAGGCATAAGAGAGGAAGATTAAAAGATGATTTTTTGCGTTGAAGACGACA
Organism: Oscillospiraceae bacterium; assembly: GCA_045545715.1. GTDB lineage: Bacteria > Bacillota > Clostridia > Oscillospirales > Ruminococcaceae > UMGS1668. Next base: position 4,955 of record JAZQBJ010000090.1, read on the forward strand.
CAAGTTCAAGAGAACTTATGATATACACCCTTAATTCCGCCGGCTTTGACGCAAAAGGCTTTCCGGAAAGCACGGAATTCTGGAAGGCGCTTGAAACCGAAACGCCGGAACTTATAATGCTTGATATTATGCTTCCGGGCGAGGACGGAATCGAAATCCTTAAAAAACTCCGTTCAAAAACGGCTACAAAGGATATACCGGTAATAATGGCAACCGCAAAGGGAACGGAATATGACAAAGTCATCGGGCTTGATACCGGCGCGGACGATTATCTTGTAAAACCCTTCGGAATGATGGAGATGGTTTCGCATATAAAAGCCGTGCTCAGAAGAACGGCGCCGAAAACGGCAAAAAGCGTTTTGAGCACCGGAAAACTTTCGGTGAATCTTGATGAGCACAGCGTTTTTGCAAACGGTGAAAAGGTCATGCTCACGCTCAAGGAATTTGAACTTCTGCGGATTTTCATGGAAAACCCGGGAAGGGTTTTCAGCAGGGATATTCTTCTTGAAAAAATCTGGGGAACGGAATTTTACGGTGAAACAAGAACCGTTGACGTTCATATCGGAACATTGAGAACAAAGCTCGGCGAATGCGGAGAATATATTGAAACCGTTCGCGGAGTCGGTTACAGAATGGAGGAACGCCGTTGACAAAAAGAATTTTCCATTCAATAATTTCCGTTTCTGCGGCGGTTCTTATCGCTTCCGTAGTATTGATTTTCGGCGTTTTTTATTCGCAGTTTTCAAAAGACAGACTGACCCAGCTTGAAAACCACGCAAAATCCGTTTCCGCCGGAATTTCCGTTTACGGAACGGAATTTTTACAGAATATCGGCGAAAGCGGTTACCGCATAACCTATATTTCTGAAACCGGCGATGTGCTTTTTGATTCCGAGGGGGATTTTTCCGAGATGGAAAATCACCTTGAACGTGAAGAAATTGCGGAAGCGGCAAAAACCGGAAAAGGCGAAAGCAAGCGTCTTTCAAAAACCCTTTCCGAAGTTTATATTTATTATGCGGAAAAACTTCCGGACGGAAGCTTTATCCGCCTTTCGGTAACAAGGGATTCCGTTTTTACGGTGTTTTCAAAAGCGGCAGCGCCCGCAATTCTGATAATCTTTTTTGCGTTTTTGCTTTCGGTTTTTGCGGCAAAGCGGCTTTCGAAAAAAATCGTTGAGCCCATAAACGCTATTGACCTTGATAACCCACTTGAAAACAAAAACTGCGATGAAGTTGCGCCCCTTTTACGAAGAATTTCCGCACAGCAAATCCAGCTTAAAAAGCAGGAGGAAAAACTCCGCAAAAAGAAAAACGAGCTTGAAACCGTTCTTGAAAATATGGACGAGGGAATTATTCTTCTTACTTTTGAGGGCAGAATCGTTTCCATAAACTCTGCCGCAAAACGGATTTTTGGATATTCCGGAAACCCGGAAGGGGAAAATCTTTCTTCGGTTTGCCGGGATATTTCCGTAAAGGAAGCCTTTTCGGAAGCGGTCAAAGGCGGACATTTTGAAAAAACGGCGGAACTTTCCGGCGGATATTTCCGCATTGACGCAAATCCGGTTTATTCCGGCGGAAAGATATTCGGTGTTGCAATTTTCCTTTTTGACGTTACGGAAAAAGAGGATTCCGAGCAGATTCGCCGGGAATTTACCGCAAACGTTTCCCACGAACTTAAAACTCCGCTCCATTCCATAACCGGCTTTTCGGAACTTATGGCAAGCGGAATCATGAAGCAGGAGGATTATATCCCATGCGCAAGGCGCATTCATGACGAAGCGAAACGAATGACAAGGCTTATTGAGGATATCATCAGCCTTTCTCATCTTGATGAAAACGCCCATGATATGAAACGTGAAAAAACCGATCTTTTTGCGGTTTGTGAAAACGTTATAAAAAATCTTGACGTTGCGGCGCAGGCTATGGAAGTTGAAATGTCCCTTTCCGGCAAAAAAGCGGAAATCGAAGGAATTCCGGAGCTTCTGGAAGCAATCGTTTTCAACCTTTGCGACAACGCTATAAAATATAACCGCAAGGGCGGAAAGATTTTTGTTTCTGTAACCAAAACCGAAAGAGAAGTGGTTCTTTCCGTAAAAGACACCGGAATCGGAATTCCGCCGGAGCACCGGGAAAGAATTTTTGAAAGGTTCTATAGGGTCGATAAAAGCCATTCAAAAGAGGTCGGCGGAACGGGACTCGGACTTTCGATAGTAAAACACGCGGCAAAAGTTCACAACGCGAAACTCGAACTTGAAAGCAAACCCGGCGAAGGAACGGATATTGCGCTTCATTTTTTAATAAACAAAAGCCATTTTTAATTTTATATCAATTTTGGCTAATAGCTTTTGTTCACAAACAAAATACAGAAAATCCAAAAAATCCGGCATAATTCGCCGGATTTTTTTGGTAAGATAGAATTGCTTAAAAAGGAGTAAAAAATGAATATCGAGAATCTTCGTAATATGGCGTTACATAGTTAATGATTTGATGAATGAGATAGAAAAGATGTAAAAGCCGTTGCATGAGGGCATCGAAAACGAGTTTAGCGAGTTTCGCTTTTGGAACCCGCCTTGTTTTCTGTACCTATGCAACGGCTTTTTTGTATCCTTTTTTAGTAAAAGAGACTGTGATTTATGAAAACTTGCACAAATTGTGATAGAAAAGTAGCACTACGAGTCCATAACATTTTGAAAAAGTATGCGATATAATTTTATTGAGAGATCATAAACCTAATCAAAATGGACAGCAATCCGGCCAATTGGTTCATAAACTTTTTATCTCTAACAATTTAAAATTATCTTGCAGGAATAATAAATCACAGTAAAAACAAAGGAGCTGACAAAATGAAAGACGAAGAATTGGTAAATGAAATGCTCAAACCGGTTGCAAAGAATGAAATCAGAGCGGGTTACCCCGTGCTTACGGAAGATCACTTTTTCTTTCAGTTGGTAATTGATTTTATGTCGGATAAAAGAATATGGCTCGGAACGGTTTCTGATTTAATCTCTGACATGAAGTGCAAAGATGTTCCCGTAAATACCGCAGCGAAACTTTTGCATAAATACGGAAAGACAGTGCTGAAAAAGAAAGGTGTTTTGGTAAAGTTTATCCGCACAAACAGAAAGCGGCTGATTGAACTGAAAAATTGACGGGATTTGCTCCATATCGAAAATGGTAACGGAAATGAAGAATTTATGTATTCCGTCGCAAGCATCGTGTTTTGGGCCCAAAACACAGCTTGCCAGGGGAAATCACCCCTGCAACCCCAAATTAAAAACGGAAAAAGTGACACTAATGTGTACAGGAAAATGTACAGGAATGTGATAGAAAAAGGAGATGATAAAATGAAATATATTCTTCCAAACGGCGAGATAATTGAAGCAAGCGATGAACTTGCAAAGCTTCTCACAGAGATAAAAGAACTTCTTGCAAATATGACAAAGGAAGAAAGAATAGCATGGTTTGAACATAGTATGTTTTCAAAACCTCTGCGTTATGAACACGAATCGGAAGGTACTTCCTTTATCGTAAGAACCCATTTCGATAAATCAGCAAACGAAAGCATAGCCGAAAAAGCGGAACGTGTTGCGGCGAAAATGGGATAACAGATTAAAACAAGATGATGTACGTCCAAATTCGCGATTTAAAGTGTTGAAGTTTAATAACAGCTGTGATAATATGAATTTGTCCGATAATTCAAATCATTTGTCAGGCTGTGGAAAGGAGAAAAATGAGTAAGAACAAACAGTCGGATAGAGATAAAATAACTGCCCTTTATTGCCGCCTTTCAAGAGATGATGACCAGGACGGACTTTCGAGTAGTATCAAAAACCAAGACGGAATTTGTCAAGGGGTTTTTCTGCAAAAGTTACAAATTGTTCAATAATAGCCCTCGCTCCGTAATGGAACGAGGGCCGAACTTAAAATTATCATACAAGTGCCGTGACAATCAGTATAATACCAATTACCACATACAAAGCACTCAAAATTCTAAAAGCATTTTTAACCTTTTTGCTTTTAAGTGATGTGCGTGATATTTTAGGATTTTTTAGTAATATAAAAATTTCCGGAAATATCATCATCAAAACTGCAACGATTGTAACTATAATGCCTGCAACCAACATAACGAGATCTCTTTAGTTATTTATCTTCTTTATCCTTGTCCTCTTTGCTCTTATTTGAACGTGATATACCAAGGTAAAGGAGTGTTGAACCAATGCATATCCAAAGACCACCCAAATATCGGCTGTTTTCACCTTCAAAGTTTACAATTGCAGATACGTAGGATAATATTGCTGCCACATAGTACAGTGCAGCAGTAATTT
>JAZQBJ010000091.1:0-3915 GCA_045545715.1 Oscillospiraceae bacterium
GGTGCCTTTGCTGGCGCAAGGCGCCTGAAAGCGCGCCAAAAATCGCCGAAGAGGCCTGCCAAAAGGCAGTTTCGGTTCGAATGAACTCACTCTAAAGCGGAATGATGTTGACCTATCGGTCAAATGATGTTTGCAACTAAAGTTGCAAAACGATGTTGTGCCCTTACGGACACAAACACAAAAAACAAAGCACTTCGAAAGAAGTGCTTTGTTTTTGAAACCAATCATTAAACCCGATTTCCTTGTTTTATTTCATTTCAATACCGTTTCAAAATCAGTTTATTGAAAATTTGACAGCAGATATTTTTCTGCTTCGGCACACCATAAGCCGTTATTTTTCTTAACGATTTCATCAAGGGTCTTAAAACGCTTATCCGTCTTCCCCAGCCCCTCAAAATCCTGAATCGCCGTCAGCGGTAAATTAATATGGGTATAGATCAGTTTTTTGCCGCCCTGTATCTCAGGCAAACGAAGAGTGGTATCAATTGCCGCATCAATACCGCCGATATGCGTAATCATAACGGCAGGCGTTATGCGTTTCTCGCCGATCAAGCGAACAATATCCTTCATATCGTCGGTCGTACTTCCGCTTGTGCCAACCACGTGATGCTGAGCATAATGCACATTATAAAAATTGAAATTGGCACTAAATTGTTTATCCAACGGACCTGCGAAGAAATTGAGGCATCCGTCGAAGCCGAGTATTTCATCCGCCAATTCAACCACAGCCGATACCGGTGCATAAACAAACACATCATCATATCCGCTGCCGCCCGAAAGTTCGAGCAATTCTTCCTTTTCGGACGTGGCAACAAATTTCAGTTCAATACCGTCTTTTTCGGCATCCTCGGAACGAAATAGCTGTTTGGCTCTTTCCAATCTTTCCACACTTAAATCGGTTACAACGACCAACGAAGGCTTAACATCTCCGTGCAATGCGATATCGATTGCCACCAATCCCATCGGTCCGCAGCCGGCAAGGATCGCGACCTTCCCGCCTGCTTTAATATTGGTATACGGCTTTAGTTCATCATCCAAATGCAGATTTGCTTTAAAGCCTCTGATAACACAAGATGCAGGCTCGATAAGCGATCCGTTGAAATACGAATCACTGTCGATCTTAATCAAATATCCGTTTTGAATGATATGCTCATAAACAATGGAATAGGTTGAAACTCCGCCAATTTCGCCAAAGGAATAACCCACGGTTTGCATACCGCCGAGATAAGAAAGGACGGGGGGCATAACCACCTTGTCGCCCACGCTGAACTCATTCTTATACTTATCCGTTACTTTAACAACCTCGGCACAAAATTCGTGTCCGATGATCACGGGGTTTTCCGCCACATTATCAGGGACTCTTAAATGCTTAGCACCCTGTTTGGCAGTCTTGTATGTAGACATACACACACTATCCGAAACGATCTTTATAAGAATCTCACCATCTTTAAGCTCGGGCAATTCGAACTCTTCGAGCCTCAGATCCTGCTCACCGTAAAGCCGTACCGCTTTCGTTTTCATCGTCTTTTCTCCTATACCCTATCGGCACTGCCGAATTTTCTGATCTTATCCTTCACGACCTCTTTCATCATCGCCATTGCATCCTCATAGACAATAAACGGCCATGTGGAAGGATTCTCCACCGAATTCAGTTTATCTTTAAGCCCCTTATTGAGCGCACCCACCACATCGGAGTATATATTTATCTTCGTTATACCATGGCGAATTGCATTTTGCATCTGATCATCAGGAGTACCGCTTCCGCCATGCAGCACCAGCGGTCTGTCACAAATGGCAACAATTTCATCAAGTCTGTCAATTCTAAGCGCGGGGGTCTTCATATATACACCGTGGGAGGTTCCGATTGCCACTGCAAGAGCATCCACATCGGTTATTTCCACAAATCTTTTAACCTCTTCGGGAACGGTCAGACTTTCGCCCGGATCGGTATCCGTTCCGGTTTCGCTAATGCTTCCGACACTTGCATTTCCAACATGACCAAGTTCTGCTTCCACAGTTACGCCATGCCGATGGGCATAATCTGTAACCATCGCAGTGTTTTTTGCATTATTGTCAAAATCAAGCACGGAGCCATCATACATAACCGAACTGAAGCCGGCATCAATGGCGCTTTTGATCATCTCGAAATCTGTTGCGTGGTCTAAATGAAAGCAGATGGGAATATTAAAGAAGTTGGATGCTTCTTTTACCATCGATGTGATCAAAGGCATCCCCTTACCGGTCAGATCCACGCCAAGTCCCATAAGCAGTGCAGGCGAACGCTCCTCCTCACAGGCCTCCAAAACGGCTCTCATCATTTCATAATTACTGACATCAAACGCGGGGATAGCATAATGATTTTTCTTTGCATCGGCAAGCATTTCCTTCATTGTTACCAACATATTATTTCCTCCTTGTATCAATTGACACCGTTATGCCATTTGTGTATAATTATATTGTACGAACATATTGGCGTCAATATATGTTCGTAATGTTCATAAACAAACATTTATCCAAACAAGGAGCGATCATATGGAACTGAATATCAGGCAGCAGGAGATATTGGATATTTTATATGAAGCAGGAAAACTCAGCGTTGTTGAACTTGCAAAAAGGCTATATGTAACCGAAATGACGATCCGCCGCGATCTTTCCGCCATGGAAAAGGGTGGTTTTTTAAAGCGTTACCACGGCGGCGCCGTCCTTATGACAGACCAACGAGAAATGCCGCTCTCACACCGAATTATGTTTGATGAAGACGAAAAGAAGGCTCTTGCAAAAAAATGCTTGCCGTTTTTGCATAACGATATGGCAGTTTATATCGACAGTTCCTCAACCTGCCAATACATCATTCCTCATATTGCGAAATACAAAAATATGAAAATCATAACCAATTCCGTCAAAGCCGTTCTCACAGCCACAAGTTTTCACATCCCCTGTATTCTGATCGGCGGCGACTATTATGGGCAAGATATGTGCCTTGTGGGCTCCATGGCAGAGCAATTTGCCAAAGAGCTTAATATTGACATTACCTTTTTCACTACCGCCGCATATTCCGAAGACGGCATCATTTCGGATTTTGATGAAAAGCAACTTTTCATAAGAAAAATTATTCTCAAGAATTCTGCACAAAGCGTTTTTCTTTGTGAAAAAAATAAAATGGGCAAGAAGATGCTGCACACTCTTTGCCGGAGCGAGGATGTGACTGCAGTTATAACGGTTGATGATTTTTGACCGATGTTCGTAACGCCGCGTTGTATATCATCATACAAACGCTATTAACAAAAAATCCAAGTCTTCGGACTTGGATTTTTTTGGAGACCTACACGCGAAACAGAAATGCACCTTCGGTTATTTGTGGGTCAATATAAAATTTTACTATACAGCGGTAAGCGAAAACAAGATCCACAAAAAACGTTCGTAGGAAAACTCTTTTCATCGTATCATCGCCCGGAACTTAGTATGGCATATCGTCGAGCATCCGCACAATTCATTTGTGCGCAAACGCAATCTCGTGTTGTTTGCGCGAACGGCGCGAATAAAAAGTGCCTGAAAAACCGAAAGATTTCTTTAATTTATATCTTCCCAAGATACTTTAGTTGTATTTTTGTTCCAATTTTCAAAATATTCTTCAACTTCGCTCTTTTGAACCGGTTTTTCATCCAACAAATATTTGTTTTCCGAATCATCCAAATACGCTTGATTCGTTATTTCATAAGAACTACCTGAAAAAGAAATTCTGCTAATCGCTTTATATCCATCATAATCAAATGTCATAAAGCTACCATCAGTCTTTACATCTTGTATACTGATTTTTTTATGTACATAACCGTAAACCTTACCGTCATCATAATTTAAAAACAAAAAATCACTTAAACTTACATCAATAATTAACAATTCTTCTATCTCATCGGC
>JAZQBJ010000092.1:0-29857 GCA_045545715.1 Oscillospiraceae bacterium
ACTTAAAGTGCATAGATGGGTGCTTTTTTGTTCTTTAAATATTCTTATAAGTGCGTTATAATACATTTGAAGTGTTAATTAAAACGCAAAGATTTAAGGAGGATTATATTATGGAAAGACTTGACGGAAAAAGAATCATTATCACCGGCGGCGCAAACGGAATGGGCAGAACCACAGTTGAAAATTTCCCTTCTCTCGGCGCAAAAGTTGCTTTCTTCGATGTAAACGATACAGATGGCGCAGAAGTTGAAAAAATCAGCGGCGCAAAATACATCCATGTTGACGTTTCCAGCGAAGAAGAAGTTCAGAAAGGTTTCAAAGAAGCTGTTGAATGGCTCGGCGGACTTGACGTTGTAATCCACTGCGCGGCAATCGCTCCTGCAACTCCCATTGAATATTGCGATTTTGCAACCTGGAAAAAACTCTTTGCAATTAATGCGGACGGTACTTACCTTGTTGATATGGAAGCTTTCAAATATATGAAAGACCAGGGCTACGGCAACATCATCAACTTCACCAGCGCTTCCGCTTTCATCGTAAGCCCCTTCCAGCCTATCTATGGCGCAACCAAAGGCGCAGTAACTTCCTGGAGCCGCACTCTTGCAAAAGACCTTATGCCCTATAACATCAGAGTCAACATGATTGCTCCCAACATCTGGACTCCTATGACTGATAAACTTGTTGCACAGTTCAACGATCAGGAAAAACAGGCATTTATGGACGGAATGAAAGGTATGATGCTTGGCGACAGACCCGGCGACCTTATCGAAGATTACCTTCCTGTTATCGCTTTCGCGGCAAGCGACAGCTCCAAATTCATCACCGGCCAGACCATTTGCGTTGACGGCGGTACTATGATGGTTCGTTAATCACGAAAAATAATAAAACCCCTAAACTTTCTATTCCGCAAAACAAAAGGAACCGCTTTTTTAAGCGGTTCCTTTTGTTATTTTTCAAAATATTCTTCAAGTTTCGGAAAAGCGGCTTTGAATTCAAAACGCTTTTCAAGAAAACGGGCAAAAACGGCAATAAGCGGTCCGTTTGCAAGGGCTGTGATAAGTGTTCCGATTCCGATTCCCACAAAGCCACGGAAAAGAAGAAGGTTGAGCGCCACGCTTAAAACAAGAAAAGAAACGTCATATCCGGTTTTTATTTTATGTATATCTTTTCCTAAATGGGAGGAAACTTCTTTTACAAAAAGTTCGTGACCGGCGGGCGAAACATAGGCATGGAATATGCACGAAACGCCGAAGGCGCAGCTGATAACGCTTGCGCAGAAAAAAATTATCCTTGCCAAAATGGTTTCCGCAGAAAGCGGAGCAACGACCCAGAAGCAAAAATCTATGGCAATTCCGGAAAAAACAGAGGTTGCAAAGCTGAAAAGATAGGATATCTTGAATTTTCGCACAATAATGACCGTAGCGGTGATTACCATTCCCTGAAAAATATAATCGAGCGTTCCGAGAGTGATGATATCCGTATATTGAGAAAGCCACAGATGAAAAGTATAGGTCGGCGCGGCAATCATCGAAACGCCGAAACCCGCTTTTGCCGCAAGGGCAACACCCAAAGCTATGAAAAGAATTGCAAAAACATAGGCAATTTCTTTATAAAAAACACTTTTTTTCATAAAAATCCCCTTAAAGATAAAAAATGCCCCCGGACGTTTGATATAGAAACGCCGAAAGCTTATGCAGAAAATATATCACATTGAGAAAAAATTGTCAACAAAGCGTTGACAACAGTCCGAAATCGTACTATAATACAACAGTATGATTTCGGACTTTATATTTGCGGAGGCGGATATTTTGTATAAAAACGAAAATTTTGAACAATTTGAGGAATACAGAAGAAAAACCGATGAAGAATATGCTTCCGTAATGGAAAGCTTCGGTTTTGCAAGAGCGCCCATGAAAATTCTGTTCACTCTTTTTTGTTTTGAAAGACCCTGTACCCAAAAAGAAATTTGCGACGATTGGTTTGAAAACAAACAGACCATAAATTCCGCCGCAAAAAAACTCTTGGAAGGCGGATATATAGATATTGCTCCTTCGCCGGACAACTTCAGAGAAAAATATCTTGTTCTTACCGAAAAAGGAAATTTTTTTGCAATGCGTACCGTTGGGAAAATGATGATTGCCGAAAAAAAGGCTTTCGCAAGACTCAGCGAAAAAGAACAGGAAGATGCCGTTTCCATAAGTAAAAAATACTATGAACTTCTCAAGGAAGAATTCGGAAAAGTTAAAGGAGAAAACAAATGAGAATCCAGCTTTGTGAGCATTTTGATTATAAAAAACTTCTGCGCTTTGTTTTTCCTTCCGTTGCAATGATGGTTTTCGGTTCGATTTATACAATTGTTGACGGACTTTTTGTTTCAAACATAGTCGGAAAAACTCCTTTTGCGGCGCTTAATCTTATCTCTCCGTATATTATGGTTTTAAGCGCCCTCGGTTTTATGATTGGCGCGGGCGGAAACGCAATTATTTCAAAAACTCTCGGCGAAGGAAAAAAAGAAAAGGCAAACGAATATTTTTCCATGCTCATCTATGTAAGCCTTGCCATTGGAATCGGTATTGCGGCGCTTGGAATTTCGACCATCCGCCCGATGGCGGTTCTTCTCGGCGCGGAAGGGGAGGAAATGATTGAAAACTGCGTTGTTTACGGTTCGATCATTTTTGCCGGAATTCCGTTTTTCATGCTCCAGAATGCCTTTCAGATTTTCTTTATAACTGCGGAAAGACCGAATTACGGTTTTTACGTAACCGTTGCCGCCGGCTGCGGAAATATGTTCCTGGACTGGCTTTTCATGGCGGTTTTCGAATGGGGAATTGCCGGCGCCGCCCTTGCAACGATTTCAAGCCAGTTTATCGGGGCGTTTATTCCGATAATTTATTTCATCAGAAAACATAATTCAAGCCTTCTGCATCTTGGAAAAGGTCCTTTTGTCTGGAAGGTTTTCTGGAAAACCTGTACCAACGGTTCTTCGGAATTTGTTTCAAACGTTTCCGGAAATATTGTCGCAATGCTTTATAACTTCCAGCTTATGCGCTTCGTCGGCGAAGACGGAGTTGCCGCCTATGGCGTTCTTCTTTATGCAAACTGGATTTTCATCGCCATTCTTTTCGGTTACGTAACCGGCGCCGCGCCGGTTATCGGTTATCATTTCGGTGCTCAGAACCATGATGAACTGAAAAATCTTTTCAGGAAGAGTATGATAATCATGGGAATTGCAGGTGCGGCCCTTTGTGTGCTGACTCTTGTTTTTGCGGATGCTCTTTCGGGAATCTTCGTCGGATATGACCCCGTTCTTTTCGAAATTACAAAACGCGCGGTTGTTATAAGCGCCTTTGCTTTTGTATTTATCGGTTTCAATATTTTTGCTTCCGGTTTCTTTACCGCGCTTAATAACGGACTTGTTTCGGCGGTAATTGCATTTCTTCGAACCGTTGTTTTCCAGGTCGCAACTGTTCTTATCCTTCCGGAAATCTGGGAAATCGACGGAATCTGGTGGTCGATGGTTGCGGCGGAAATTCTTTCTTTCCTTGTTGCAATGGGCTGCCTTGCAAAATATAAAAACAGATATCACTACATTTAAAAAAATAAAGGGAGCCAGAAGGCCCCCTTTTTTTGTTTTTATCGCGGATAAAATTTATTCTCCGTTTACAAATCAGCATTAAAATGGTATTATAATAAAATAGATAATTACTGAAAGGAGGCCGTTTATGAAAAAAATCCGTGAAATGATAAAAAAATATTTTTCCGCCGTGGATAAGTGGCTTCTTTTCTTTTGTATTTCAATCTCCGTAATCGGAATCCTTTGTCAGTATTCCCTTGTCAATTCCAACCAGGCTTCCACCCTTCGGATAACCGAAAGGGTCGCGCTTGTTCAGGTTCTTGCTTCGGTTCTTGGAATTTCAGCCGCCATAATAATTTCTAACTTTGACTATCATTTTATGGCAAAACTCTGGAAACTTTATATGCCGGCTTCGGTTTTTCTTGTTATTCTCACATTTTTTATAGGAATGCAGGTTGACGAAACCATTGATGACAAAGCATGGCTGAGGCTTCCTTTCGGACTTACGTTCCAGCCTTCGGAGCTTCTTAAAATATGTTTTATATTGAGTTTTGCGTATCATCTTTCGAAGGTTTACGGAGAACTCAACAGGCCCATAAACCTGATCCTGCTTTGTATTCACGGTGCTTTTCCCGCGATGCTTATACATTTTCAGGGTGACGACGGAACGGCGCTTATCTTCGGATTTATCTTTCTTACCATGCTTTTTGCGGCGGGGCTCAGCTGGAAATACATCGTTGCGGCAATTCCCGTGGTTGCGGCGGCAATTCCGGTTGTATGGCAGTATTTTCTTACGGATGACCAGCGAACGCGCTTTCTTGCGGTCTATTTCACCGAATATGCCGACCCGCTGGGAGCCGACTATCAGCAAAGGCTGAGCCGAATTTCCGTAGGTCTTGGACAGCTTCAGGGCGAGGGACTTTTTCAGGAAAACTACTGGTATGTTCCGAAAATGCACAACGACTTTGTTTTTTCGTTTATATGCCAGGCCCTTGGATTTGTCGGTGCACTTATCGTTCTTTCTCTTCTTTTCGGAATCTGTTTCCGCGCCATATATGACGCAAAAATTGCGCTTGACCCTTTGGGTGCATACATCTGTTACGGCGTTTTTGCAATGTTCTTTTTTCAATGTATAATCAACATCGGAATGTGCATAAGCGTTCTTCCGGTAATCGGAATCACTCTTCCGCTTTTAAGCGCAGGCGGAACTTCCATTGCAATCACATATCTCGGCATCGGTCTTCTTTTGAGCGTTCACGTTCACCGTCGCCGCAACCTTTTCTATGAATAATTTTTTAGGAGTGTGCAATATGAAATATTCAGCAGCAATTGACCTTGGCGGAACCAACATAGGCATCGGTATTGTAAGTGAAGAAGGCGAACTTGTTTTTAAAACAAGCGTTCCCGTTGAAGATAACAAAAACCCGGAGGCTCTTCTTGCCCAGATGGCGGAAGGCACAAAAAAATGCATCGCGGATTGCGGAATTGAAAAGGAAAACATAGTTTTCGTTGGAGTTGGTGTTCCCGGCCTTATCGAAGGCCCCAAAGGCCCGGTCATCCTTGCCGCAAACATCAACTGGCACAATGTTGATGCAGTTTCCTTCCTTGAAGAAAAAATCGGTCTTCCGGTATATCTTGGAAACGACGCAGACTGCGCAGCCATGGGTGAATATCATTCCGGCTCCGGAAAACAGTTCAAAAGCCTTATTATGATAACTCTCGGAACCGGAATCGGCGGCGGCGCTGTTGCAAACGGAAAACTCTTCCCCGGATTCAATGGATTCGGCGGAGAATATGGCCATATTCCGCTTGTTCATAACGGCGTTCAGTGCGCCTGCGGCAGAAAAGGCTGTTTTGAAGTTTACGGAAGCGCAAACGCCCTTAAACGCGAAACCCGCGAAGCCGCCGAACAGCATCCGGAATCCCTTATCTGGGAAATGTGCGAAGGCGATCTTGACAACATTGGCGGAAGAACCGCTTTTGACGCTGCGGATCAGGGCGACGAAACCGGCAAAGCCGTTGTTGAACAGTATATCGACTATCTTGCAGACGGAATTTCCGGTATAGTAAATATGTTCCGTCCGGAAGTTATCGTTCTCGGCGGAGGAGTTTCGAACCAGGGCGCTTCTCTTCTTGATCCTCTCAACGAAAAAGTTGCAAAACTTTGCGTTGCAAGCGACACCATCACCGCCCCCAAGGTTGTAAAAGCAACCCTTGGAAACTCCGCAGGAATCATCGGCGCAGGTCTTCTCGGTTTCTGATATTAAAACCACAAATAAAAACCGTGCTCAAAAATTTTGAGTACGGTTTTTTTAAAACAAAAAAGCACCGGCTGAAACCGGTGCTTTTTATTTTTATGCTTTTGATCTTATCTGATAACTCCGCCGTCTTTCATGATTGCACGGAGTTTTTCGATTGCGACTTTTGCTTCTGCAACAAATGCATCTGCGGTGCCTTCATCGGGGTTGATTTTACGAATCTGGGATTCGATGTAATCAACGGTTTTGATCATAGCGGTAGCGTTTTCGATCTGATCTTCAATTCTGAGCATAGTAGCATCCTCCAGACATAATTAGATGAATATATTATAGCACTTGTTTATCAAAAAAGAAAGACATAAAACCACTTTTTCGAAAAAATATTTTTGATTTATTCAACAGATTTGAGGGATTCGACCATGCTTACATTTTTAAGTTTGAAGAACATTATCCAGTTTACTATTATTGCAAACAGAACCGTTACAACAAAAGCGGCAATAAAGGTCCAGTAAGGAAGATCTCTTCCGAACATTACAATATCGGTCTGGGCAACGTTAAGAACAAATTTATGGAGCCAGATTCCAAGGAAGAGACCGACCGCGTCCCCGATAAGGGTAAGGATTATGTTTTCGCGGAAAACATAGGCCGAAACTTCTCTGTCATAGAAACCGAGAACCTTGATGGTTGCAATTTCGCAAATCCTTTCGGTGATGTTTATGTTTGTGAGGTTATAGAGAACAACAAACGCCAGGGCCGCTGCGCAAGCTATGATAAGGATTACAACGTAGTTGAGGTTTTCGACCGTATCGCCGAAAGCATCCTTTGTTGTTCTTGAGAACGAAAGGGCAAGAACACCTTTATAACCCGTAAGGTCGTTTGCAAGGTCGAACTGGGCGTCTTTACCATCATCGGACATTATGGTGAAAACGGTGTTTATTTCCATTTCTTCGCCGCAAAGATCCTTATACAGGTTCTCCGTCATATAGATGAAATGCATCGCATAGTTTTCGGAAACAGCCGTTATTTTTGCGGTGAGCGGAACGTCGTTGCAGATGAATGTTATTTCATCTCCCACGGAAACTTCCGCAAGTTCAGCCAGCCTTTCGGTTATAATAACGCCTTCGTCGGTAAGGTCATATTTTTCCTTTGTTTTTCTGTCACGGAAAGAGACCATGTCCTCTATTGCCTCGGAATCATCTGTAACAACAAGGGAAATATCGCCTATTCCGTCCATATCCACAGCTTTCATATATACCGCAAGATTATGTTCGGAAATTTCGTTTGCGTAAAGTTCTTTTCTTACTTCGCGGACTTTATCATCACCCGCATCGGTGTCCAGAGCGACAATAAGGTCATAATTAAAGATTTCGCTGTACTGTTTTTCAAGGATTACGGAAATTGAGGAATAGAGTCCGAAACCGGTAAGGGTAAGAGCGGTGCATCCGGCAATTCCGAGTATTGTCATGAAAATACGTTTTTTATAGCGGAAAAGGTTTCTTACGGTTACCTTTTTGTTGAAGTTAAGACGCTTCCAGATGAAAGGTATTCTTTCGAGAAGAACGCGTTTTCCTGCCTTTGGTGCCTTCGGGCGCATAAGTTCCGCGGGACATTCCCTGAGTTCCGCAGCGCAGGCCATGATGGCTGCAAAAGTTGTGCAGGCAACGCAGATAACTCCGATTATTATCCAGATTCCCGGAGTTGGAATAAATTCGAGCGGGGGAACAACATACATCATTCCATAGGCGCTGTAAATTACAAACGGGAAAACGAAAACGCAAATGGCGATTCCGAAAACCGCACCGGAAATACTTGCGAGAGCGGAATATGCGATATATTTGAGCATTATTACGCCTTTTCCGTAACCGAGAGCCTTCATGGTTCCTATCTGGGTGCGGTGTTCTTCGACCATTCGGGTCATTGTGGTAAGGCAGACGAGCATTGCAACAAGGAAGAAGAAAACCGGGAAAACTTTTCCGACGTTTTCGATTCTGTTTGCGTCACCCTCATAAGTGCTGTAACCCGGGTTGTCCTCTCTTGTGAAAACATACCAGATGGGGTCTTTCAGGTTTGCAAGTTCGTCTTCGGCTTCGGCAATATCGAACCTTGCCTTTTCAATTTCGGTTCTTGCTTCGGCTTCAGCTTCTTCAAATTCCGCAAGGCCCTCTTCATATTCTTTACGTCCGTCCGCGAGTTCGGTTTCGGCTTCGAGGAGTTCGGCGTGAGCATCTTCGAGTTCCTGTTTCGCTTCGGCAAATTCTTCCGGGCCTTCCTTTTTGGCTTTTTCAAGTTCGCTTTCAGCGTTTCTCAGGGTGCTTTCGCCTTCGGTAAGTTCGCTGTAAGCGGCATCAAGCTCGTTTTCGGCTTCAAGAATATCCTCATAGGAAGAAATATATCCGTTTACTTCCGCAAGACTGGATTTAAGGTCGGCAACAACGCTTTCCATTCCGGGAACGCCTTCATTCTGGGCAATGTGCTGCTCAAGGGTTCCCTGAAGGCCATAAAGTTCGTTGACGCTCATTCCGCTTGCGGCAAGGCCTGCTTCAAACTGTGCAAGTCCTTCTTCATAAGCCTGTTTTCCGGATTCATATTCGCGCCAGCCGCGCTCGATATCGGCGTAGCCGCTTGCGATTTCCCTTTCGGCATCGGCGATTTCCTCTTCGAATTCGACAAGGCCGTCTTCATACTTTTTCAGGCCGTCGTTATATTCCGCCCAGCCGTCGGCAAGTTCCTTTTCGCCTTCTTCAAGTTCCGCAAGAGCGTCAGCAAGTTCCTGCTCCGCATCCGCAAGTTCCTGTTCCGCATCGGCGATTTCTTTTTTTGCGTCGGCGATTTTTTCGTTGGCTTCGTCTCTTACTTCTTTAAGGCGGTCTTTTTCACGGGCATCGGCAATGACTTCAAAATCCGCATCCGCCGCTTCGACAGCTTCGGAATATTCTTTGCTGAAAGTTGAAAGACCGACGGTGGAATCAAGCGTGATATATACATCGGTATATACATCGTATTTGAAGTTTTCTTCAAATACCATAACATATGTATCAACGCTTCCGTCGCCGATGGAAGCGCTTCCTCGGTCATAGCTTATATATTGAGGGCTCATTACAACGCCCACAACTTCCCAGCTGTCCCGCTCAAGTGTGTCTTCTATCGGGTCATCCTTGTTTGTGGTATATACAGTTAACGTATCTCCGACTTCATGAAGAACATGGAGATGGGCATGTTTTTCGACAAGGCATTCGCCGGGATTTTCAGGGAGGCGGCCTTCGAGAAGGATCACCTCGTTCATACCTTTATCCGGATAGGCCATTACCTTTCCGATAAGGCTTGCATTTTCTTCGTTCTGTATAAAAACATCTTTTGAATACGTAGGGTATATTTCCCTTATTCCGTCAACGGTTTTTATGGCTTCTATATCATTTTCGCTGAAACCATAGGTCGAAACAAGACGGACATCCATAAGATTCTGTTCCGCAAAATATTTTTCCTGTGTAGCGAGCATATCCGGGCAGGTTGCTTTAAGTCCGGCGAAAAAACCCGCTCCAAGGGCGATTATCGCAAAAATCGAAAAGAATCTGCTTTTTGTTCTTCCGATTTCACGAAAAATATCTTTAAGCATTGCGGATCTCATACAAATCGCCCTCCTTTCATAAAATCAAGATAGGTCACCATTCGATTTCGGCAACGGGAGTGGGGTTTTCGTTGATTTCAATACCGGTAACCCTGCTGCTGTTGATGTGGATAACTTTATCCGCCATTGGAGTGAGAGCAAGGTTATGGGTAATTACGATTACAGTCATTCCGTCGATCCTGCAGCAATCCTGGAGAAGCTGAAGGATCTGTTTTCCGGTAACATAATCGAGAGCACCGGTGGGTTCATCACAAAGAAGAAGCTTTGGATTTTTTGCAAGAGCTCTTGCGATAGCAACGCGCTGCTGTTCACCGCCGGAAAGCTGGGCCGGAAAGTTATTCATTCTTTCTGAAAGGCCGACTTCAGTAAGAACCGCCTCCGGGTCGAGAGGATTTCTGCAGATCTGGGAAGCAAGTTCTACGTTTTCCTTTGCGGTAAGGTTCTGGATAAGGTTATAGAACTGGAAAACAAAGCCGATATCGTGGCGGCGATATGTGATGAGTTCACGGTTGCCATACTTTGCAATGTTTTTTCCGTCAACAATAACGTCGCCTTCGTCGCAGGTATCCATTCCGCCGAGAATGTTGAGGATTGTTGTTTTTCCCGCACCGGAAGGACCGACGATTACGACAAATTCGCCCTTTTCAATATCAAAACTTACATCGTTGGAGGCGGTTATCGTAACTTCACCCATTTTGTATCTTTTGAAAACGTTTTTAAGGCTTACAAAGCTTTCCAAAAAATCACGCTCCTTTTAAAGAAAAGTTTGTAATATATCGAAGTTTGTGCTATTATATTTAAAAATAGGCTTTTTTGTTTTTCTAATATTTTATTCAAAACTTCGCTTATTTTTATTTTATAATTATACATCATTTTTATGAATAAATCTACATTTAAGGAGTATTTTATGAAGCTTATCGGTTTTTACAACTACACCGTAATACTCACCTATATGGGCGCAGCTGCAGCCGTTTGCGGAATTTTCTTTTCCGCTTCCGGATATCCGTTCTTGGGTGTTATCTGTCTTCTTTTTGCCGGACTTACCGATATGTTTGACGGAAAAGTCGCTTCCACAATGAAACGCAACGAAGCCGAAAAAGCTTTTGGAATTGAAATAGACTCCCTTTGTGATCTTATCAGTTTCGGTGTTCTTCCCCTTGCAATCGGTTACGGAATCGGACTTTCCGGCGGATTTTTCTATGCTTCCGCAGCCATCTATCTCCTTTGTGCAATAATTCGTCTTGCTTATTTTAACGTTGACGAAGCCCAGCGCCAAAAAACCGAAACCGGAAGAAGAAAAATTTATTACGGTCTTCCGGTAACTACCGCCGCAATTATTTTTCCGCTTATTTTCGGACTCAAGAGCCTTCTCGGCGAAGCAACGCCCTTTGTTTACCAGGTCATGCTTTATGTTACCGCGGCAGCTTTTATCACTAAATTCAAACTTGCAAAACCGAACAAAAAGGGAATTCCCCTTCTTGTTGTTATCGGACTTGCCATCGGAATTCTTGTTATTGCCGGCGGGCTTAAATAATTCATAAAAAAACTTCCCCTTTTGCTTTCTTGCAAAAGGGGATTTTTATTTATAAAAAAATCTGAAATTTTTGTCAAAGAAACTTGCAATTTAAAGCATTAAAGCATATAATGGAATATATTATTCTTTTCGGGAGGGAAAACCCAATGGCATTTAAAAGTGAATATCTTGCAAAAGTTTATGAAAACATCGAAAAAAGAAACCCGGGAGAAAAAGAGTTCCTTCAGGCAGTGAAAGAAGTTTTTGTTTCTCTTGAACCTGTTGTTGAACAGAACCCCAACATTGAAAAATGGGGCATTATGGAAAGAATTGCCGAACCGGAACGTTTTATCCAGTTCCGCGTCGCGTGGGTTGATGATTCCGGCAAAGTTCAGGTAAACCGCGGATACCGTGTTCAGTTCAACTCCGCTATCGGTCCTTATAAAGGCGGAATCCGTCTTCATCCTTCCGTAAACGCTTCCATAATTAAATTCCTTGGTTTTGAACAGGTTTTCAAAAACAGCCTTACCAGCCTTCCCATGGGCGGCGGCAAAGGCGGATGTGATTTTGATCCCAGAGGTAAATCCGATCTTGAGATCATGCGTTTTTGCCAGAGCTTTATGACTGAGCTTTATCGTCACATCGGTCCGGATACCGACGTTCCCGCAGGCGACATCGGAACCGGCGCAAAAGAGATCGGTTATATGTTCGGCCAGTATAAACGCATCCGCAACGAATGGACCGGAACCCTTACCGGAAAGGGTCTTTCCTATGGCGGCAGCCTTGCAAGAACCGAAGCTACCGGTTTCGGACTTTGCTATTTCACCAAGGAAATGCTTGCTTCCAAAGGCGAAAGTTTTGAAGGAAAACGCGTTATCATTTCCGGTTCCGGAAACGTTGGTACATACGCGAACAAAAAGACCACCCAGCTCGGCGGAAAAGTTGTTGCACAAAGCGACGTTTCCGGCTATGTTTATGACGAAAACGGAATCGATTATAAAATCGTTGAAAAAATTTATCAGCACCGCGGTCTTATCTCTGAATATCTTGATTACGTTCCCACCGCAAAATTTGTTGAAGGTCCCAGAAATATGTGGCTTGATATCAAAGCGGATGTTGTTCTTCCCTGTGCGACCCAGAACGAAATCGATGAGGAAGCCGCAAAGGCCATTGTTGCAAACGGCGCAATGGCAATGGCCGAAGGCGCAAACATGCCCAACACTCCCGAAGCAATCAAAGTTTATAAAGAAGCCGGAATTCTTTATGCTCCCGGAAAAGCTTCCAACGCCGGCGGCGTAGCAACTTCCGGTCTTGAAATGACCCAGAACAGCGAACGCCTCAGCTGGACTTTTGAAGAAGTTGACGCAAAACTTGAAAGCATTATGAAAAATATCTATAAGAGCTGTGTCGATGCCGCTGAGGAATATGGCTTTGGCTATGACCTTGAAGCAGGCGCAAACATCGCCGGTTTCAAGAAAGTTGCGGAAGCTATGATTGCCCAGGGCGTTGCTTATTGATTTGAAATTCCCAGAAAGAACCCCGTGCTCATTTTGAGCACGGGGTTTATTTTTTGTGCTCACCAAAAAATAAATTTTCTTAGACGACGAAAAATGCCCTTAAAAACCCTAAAATGTTGATATTATATAAAAAATACCATTTATTTTCTTGAAATCATACAAAACAACTTAGTTGAATATGGAAACAATTTATTGTAAAATATTTCCAGCGCGCATATTAAAATATGTCGGATTTTGGGGGTAGTTTTTATGATGGGAGGATATATCGATCCGGATTATTCAGTAATATGTAAATCCGGTGTTTTCGGCATTTTCGGAAAAGAAAACACCACCGGAGAAACTTTTGAGGTAGGCGGAATCTCTTCCGACCGGGAAACGGTTTTTAAAATTGCCGAAACCCTTAACAGCAATAAAGTTTCGCTTATCCACGCAAGGGACGTCATCAGGGATATTGTTCTGTCCCCGTTTTTGAAATAAAAAAATTTTTTCCTCTTGATATTATCCACGAAAACATATACAATATATTTTTAGTTTTATATGTTTTCCGGAGGAAATATGTCGTTTTTAGTAAGGGATAAAAACTTTTATAAAGTTTTGTTTTCAATAACTCTGCCCATTGCGGCCCAGAACTTCATAACTTTTACGGTAAGCCTTGCGGACTCGCTTATGCTTGGAAAAGTCGGCGAAATTGCCCTTTCCGGCGCAAACCTTGCAAACCAGCTTTTCTTTATCCTTATGATAGTCACCTTTGGCGTGACTTCCGCAGCGATGGTCTTTGCTTCGCAATATTGGGGCAAAGACGACATTTATTCCATGAAACGTGTAATTACAATCATGCTTCGGCTTGCTGCAGTGATAAGCATTGTGGCTTCGGCACTTGCCATCTGCATTCCGGAAACGGTTATGAGCTGGTATTCGGACGACCCGGAAGTTATTGAAGCCGGTGCAAGCTATCTTCGGATAATCGGCTGGGCGTATCCTTTTTATTCCATTACCAACGCGATGGCTTCGGTTCTTCGTTCCGCACATATCGTAAAAATCTCGATAGTGATATATCTTTCTTCTCTTATCGTAAACGTTTCGCTCAACTGGGTGCTTATTTTCGGAAACCTTGGCGCACCGGAACTCGGAATAAGAGGTGCGGCCATTGCAACCTCCGTTGCACGTGTTGTTGAATTTATCATTCTTATAATCTATCTCAGCTTTTTTGAGAAAAAGATTCATTATACCGCAAAGGATTTCTTTGTTCCGGTAAAGGATTATCTCGAGGCGTTTTTCAAAACCGGTGCACCTGTTGTTCTCAATGAAGCTATATGGAGTATCGGAACTTCTGTTCTTTCTATGATAATCGGACATATAAGCACTGAATTTGTTTCGGCAAACAGCATTGCAAACATCATCTGGCAATGTGTATGGGTGGTTATTTCCGGAATGGGCAACGCAACTTCCGTTGTTATCGGAAACTCCATCGGAAGAGGAGAAGCGAAAGATATCATTCTCAGCAAAGCGAAAACCATTGTTCTGATTTCCGCCCTAATGGGGGTTGTTTCCGCGGTTCTTCTTCTTATAATCCGCGGACCTGTCATTGATTTTTATGAAGTTTCCGCAGAAACAAAAGCTCTTGCATACGATCTTATTGTTTCCTATGCTGTCATCATTGTTCTTCAGGCAATGTCGATGCAGTATGTTGTGGGAATTTTCCGCGGCGGCGGCGACACCAAAACCGCGATGGTCGTTGACGTTCTTTTCCTTTGGACCGTTGCAATTCCCCTTGGCGCATTCACCGGGCTTATTCTTGGCTGGGCTCCGCCTTTTGTTTATCTTATGCTTCGTTCCGACGAACTTCTTAAAAACGTCATTGGCTTTTTCCGGCTCAAAAGCGGAAAATGGATCCGGGACATCACCGTTCACCCGGTTCAGGAATAAAATATACGCCCGCAAAAGCGGGCGTTTTTTTATTGCTCCGATTGTTTTATATATTCATCGAAATCCATGAGTTTTGTTCCGGGGTAATAATGGGAAAGAATTTTTTCAAAATCAGATCCCTCTTTTGCCATGTGGTTTGCACCGACCTGTGAAAGTCCCACACCGTGGCCATAACCAAAAACGCTGAAAATAAATTCTTCTTTTTTATATTCCACGCTGAAAGCAGAGGAACGAAGACCGAAAATATTCCGCAGCCTTTCGCCGGAAAAAGTCGCAGCTCCTATTCTTATATGATCGACGTAGCCGGATTCGGTAAGGACAGCGCCTTCGAACCACTGTTCCGGATATTCGCCGGAAAGTCCCGCTCCGCTTTTGTTCAGGATTTCGAGCACTTCTTTTTTTGAAAAAACAGTTTCTGTTTTAAAATCCGGCGAAAGAGCATCTCCGGGACTTTTTACCGGAACAAGATACGGAATAGCTCCGCCCCAGGCGTTTTCCGAACTTTCGGTCATCCCGCAGGAAATTGCGTGATATACCGTAAGGGCCGGTTTTTCCTCATAAACGACCAGGTATTCCATGGCTTTTTTTGCGGCGGTTTCGATTATCTTCCATTTTTCCTCAAAATCCTTTCCGTAAATCTCCTTTGCTTTTTCTTCGGTGATATATCCGAGTTTTTGGCCGGGAGCGGCGGAAAAATCATAATCAGAATTAAAGTTGGCTTCCTTTTGATAAAGAGCACAGCTCAGAGCGGCGATTCCCTGGGCAACAAGAGCTTCGGGTTCAAAATCCGCTCCCATTTCAGAAGCTATGGCGCCTTTTACATAATCGGAAAAACTTACGTTTTCAACTTTTTCCTTTTCGATATCATAAATTCTGAAAAAATTTTCTTCGGCATTTTCCGGTTCTTCAAAAGGAACCTCGGATTCTTTTGTTTCTTCGGGGGAATCGGCAGTCGGAATTTCCTCTTCTGTTTTCGGAATTGCCGAAATAGGAATAAAGAACATCGCCGCAAGGGTTACGGCAATTATTGCGGCACGGAATTTCATCATCGGCATTTTTTGATTTTCCTTTCCTTTTTTGGTACAAGCCTATGCCGGTTTTATAATAAAAATTCCACAAAATAAAAAAACGGCGTCCGTTTTTCGGGCACCGTTTTTATTTTTTATACTTTTGTCTTTTTTCGGGCTTTGAAAATTTTGCTTCTGAAAAGAAGAACATTCATTGCGATGAAGAAAACCAAAAGGATTCCGAGGGTCAGAAGCGGTTTTTTCGGCGCAAGCATTGCGAGAAGCATCATCGGGAAACCGAAAACGATTGCCGGGAAGTTCTGGTAAACCATGTTGTCCGCCGCCGGAGTTTCAAAATCCCCGTCCATTTCACGGAGAAGGATAGTTCCGGTGCTGGCTGTTCCGGTAAGCATTCCGAACATCATGAGGAACTGTTCTTCGGCATATTTCGGGAAGAGAGTCTTTGCAATATAATGGTTATAAAAATAAGTGACGAAAAGACCGACTATTCCGAGGATGAGCATGATTCCCCAATATTGTTCAAGAACGGAAAGGCGGATCGCCGCAATTCCGGAAACTACCATTATATCGAAGAAAAAGTTGCTTGCGCGGGTAAGAAGGAAGTTGTTTGTATATTCCCTCTGGATAGCGTTTTTCTTTTTGAGGAATTTCATAAGTTCTTTAACAAGGGTTGCGGAAAGAACACCGAGAAGGAAGTTGAAACCAAAGATGAGGGAAGTCATTCCGGGAATAAGCTTCGAAATTCCGTTCATAAGGAAATATGTAATCATATAGGTTACAATAATGAGCGCTATCTGAACGGTCATTTTATCAATGCTTTCCTGCATCGGAATTTCGTTTTCGCCCTCGATTTTTTCGTGGTTATGTCTGTCGCTTGCTTTTTTGGTAATAACGCCTTTTCTTTTAAGAAGGTTGAGATGAACAACACCGCCGATGCTTGCGCTTAAAAATCCGAGAGCCGCAATTGTGAGTCCAAAGCTTTTTCCGCCGTCGAAGCCGAAATCGTTTTCATAAATTCCGCCGTAGTTCATGGCCTGGCCTGTTCCCTGTCCATATCCGAAGGGAAGAAGAACGCCAGCCGCTTCGAAGAAATCCGGAATAAAAACTCTTGCGGCAACAATGGTGATTATCATTCCGCAGACACCCTGGAGAAGATAGGTGGAAACGGTTGTGACGCCGGTGTTGAAAACTTCAGTCGCTCTTTCCTTCGTAATTTTTCCGTCGCCGGTTTTAAGGGTCGAAGCAATAAAGCCAAGAGCAAGGCAGTGATAGGTGAACATTTCAAGGGTCTTCGTTCCCGAAGCTCCGAAAAAAGCGGTATCGAACATAATGTCGCCGGTTATAAGCTTATATACCCATGCAACAAGAATAAGGATTCCGCCGCCGATTACCGAAATCGGAATAAGCGAATCTTTAAGGAATCCAACCGATTTTTTAAGAATGTTTCCCACAAGAAGACTTGCGAGAAGAACCGCAACCACGTTAAGGGTTCCCCAAACACTATAATCCCAAAAATTTTCCATTTTCATTTCCCTCGCTGATATTTTTCCATCTGTACCAAAGGTTTACATATTTAAGAGCATTGAATCTTTTGCTTCCGCTTATCTGATAAACCTTTTCGCCGTAATAAAGATTGAGCTTGTTTCTTCCAAGAACCGAAACCGCGGAAAGTTCGGAAAAATGAATTATCCATTCGTTTTCCGTTCCTTCGTCCGCAACTATTTTATCACCATAAAGAGCAAATTCGGATTTTTCCCTATATGGGATTTTATTTTTTCTGATTATTACTTCACTAATCTTTACTTCGTCTTTGAAAAAAGGTTTTTCGGTATATTCAAGAACGTTGAGATCGTTTACAAAATCCTTCTGATAATCGTACCACTGACCGAAAAACTCAAAAGGAAAATCAAAGCCTTTTCCCGTTATGCGTTTATCGTCTCCATATGTGATCTCGCGGCCGCATTTTTTGCAGACAGCGGTGGTTCCGTGGCTTTCAAATTCCGCAAAACCGCAGAAAGGACAGACATAAACGGCTCTTTCAATATATTCGGCAGAAAAATCGGATTTGAAAATTCCGTCAGCTTTTCCTTCATCAACAAAAAGGCCTTCGTTTATTCTTTCGGCAAGTTCCGCATCGGTCATTGCGGAAAATTCTTCGGGCATGATAACTTCGGAAACATAGGAACGCATTTTTCCTTTTCTTATCTTATCGCTCCAGCGGGGCTGGGTTCCGAAGCCGCCTTCGATTTTATAAAGCGCAATTGGAAGTTTTAATTTTTTTGCAAGCGGAACTATGGCAGGGTTAATATACTCGGTTCTTCCGCTGTAGGTACGGTTGCCTTCCGGCGCAATGCAAAGCGTTCCGCCTTCTTTTGCAACTCTTATACAGTTCATCACAGCGCCGACGTCGGTTGTTTGTTTTTTGATCGGGATAGGCGCAACGGCAAAACGCAGAAGCGAAGATACAAATCCCATTGAAAAAATATCTTCCGTCGCAAGATAATAAATCGGTTTTTTGAAAGAAATTCCAACAAAAAACTGATCGAACGGGGTCTGGTGATTATAAAGAATAAGGTAGGGTCGATCTTCCTCTTCTTTGAATTTTTCAATGGTTATGCCGTATTTCCATTTACAGATCGGCGCAATAATCAGTTTTGCAATCGACTGGATTATTTTATGGCGCGGCTTTATCCATTTTTTTCTTTTGGCCATTTTTTCTCCTTTTTTTATAGAAAAACAAAATATCACAGATTCAACATAATATATAATACTACATTTTAATAAAAACTTAACCAAATTTTGACAAAATCTTAATAAAAAAGCTTCTCTTTGTTTCGATTTTTTGTCTTTTTGGAGCCTTTTTTTAAATCTTGGGACATTTTTGCACCAACAAGAACGATTGTTCGATTTTTTTTGAAAAACCTATTGATTTTTGGATTTTGGGTGATATAATAAAATCACAAACAAAGAACAGATGTTCGATTTTTCGAACATACCCCATATAAAAAACCGGAAAGGAAGCAGTAAAATGGAAAGAACATATGTTTTGAATTTTATTTTTAAAGTTATGGCAGCAGCAGGAATCATCTCCGTTCTCGGAATTGCAGGTTCCAGCGATTTTGGTAATTTTACCAACGCGGAAATTTTTGTTTACGGCGGAATTTCCTTTGCGATTGCAAGCCTTGGAATCTGGGGTACGATCAACTGCACCAGAGCCATTGAAGCCATGAAACGCCGCGCAAGACGTGAAAGAGCACAGCGTGTTGCGGCAATCTATACTGCAAAAGCAGCGTAAGATTTTTGTTATCCCCAAAATTTCCTCATAAACCAAACCGAAAAGGCGGGCGGAATTTTTTCCGCCCGCCTTTTCGGTTATCGGCAGATTTTATTGCTATTGAAAAATCCGCATTATTTTGGCATAATAAAAAGAAAAAGGAGGTTTTTTTGAATGACGTATTTTATTGCGGTTTTCGGTTTTATAATGCTTGCCGCAGCTTTTTCCGCCTCCTTTTTTGAACCGGTTTATATAATTATTCTCATGGCAGCTTCTGTTTTCGGCGGAGTTGGTTTTTGTTTCTTTGGCAAAAAATCAAGGGATATCGTCCTTCTTTTTGCGGCGGCTTTCGTTGGTTTTTCACTTGTTTTTACAAATCTTGCGGGGGAATATTATCCTGCAAAATCCCTTGGCGGAATTTCTTCTTCGATAAGCGGAACTGTTACTGAAGTTTATTCTTCCGGAGGAAACCCGGTTTATAAGGTTAAAACCGATTTTATCGGCGTTGAAGGTGCACCGCAAAAGCTCACGCTGCTTCTTTCCGGATGGTATGAAAATTCCACGAAACCTTTTGATAAAATAAGCTGTGACGTAACTTTCAGGGTCTATTCCGACGAAAGCATCGGAGATTTTCTGACAAACCGTTCCGGAGGAATTTCGCTTTATGCATACGAGGATTCTCCCATTGAGATAACCGGCCGGGAAGATCATTCTCTGAGATATTATATCCATTTTATCCGCGAGAAGATCTCTTCGATAATTTACAAATATTTTATCGGATGGCACGCCGCTTTTTCCGAACAGCTTCTTATCGGAACCAGGGGCGAACTTGAAAGTGAAATTACCGACGTCTTCCGCAAAAGCGGAATGAGCCACATTCTTGCAATTTCGGGAATGCATATGGTCATAATCATCGGTCTTTTTGAAAAAATATTCCGGAGAATTTTCAGAAAAAAGAAATATCGCCGGACAAAATATCTTTTACTTATCGCTGTCACCGGAGTTTATATGTTTATCGGCGGACTTGGAATGTCTGTTCTCCGTTCCGGCTTCATGCTTATTTCAGGTTATGTTTCAAGACTTTTGTTCTCCGGTTCAAAATCCCTTGATAACCTCGGAATTGCGGTTGTTGCAGTTCTTTTGATCGATCCTTTTGCCGCCTGTGACATCGGATTCCTTATGTCGGTTTCAAGCTGCTGCGCGATTTATATTTTTGCGCCGCCTTTTAAAAATAAGCTTTCGGAATTTTTACATTCCGAAGAAAAATCCGTTTTGGGATTTCTCATTGAAGCTTTTTGCGTAAGTTCTGTAGCTTTTCTTGCGGTTTTGCCGATTTCGGCCTTTGTTTTCGGAGAAATTTCGCTTGTTTCTCCTTTTTCGAACCTTTTTGCGGGATTTTTTACTCAATATGCAATTGTTTTCGGACTTTTGACCATTATTATCGGTTTTTTCCCTTTTCTTGGATTTTTTGCCGGAGGAACAGCTTTTATTGCAATGCTTTGTCACACCGCGCTTTTGAAAATTGCGGAATTTTTTGCAGGTTTTTCCTTCGCGTATATCGAAGCTGATGACCGCTGGTTCTTTGTCTGGATAATCGGTGCTGCTGTGCTCATAACATTCCCTGCGCTTTATTCAAAAAGTTTTGCATACCTTAAACATTCCGCCGCGATGGCTGTTTTTGTTCTTCTTGCAGGTGTTCTGGTTGATCATATCTTCTTTTCCGGCGTTTCGGAAATCAGAATAACAGATCTTGAGCACGGCGTTGCGATTTCCTGTTCCACCGGCGAAAAATCCGTGCTCATTGCAAACGGTCTTGACTCCGGCGACAGATACAGGCTTGATTTTTCGGGTTCGGATTATGACGTAGTTATAAGTTCAAATGCCGTTTCGGGTTCTGCCGAGCACGCGATTGTTTCCGCTTCCTTGCCGGAAACCGCGTTTTTGAGCACCGAGGATGCTCTTTTGGCTTATGAAGACGCAAGGGAAATTTCTTTAGGAAAGATTTTTCTTTCACAAAGCGAAGAAATAACCGTTATTCCCGGAGGATTTTGTTTTGAAACAAACGGCGTTACCCTTCTATACATTTTTGAAGAATGTGATATAATGGATATTGAACCGAAGTTCCGCCGGGCGGATATTACTGTTCTTGACGGAATTTCTCCTGAAAAATTCCCGTTTTTGCGCTGTGATTATCTTATTCTTACCGAAATGGGCGGATTTTACAGCGGAACAAGCGAAATCATAACCCTTAAGAACGGCGAACAGACATTTTTTGCTTATGAAGGAAATCTGAAAAAAGGAGGCGCCGCCAAATGATTTTTAAGGATATGGAAGAAATAAGACGTCACCTCCGGATCGGCGTTCCCCTTCCCTGCTATTTTATCGGCGGAGCCGACGACCAGAGAAAACGCGCCATTCTCAGCAAAATAGTTTCTGTCACCACAGAAGGCGGCAGCGGTTTTGACAACCACCGTTTTTCCGGAAACGTTTCTGCGGATACCGTTGCGGACGCCGCTTTTGAAATCACCTTCGGCGGCGGAAGAAGATGTGTTGTTTGCGAAGATCTTCCCTTTGGAAGCATGGGTGAAAACGAATATAAAAAATTTGAGCAGCTTATTTCCGAAGTTTCGGAAATGGGCGGTTCCACTGTTCTTGTTTTCTTTTTTGCCGCAACGGACACCGAACCGAAAAAAGATTCCAAAAAAGCTGAAAGCAAAACCGGAAAGAAAAACAGGATCGAGTCCCTTAAAAAAATCATCGACAAATCCGGCGGCGGCATTATAAAATGTGAAACACCCACCCCGGCCGAACTTTGCACAATCATTGAAAAAACCTGTGCAAAATATAAGTGCAGCATCCATCGGGATCTTTGCAGTTATATGATTGAACGCTGCGGAAGTGATTCTGCACTTTTGATGAACGAGGCCCGTAAGGTTGCCGAATACAAAGGGAACGGAATTATTTCAAAAGCCGACATTGACCTTATGACCTGCGCGACCCCGGACGCAAAGGTTTTTGACCTTTCCGCAAAAATTTCCGCAAGTGACAGAACCGGAGCTTTTGCGGTTCTTCAGGAACTTCGTGAAATGGGCGAACCCGCTCCGCTTATTCTCAACATTCTTTCGGGAATGTATATTGACATGTTCCGGGCAAAGGTCGCCCGTTCCGCCGGAAAAACAAAATTTGATATTGCGGCGGATTTTCCTAAAAGTTATCCGAAACCCAGACAGTTTCTTATTGACAGAGCACTTACCGCACAAAGCAGATATTCTTCGGAATCCGTTTTGCTCTGTCTTGATATTCTTCTTGACGCGGAACAAAGGATGAAAAGCACCGGCATAGACAGCGATATTATTCTCGACGAGGCCGTTGCAAGACTTTTTTCCGTAAAATGACGGAGGATTCATGGAAAATTCACAAAAACGTATTAAAATAAAAGAAACCATTATTGTCGAAGGAAAATATGACAAAATTCGCCTTTCTCCGCTTTTTGACGCAAACATAATAGAACTTGGCGGTTTTCAGATCTATAACAACAAAGACCGGCTTGCCCTTATCCGAAGGATCGCGGAGAAAAACGGAATAATAATCCTTACGGATTCGGATTCGGCGGGTTTTCGGCTCCGGCACTATCTTTCTTCGGCAATTCCAAAAGCGAACATAAAAAACGTTTTTATTCCGGATATTTTCGGGAAAGAAAAACGCAAGGCCAAACCCGGAAAGGAAAATCTTATCGGAGTGGAGGGCATGAGCACCGAAATTTTGCTTGATGCTTTCAAAAAAGCAGGGATTGACCCGGAAAACGGAACTTCCGAAAGAATGGAACCGCTGAGCAAGACCTTTCTTTATGAGGCGGGACTTTCCGGCGGAAAAAATTCTTCGGTTCTTCGAAGAAAACTCTGCGAGCATTTTTCTCTTCCGAAGATGCTTTCCGCAAATTCCCTTGCGGAAATTCTTCCTATCATCACCACCGAGGCGGAACTTTTTTCCGCCATTGAAAAAATAAAAGAAAACTGAGAGGAGGCACCGCCATGAAGATAAACAGTCTTACATTTTTATATCTTTTTCTTCCGGCGGCGCTTATTCTTTTCAACGCTGCACCGAAAAAGTTTAAAAATATCGTTCTTGCGGCGGTTTCCGTTACCTTTTTCGGACTTTTTGAACCGGATAATTTTTTGTTCTTTTTTACAGATATACTTTTGCAGTACACAATTTCCGAAGCAATGTTCAGGCTTGGTGAAAACAGCAAAAAAAGAAAACTGCTTTTATCCGCTTCCATTCTTTTCAACGCGGGAGTTATTGTTTTTGCTTCGGTAACAAGCCAGCTTTCCGGAGGGTTTGCGCCTTTTGCCGCAATGGTAATTTCCTTCACCGCAATAGGATATTTTGTAGATATCTTTAAAGGCGAAGCGGAACCCATCCGTTCGGTTTTTGATTTTACGGTTTTTCTTGCCTTTTTCGGAAAACTTGCCAGGGGACCGCTCATCAGAATATCGAACATAAAAAGTCTTCCCTCCGGGGATAAATTTTCTCTTTCCGAAACCGGAACAGGTCTTTATCTTTTTATCCGCGGACTTGCAAAATACGTTGTTCTTGCCCAGCCGCTGACTTTGCTTCATGAAAAGCTCCTTGCTGCTAACACCGAAGAAATTTCGGTTATCGGAGCATGGCTTGATATGATCGTTTTCTCAATGATGATATTCTTTGATCTTTCGGGATATTGCGACATTGCAAGAGGACTTGGAAGATGTTTTGGTATGGAACTTCCGAAAAACTTTTATTTTCCGTTCCAAAGCCCATCGGTTTCGGATTTTCTTGATCGTTTCAACATGACCGTTACCGGTTTTTTCCGCCACTATATTTATGACGTTTTGCGCAACGATAAAAATTCCCGCCCGCAGTTTATAGTCAACACCGTTCTTATTTCGATGCTTTGCGGAATATGGTTCGGAATTGAAATGAATTTTATTTTCTGGGGACTTTATATCGCAGCGTTTATCATACTTGAAGAACTTTTTCTTAAAAAATTTCTTCTTCAGATCCCGCATATTTTCGCAAGAATCTATACTTTTGCGGTAACAATGTTCTCCATGGTCATTTTTTCCGGTTCGGATCTCGGATTTATCACGGAATCCTATAAAGCCATGTTCGGAATAGATGCTTCGATGATTACCGATTCGGTTTCCTATATTGTTTCGCAGAACATGCTTGTTCTTTTTGTCGGCGCGTTCTTTATGATAAGCGCATTCAGCATGTTCATACGTTTTCTCAGCAAGAAATTTCCGTTTGTTTACAGCGTTTTTTCTGTTTTGGAAAGCGCCGTTCTTCTCGTTCTTATAACAGCGGAACTTATATGACATGTTTTTTTGAAAGGAGGTTTTGCCGATGAAAAAATTTGCCGCGGCTGCCATAATTATTATGGTGCTAAGCTTGAGCACCGCCGTGCTCATAAATATGATCTCGGCAAAATCCTTGCCTTCCGAAGGAACTTTTATTGAAAAGGTTGAGAACGCAGTTTCCGAAAGCGTTCCCTTCCGTGAAAAACTTTTTGACCTTATGGACGGCATCAGATATCTTTCCGGAGTTCGGCATTTCGGAAACATTTATATCGGAAACGAAGGAAGTCTTCTCCGCGATATAGATTCCCCTACTTCCCGTGATTTTTCCGCAGCGAAAAACTATATTTTCGGATTTGCCGAAAAACATCAGATAAAGCCGTATTTTATGCTTGTTCCCACCGCTTCGGCAATTCTTCAGCAGGAAATCGAATATTTTGCCGTTGAGGACATTTTTAACCAGCGAAATATGATCACACGAATGTATTCGGAATTTGAGGGCAACGTCCGCACAACTGACATTTATCAGACCCTTTACGATCACCGGGACGAATATATTTATTATCACACTGAAGACCTTCCCACTTCTCTCGGTGGATTTTATATTTACGGCGAACTTTGCAACAGGCTCGGGATAGAACAACATACCCTTGATTCTTTTTCTGTTGCCTATGTTGCCCACGGTTTTTACGGAAGCCTTGCAACGGATTTTTTCAGGCCTTACTGTTCTTCGGATTTTGTTTCGCTCTATGAATATACCGGCAAAAATTCCCACTATATCATAAATCATTATGATTCCAACGGAAAAAACCGCGTTTCACAAAACGTATTTATATATCTTGAGGATTCTTTTGAAGATAAGACTGATATGATTTTCGGCGGACTTTCGCCGAAGATTGAAATAACCCGCCTTGAAACCGAAGGAGAAAACAATTCCATCCTTATTTTCGGTGACGAAAGCGCCAAAAGCTGGCTTCCCTTCCTTATTTCAAATTACGGAAAAGTCACTTTTATCGATCTTGGCGAGGTTTCCGAAAAAAATCTTTCTTCCGTTTATGTTTCGGATTATGACCAGGTTCTTTTTGCTTACAGCACCGCAACCTTTGCTTCCGGAATAGATTTTTCAAAACTTGAATATATTGAATAAAAATAAAAACCCCCGGCCAAAAACCGGGGGTTTTATTCAACTGAAAAATATCAGAAATTATTCTTCGTTTTTCATTTTTGCGAAGCATTCGCTGCAATAAACAGGGCGGTCTTCTCTGGGTTTGAAGGGAACTTTTGCTTCGCATCCGCAGGCTGCACAAGTGGTGGTGTACATTTCCTTCTGGGTTTTGATTTTGTTCTTGCGTGCATCACGGCATTCTTTGCAGCGCTGGGGTTCATTTACAAATCCGCGTTCTGCATAGAATTCCTGTTCACCTGCGGTAAAGGTAAATTCTTTTCCGCATTCTTTGCACACTAAGGTTTTGTCTTCGTACATTGTTTTTACCTCTTCTTTTGAATAAATGTATTTGCCCTTGGTTTACCACAATCGCTTAGTAAGATACATTGCCGGTGCCACGGAGCATTCGTATATCCAGCCCGAAGGCCGCATACCAAAATAATTAATCTTCCGGAGAAATTTCTGCCCGGAGTTTTTTTCGGACACGCGAAAGAGCGTTTCCGACGGATTTTTCGGATTTTGAAAGTTTTTCGGCAATGGTTTTATATGAAAAACCACCGAGATAAAGCCGGAGAACTTCCATTTCAAAACCAGAGAGAAGTTCCGAAATCCGCTTTTTTATATTAAAAAAGGTTTCTTTTTCGATCCAGTCGGTTTCCGGTTCGCTTTTTGACGCAAGGTCTATATCATCTATCGGGACATAATCGACCATTGCGGAGTTTTTCGGCCTTTGACCGCTTCTTAAAATTGAAGCGATGTGATTTTTTATGCAAACCGAAGCAAAAGTCCGGAACCCTGCGCCTTTTTCCCCATCATAGGAATGGAGCGCATGAAGAAAGGCCAGAACGGATTCCTGAAGGATATCTTCCTTTTCATAGCCGAGTTTTTCGGCTTTTTGGAAAGTTTCTTTCGGGATATAGGCGCAAAGATGCAAAAGTTTTCCGAAATCGTTATAATCTCCCCGACGGATATCTTCCGCCATGGATTCAATTGATTTTTCGTTTTTGCACATTGGGAACGCCATCCTATCAAGACCAATCAAACAATATTCTATCACAATATTAAAATAAGTCAAGTGTCATAAGAATAACAAGTTTAGTATCAAATGCACATTTTTGCTTTTTGTTTTTGTGTAAAATTGCAAAAACAATGTTTTTCTTCAGTCACATACTCAATATTGTAAAAACATCAAAAAAGTGGTATAATTAGTTTCAACAATCGAAGATTATTTTGTGCAGAAAGGCGGTTATTATCGAAACATGAAGAAAAAAATCAACAGTAGCCGCATTACTGCGGTTTTTGTTGCCGTTTGCTGGATGGCATACAGTTTTTCCTATATCGGAAGGCTTAATTTTTCCGCTTCCATGGCGGAAATGACAAACTCCGGCGTTTTGCTTAAATCCGAAGCCGGCGCCGTTACAACCGGATTTTTTATCTGTTACGGCCTTGGCCAGTTTTTAAGCGGATGGCTTGGGGACAAGGTTTCTCCCCGTTATCTTGTTTTTACGGGTCTTACCTGTTCTTCGCTTATCAACCTTGCCATAAGTTTTGGCCCGCCGGTAGCTTTGATGACCGTTCTTTGGAGCGCAAACGGACTTTCCCAGGCACTTCTCTGGGCTCCGATATGCAGGATTGTTTCGGACAGAGTTCAGACTTCAAGGCGGCAGAAAGCCTGTACCGCACTTGCCACAACCATGGCAGGCGGAACGCTTTTTGCATACATTCTTTCCGCTTTGCTCATAAGTTCCAATGGTTGGCAGGCATCTTTTATCTGCGGTTCTGTCTGCACTCTTGCGGCAGCAATAACCTGGATAATTGTCACCACCAAAATCGAAAAGGATACCGAGAAAAACGGAATTATCGAAGAAGCTCCTATACGTATTGATGATGAAAGCGGCGAAGCGGTCCCCCATGATGAGATTCCGAACAATTTTATAAAACTTCTTGCTGTTTCCGGACTTATGACCCTTGCTGTTGCTTCCGGAGTTCAGGGAATCCTCAAAGACTGTATGTCCACTTGGGTACCGACTTTTATAAGCGATATGTTCGAGATGAATTCGGTTGTTTCCATCCTTACCGGAACGCTTCTTCCTGTTTTCGGACTTTTCGGACCTTATATCGCCAACAGACTTTTGGCAAAAACAAGGGACGAACTTTCTTCCCTTTTCATTCTTTTCGTGATCTCCTCCGCGGCGCTTTCCATGCTTGCTCTTTTCGGAAGATTTTCCATTGTTGTTTCCATTATTGCCCTTGCAGTCACCTATGCCTGTTCCCTTGGTCAGAACATGTTCATAGTCGGAACGATCCCGATGTATTTCCACAATGTCGGAAAAGTTTCGATGATCACAGGAACGCTGAACGCCGTTTCCTATCTGAGCACCGCAGTGCTCAGCTGGATAACCGGTGCGCTTGTTGATACAGCCGGCTGGGGAATTGTAATGACTCTCTGGCTTATACTTTCAGCTGTTGCGGCGGTTTCGGTTATTTTTGCGAAACGCCGCTGGAACAAATTCAGAAGAAACCTTTTCTGATAATTTTCCAAAAAAAATCAAAATTCTTCTTGACAGAACATATTTTATATGATATCATATCAAATGCGGCGAAAAACCGCATCCTTGCGTTGCTAGCTCAGTTGGATAGAGTGACTGACTACGAATCAGTAGGCCAGGGGTTCGAGTCCCTTGCAGCGCACCATAAAAGACCGAAACAGCTTTCGTTGTTTCGGTCTTTTTGTTTTTAAAATTAATCTGCTTGACAAAGGCTTTTGTTGCCGTTATAATTAATCTGTTATAATTTAATATTATAAAATAAGCTTTGATGGGAATAATCAGAAAACGTGCAACACAGAGAGCCTTTCGTTTTGCTGAAAGAAAGGTTTGCAAACGGTTTTGAAGGCCGCCCCGGAGCTTCCGAAAGAGATTTCGGCGTTTGCCTTGCGTTACAAAGGTTTTTAAAAGCGGCCGCGTTTTGCGGCAAACTGGGTGGTACCACGGAGATGTCTTCGTCCCTTTTGTCATTATTGTTGAAATGGCAGGGATGGAGGCTTTTTTTATTTTCTGTGGAATTTCTCCCTATCAAATCAGTTACTTAATTGAAAGGAATGATATACCAATGGAATGGATGGGCGTAAATGACATCCGCGAAAGCTTCCTCAGCTTTTTTGAAAGCAAAGGTCACAAAAGACTTCCCAGCTTTCCCCTTCTCCCCAAAGATGATAAGAGCCTTCTTCTCATCAACTCCGGTATGGCACCGATGAAAAAATGGTTCCTTGGACAGGAAGAACCCCCTTGCCACAGAGTAACCACCTGCCAGAAATGCATCCGTACCCCCGATATCGACAACGTCGGTAAGGACGACCGTCACGGAACTTATTTCGAGATGCTCGGCAACTTCTCCTTCGGAAACTACTTCAAAAAAGAAGTTATTCCGTGGGCCTGGGAATATTTCACCGAAGTCATCAAACTTCCCAAAGAAAAACTTTATGTCACCGTTTACCAGGACGACGACGAAGCTTATGACATCTGGCACAACGTGATCGGACTTTCCGAAGCCCGCATTT
The DNA here is from genome assembly GCA_045545715.1 of Oscillospiraceae bacterium. Lineage (GTDB taxonomy): Bacteria > Bacillota > Clostridia > Oscillospirales > Ruminococcaceae > UMGS1668. The sequence continues at coordinate 28,776 of JAZQBJ010000092.1, forward strand.
TCCGTTTCGCAAAAGAGGATAACTTCTGGGAAATCGGTTCCGGCCCCTGCGGTCCCTGCTCCGAAATTTATTTTGACCGCGGCGTTGAACATGGCTGCGGAAGCCCCGACTGCACCGTTGGCTGTGAATGCGACCGTTTCATCGAAGTATGGAACCTTGTTTTCTCCCAGTTCGATTCCGACGGCGAAGGCAACTATGAAAGAATGGAACACCCGAACATCGACACCGGTATGGGTCTTGAAAGACTTGCATGCGTAATGCAGGGCGTTGACAACCTTTTCGAAGTTGACACCGTTCAGAACATCATGAAAAAAATCGGCGAGATCGCAGGCATCAAATATCACGATGACCCGGTTAAAGACGTTTCTCTCCGTGTAATCACCGACCACGTCCGTTCCACCACCTTTATCATCAGCGACGGCGTTATGCCCGCAAACGAAGGCCGCGGATACGTTCTCAAACGCCTTCTCAGAAGAGCCGCACGTCACGGCAGACTTCTCGGAATCAACGAACCCTTCATCTACAAAGTAGTTGACACCGTTATCGAAGAAAACCGCGTTGCTTATCCGGAACTTGCCGAACATGCTGACTATATCAAAAAAGTTATCCTTTCCGAAGAGGAAAGATTCTGCCGCACCATCGACCAGGGCTTCGAACTTCTCAACGATTACGTTGCACAGCTTGAAGAAAAAGGCGAAACCGTTCTTCCCGGCGACGTAGCATTCAAGCTTTACGACACCTATGGCTTCCCGCTTGACCTTACTCAGGATATTCTTGAAGACAAAAACATCACCGTTGACGTTGAAGGCTTCACCGTTCTTATGAATGACCAGAAAAAACGCGCACGCGACGCAAGAGCTTCCGCAAACGGCGTTTCCTGGGTCGAAGACAGCCTTGCTTCCCTCGGCGACGTAAAAACCAAATTCGTCGGCTATAACAGAATGGATTCCGCTTCCGAAGTTCTTGCAATCCTCAAGGACGGTGAGCTTGTTTCCGAACTTGAAGAAGGCGACGAAGCCGTCATCATCCTCGACTCCACTCCTTTCTATGCAGAAATGGGCGGTCAGGTCGGCGACAGAGGT
>JAZQBJ010000093.1:0-9060 GCA_045545715.1 Oscillospiraceae bacterium
TTTCCTTTTAATTCATCCGAAAATGCAGAAATATAACGTTCGATAGTTCTTAAATCTACGTCAAAAAAATCAGCTACCATTTCTTTTGTCAAATAAAGTCTATCTTCAAAAAAAACACAATCAATATTTGATGTTTTTTGAATTTCCATTATGGCTAATTCATTGTTTAATATGTTTTGACGATCAATTTGTGAAGTAGTTAAATCTTTATTGATTTTGTTCACTCCTACTCAAAACGAATATATTGTGTTTTTGAAAATTTATCTATAAATATTATATCTTTTTGGTTTAATAAATACAATTGTTTTTTTACATCAAAAATAAAATCATAAATGATAATCAGTATTCATTTGAATACGGGTTGTTTTTATATGTCACCAAATACAATCCACACATTCGCCAAAAGAAAAAACTTTCGGTAAAATATTACAAGGTATAAAAAGGAGGTCAAATACATGAATGTTGTAATTTATGCCAGATTTTCGAGCCACAGCCAGACGGAACAATCAATAGAAGGCCAGCTGAAAGAATGTTATGCCTACGCTGAAAGGATGGGATATACGGTTGTCGGGGAATATATAGACCGTGCTCAAAGCGGAAAGTTTGATACCCGTACAGATTTTCAGAAAATGATTGCTGACAGTGAAAAACATACTTTTCAGGGTGTACTTGTTTATCAGCTTGACCGCTTTGCCCGCAACCGTTATGACAGCGCAATATATAAAGCAAGATTAAAGAAAAACGGTGTGCGCGTTCTTTCAGCAAGGGAGAATATCACCGATGACGCTTCAGGAATTTTGATAGAAGGCGTTCTTGAAAGTATGGCAGAATATTATTCTGCAGAACTTGCACAGAAGATACACAGAGGCATGCTGATTAATGCCGAAAAATGTTTATCTAACGGAAGCAATCCGGGGCTTGGCTTTAAAGTTAATAAAGACAGAACCTTTTCCGTCGACGAAGAAGAAGCAAAAATCGTTCGCGAAATATTTGAACGTTACGCAAGAGGAGAAACAAAGGCCGAGATAGTAAAGGATTTGCAGCAAAGAAAAATTAAAACTTCACTTGGGAATGTATTTACATACAATAGTCTGAGTCATTTACTTGAAAATAAGCGTTATATAGGAGTTTATATGTATAAAGATATGGAAACTCCGGGGGGAATGCCAAGAATAGTGGACGATGATTTATTTTATAAAGTTCAGGATATTCTGAAGAAAAACAAATCCGTACCTGCTCGCACAAGAGGAGAAAACGAATATCTTCTGACGACAAAACTCTTTTGCGGATACTGTAAAGAAATGATGGTGGGATACGGTGGTACCGGAAAATCCGGAAAGCAATATCATTATTATATGTGTAGGAAAGCACGCAAAAAACAATGTGATAAGAAAATAATTAAAAAAGAATATATTGAAGATCGAATAGTAAAAGAGTGCCTTAAAATACTTACGGAGGATAAAATTCAGTATATAGCCAAGAAAATTGCAGAAGAATGCAGCAAAAATCCAGATAATATTTCCGTAAAAGAAATCAAAAATGCTCTAAAAGAAGTTGATTTAGCAATTGAGAATCTTTGGAAAGGAATTGAAAAAGGACAAGCAGTTGAAATGCTGACAGAACGTCTTCATAAACGTCAGGCAGAAAAAGCAGAATTAGAGGAACAGCTTGCCATTGAAAACAATAAAAAAGTTTGTCTGTCTGAAGCACAAATTCTGGCTTTTCTTGATTATATTTGTGAAATGCCTCTAAACGATTTAAACAAGCGCAGGGCGATTATCAATATATTTGTTCACTCGATTTATTTGTATGATGGATATTTTACATTGATTATAAATGCCAGCAAAAAACCATTAAACATAGAGAATATACCGTTTGATGATATTGAAGCGGCATTTGCCGCGGAAAACTGCGATTTTGGGGAGTGTTCATCTTTGCAGATAACTGCTCCACCACAGAGTTTCACATAGCGTGAAAAATTACAGAATAAGCCACCTGACCAACATTTGGAGATTAGGTGGCTTATTTGTTTGTAATGCGTTAAAACGGCTTGTTTAAGCCGTTTTTTACTTTGTGGAACGCGGCAAAAACCCTTGTCAAGAGAAAAGTTTGGTGGGCTGCGGAGAGAACAAAAATGTGTACAAAATCATCTGTATTGTTAAAATACAGAGGGTTCTGAATGGTCGATATCATTAAAATTATTTTGAATAAAATGGGTCTTCTATATATTAACGTTGCTGGCATAATTCAGCAGTCTCTTTAACAAAATTGTTATATGAGAGCGACTGTTTTTATATTTGTTATATCGCCCAAAACAGCACCAACAAGCCTCGCGATCTACCATATTCCCTTGACAAAATCCCCATTAGTGATTTAATAAAGGTATAAATATAAGGAAAGGGGGATTTTTATGCCATACAGCGAACTTGTGAAGAATTTTGAACGAATCCGGGACTATATGCGCCAGTTTTACGTTTACGGTTTCAAAAGCCGAAGCGAATATGATTCCAAAAGCGCAAGAAGCTATGATAACGAGCGCCGCAGAATCGAAAGCTGGCTCGGAGATTATATGAGTTTCCGCACCACCGCCGAAGGCAAGAACGTTTTCATCTCTGTGGACAGCCGATCCGCCGAACAGAATCCCCTTTATAACGCTTTTCGGGCAAAAAGCTTCACCGATGGAAGCATTACGCTCTATTTCTATATTCTTGATCTGCTTTCCGGCAGGAAAAGCCTTTCCGTTCAGGAAATTGTTGACGGAATTTCGGAAAAATATCTTTCGGAATTTGAAAACGCCGAGGAATTCGACGTTTCCACTGTGCGCAAAAAGCTGAAGGAATATACGGAACTTGGTCTTATAAAAACAGAAAAGCGCGGCAAGGAAAACGTATTCTGTCTTTCGGAAGACAGTGTTGATTTGAAAAATTGGGCTGAAGCCCTTGCTTTTTATACTGAAGAAGATCCGATCGGCGTTATAGGAACTTTTCTTCCGGAAAAGCCGGAAAGCAAAATCTGTTTCCGCTTCAAGCACCACTATATCCTCAACGCGCTGGACAGCGATATCCTCTGCGACATTCTTATTGCCATGAGTGAACGACGCTGCGCCGAAGTTGCCATAACAAGCAAACGCAACAACAACATTATCCACGTTCACAACGTTTTTCCAATGAAAATTTTCATCAGCACACAAAACGGAAGGCAGTATCTTCTTTGCTACCACTATTCTTACCGCCAGCCCATGTTCATACGTCTTGATATGATTCATTCCGTAAAACCCGGCGCAATGGAAAAACACTACGAAAAATATTTGGGTTACTGTGAAAAACTTCGGGAAAATGTCTGGGGAGTTTCCGTCGGCGAACCTTTTTCCATGGATCATCTTGAAATGGTCATCCATCTTGAAAAGGGAGAAGAACACATAGTCCGCCGGCTTGAAAGAGAAAAACGCTGCGGAAAGGTCGAAAGGCTTGACGTTAACCGGGTTAAGTTTACCGCGGATGTTTTCGATGCGGGCGAGATGATTCCCTGGATACGCACCTTCACCGGAAGGATAGAAAGCCTTCATTGCAGTAACAAGGCCATTGAAAGACAGATTTTTGAGGACTTTGAAGCTATGAAGGCGCTTTACGGAGGTGACGAAGATGTTATTTAACGAAATTTACGGAAAATACTTCGCCGCCGTAAGTGAGATAATAAAGTCTGCACAGAGCGGAAAACTCACCGAAAAGGAACTTTATGTCATAGTACGCGATAATGCTTTTGCGGAAAGCAGCCTTGTTATTCCACAGATGCTCAAAGATGAAAACTGGCCGTTTCTCAACAAAGATTTGAGCACTCCAATTGAGCACGCGCCCGAAAGACCGCTTACGCTCCTTGAAAAACGCTGGCTGAAAAGCCTTCTTTCTGATCCGAGAATAAAGCTTTTTGATGTTCCGGCGGAAGGTCTTGAGGATATCGAGCCGCTTTATCCGGCGGATTCCTTCGTATATTTTGACCGTTACAGCAACGGCGACCCCTTTGAAGACCCGGAATACATAAAAAATTTCAAAACCGTACTCAAAGCTATGCGTGAGCACAGAAAAGTATATATCGAATTCACCGGTCATCGGGGCACAGACCAGAAGCGCAACTGTGTTGTTTACAGCCTTGAATATTCCTCTAAAGACGACAAATTCCGGATAATCGCTTCCGGCGACCGCTATTCTTTCATTATAAACATGGCAAGGATAACGAAATGCGAGCTTATGGAGAAATATTCCCCGGAAGAATTCCACCCAAAAGCGCCGATCAAAAAAGAAATCATTTTTGAACTTTTTGATGAACGCAATGCCCTTGAAAGGGTAATGCTCCATTTTTCCCATCTTGAAAAGGAAACGGAAAAAATCGGGGATAAAAAATACCGGGTGAAACTCCTTTATGAAACGGAGGACGAAACGGAAATGCTCATCCGTATCCTTTCCTTCGGACCGATGATAAAGGTGCTTTCGCCGCAGAATTTGATTGAACAAATCAAAAACAGAATAGAAAAACAGGAAAAGCTGCGGACTCAGAAATGAGTTCGCAACTTTTTTTCCAAGATAAATTTTCCAATTTGCGCTATGATGTAATCACAAAAGCACAAACAGCAATTTTCTGAAGAGTCGGTCTCGAAATCCGGTATTCTTAAAATCGTGCTTTGTAAAAAAAGACGCTTCCAGCAAAATGTTTTCCATGCGTTAGTTCCGATGGGGAACACCCGGAATCATATCCGGCTTTGGGCGGGTTCGAATCCCGCATGCAATATGAAAAAGCGTCTTGAAAATTTAAAGGCACTTACAGCTATATAAAGTCACTATGAATAGGCTAGGAAATCTGATTTTCTGAACCTTATCAGCTTTGGTTGCTGAAAAGCAAACAATTCTTTTTAGACGAGTGCCTTGTTTTTTTAGTTTTAAAGATGCAGACAGTAAACAGAAAGATTCAACGAATGCCGGAAAAAGCATTTGACTTCCCGGAGGTAAAGCTCTGAAACCGCATCTTGAAAAAGTCTGCTATATAACAGTCTTGGGCAACAGTAGCCCAACATTGCTGTTGGCAGAAAAAGGCACGCACAGCAAAGATTTTTGTAGCTAAGTTGGTATAGCAGGGGACTGAAAATCCCCGTGTCGCGGGTTCGATTCCCGCCTTAAAAACGTGCCTTGTTTTATTAAGACGATAAGGCGCCCTTCTGAAAGGATACGCGGCTTTGCAAAAAATTGCACCCCGGCCTTCACGGCGCCTTTCGGTAAAAAAAGGTGCTTACAGCAAAGAAAAGGTCCTCCACATGGGTTACGCCAGAAAAAACGTCGCAGGGATGGAGCTCTGCATTTTCAGCACCTTGAATAAAAGCACGGACAGCGATTTATTCAGACACATTTCGTGATCACGTTCCGCTTTTTCAGGAATGATTTTTAAAAAACGTGCTTTGTTTTTAAAAAAGTTTATCATTCCGCTTTTCTTCAAAGGCGCCAAGAGCATTGCCCTGAAAAATCGGGCACTCATAACTGCCGAAAAGGCAAATCCGGCGCCGGAGAAGATTTGCGGAAAGGATAGAATGCAAACGGGAAACATAGTACCCGCTTTGCATACACCTTAAGACACGGACAGCAATTTTTTCTACTACCGACATTACAGAGCTTTTAAGAAGACGTGTCTTGTCCATTAAAACCGAAACTTTTTGACATAACGTCCCGAAGGAGGGATTTTTTCATGCTTGAATTTCTTAAAAAAGAAGCCAACAAAACATATACCGAAAACGGCGCTTTGACCAACCTCAGCGCCAATTCCGAATGCCTTGACCTTTTTGCAACTGTCGGAGCGCTCCGTTCTTCTTCCGATGAGGAAGTTACCGCAAGATTTATGAGAGCTTTTGCGGAAAATCCGGATAACGCCATGAAGATCCTCTTCTTCGCAAGGGATATCCGCGGCGGACTTGGTGAGCGAAAAGTTTTCCGCACAATTCTCAAATGGCTTGCGGAAAACGAAGCCGATTCCGTAAGGAAAAATATCGGATATATCGCCGAATTCGGCCGTTTTGATGACCTTCTTATCCTTTTCGGAACCCCTTGCGAAAAGGACGCAATGGAGCTCATCAAAAATCAGCTGGAAGATGATATTGCCGCAATGAACAGCAAAAAGGAAGTTTCCCTTCTTGCAAAATGGCTTCCTTCCGTTAATGCTTCCGCAAAAGAAACCGTTCTTGCGGCGAAGAAAATTGCAAAATTTCTCGAAATGAATGATTGCGAATACCGTAAAACCCTTGTTAAACTCAGAAATTACATAAAAATCATCGAAAACAACCTTCGGGAGAAGGATTACACCTTCGATTACGAAAAACAGCCTTCCCGGGCGCTTTTCAAATACCGCAAAGCTTTCGGCAGAAACGACGGAGAGCGCTACAGCGAATTTATCGGAAAAGTTCAGAAGGGCGAAGCAAAGCTCAAAACCTCCGCGCTTCTTCCCTATGAAATCATCCATCCGTTCTTTGGAAACAAAGTTTCCGCAGAGGAACTTAAATTCATCGACGCAACCTGGAATTCCCTTGAGGATTTCACAGGTGATGAAAACTCCATCGTCGTGGTGGACGGTTCCGGTTCCATGTACGGCTATGGTGAACCGAAGCCCATCGAAATTGCCGTTTCCCTCGGAATGTATTTTGCCGAAAGGAACAAAGGCAAATTCAAAAACCACTTCATCACCTTTTCCAAAAATCCTCGCCTTGTGGAAATCAAGGGCAAGGATATTCTTGAAAAACTTCGCTATTGCCTGAGCTATAACGAGGTCGCGAATACCAATATCCAGAAGGTCTTTGAACTTATTCTTAACACCGCGGTGAAATACAGCCTTCCGCAAAGGGAACTTCCGGAAACTATCTATATCGTTTCCGACATGGAATTCGATTGGTGTGCGGACGATGCGGAAATCACCAATTTTGAATACGCGAAAAAACTTTTTGCTTCCCATGGATATAAACTTCCGAAGGTGGTTTTCTGGAACGTTCAGAGCAGAAACCGCCAGCAGCCGGTAACCATGAACGAACAAGGCGTTGCGCTGGTAAGCGGCTGTACCCCAAGGCTTTTCTCCATGGTTATGGAGGGCGACCTTGATCCTTACCATTTCATGATGGAGGTCATCGGAAGCGAACGCTACGCGAAAATCGCGGCATAATAACTCTTGTTTAAAATCCGCGGTTTTCGTCTTTCCCCGGCGATTGCCGCGGATTTTTAACTAAGGAGAGTATAATTATGATAGAAATAAACGGAAAGTATAACAAAGCCATTTGCTATACGCCGGAACTTGAAGAATTTGCGGCGGAGCAGATAAAAGCGGTCTGTGACAGAGAAGAGTTTGCGGACTCCAAGATTAGGATAATGCCGGACGTTCATGCCGGCAAAGGCTGCACTATCGGCACCACAATGACCATCACCGATAAGGTCGTTCCGGGAATGGTTGGAGTTGATATCGGATGCGGAATGGAAACGGTACGTATTGCCGAAAAAGATATCGATTTTGAAAAACTGGATAATCTTATCCGAAGAGAGATTCCATGCGGAATGGATATCCGCGAAGAGCCGCATCCATATAACTGCGAAATCGACCTTAGTGAACTGCGCTGCGCAAAACACGTCAACATTGAAAGAGCGAAAAGAAGCATCGGCACTCTCGGCGGCGGAAACCACTTTATCGAAATCGATAAAGGTGAAAACGGCGATCTTTTCATTGTAGTTCATTCCGGCAGCCGCCATATCGGAAACGAAGTCGCAAAATATTATCAGGAAGAGGGTTACAAAGCCCTTTGCGGAAACGCGGATTATCAGATTGCGGAAACTATTGAACGACTTAAAGCGGAAGGAAGATTCACCGAGATACAGAAAACCGTTGAAAAGCTGAAGGCACAAAAAGAGACGCTGACCGCGATTCCGAAGGACCTTGCCTATGTTTCGGGAAAGCTTTTTGATGATTACATCCACGATATGAAAATCATCCAGAAGTTCGCAATGCTCAACCGCAAAGCCATGACGGAAGTTATCATAAACGGAATGGGTTTAACCGAAGCGGAACGCTTCACCACAATTCACAACTATATTGATACGGATTCCATGATTCTTCGCAAAGGTTCCGTTTCCGCAAGGCTTGGCGAAAAACTTCTTATTCCCATAAATATGCGCGACGGAAGCCTTATCTGCATCGGAAAGGGCAACCCGGAATGGAACTTTTCCGCGCCCCACGGAGCGGGGAGACTTATGAGCAGAAAAAAGGCCTTTGAAAGCCTTTCTCTTGATGAATACAGAAACGAAATGGAAGGAATTTTCACCACCTGTGTCGGGACTGCAACTCTTGACGAAGCGCCTATGGCGTATAAAAACATCGATGAAATAATTGAACAAATCGAGCCGACTGCAGAAATCATTGAAAGGATAAAGCCGGTTTACAACTTCAAAGCAAGTGAATAAAAGCCTTCGTGATTTTGTACTAAAGACTTAAAAAGCCGGTAACCTCCCTTTTCCTCGTCAACCACAAAACCAGTTACACCAAGCCGATGAAGGGACATTGGACACCGTGCTCATTTTGAGCACACTATCTATATGGATTTTCCGTATTATTTGGCAGTAACGGGCCGCCTCCACCAAATAAGACCGATCATTTTGATACGATAAGTATCTGAATGGTCGGTTTTTTATTTTGCTATTTTTCGATACTATGATATAATCAGTTAGACAAACTTGAAGTTGTGCGGAGGAAATATATGAAATTATCAAAAATACATCATGTGGCAATTATCGGTTCTGATTATCAGTTATCAAAAGATTTTTATGTTAACAAGTTGGGACTCTCTGTTATCCGTGAAAATTATCGCGAGGAGCGTAACGATTGGAAAATAGATTTGGCAATGGAAGGAAACATTGAGTTAGAATTATTTATCATATCGAATTCGCCAAAAAGAGTTTCATATCCTGAAGCATGTGGCCTAAGACATTTAGCCTTTCATGTTGAGAACGTTGAAGAAACTGTAGAAAAATTATCTCAAATAGGAATAGAATG
>JAZQBJ010000094.1:0-27796 GCA_045545715.1 Oscillospiraceae bacterium
CCTATATGGTAATGAGCCCCGAACACGCATATATCGAAAAATGCGCGGATAAACTCGAAAACATCGACGAAGTCAGAGCATATCAGGCAGAAGCCGCTAAAAAATCCGACTTCGAGCGTACCGAACTTGCAAAAGACAAAACCGGCGTAATGCTCAAAGGCGTTAAAGGCATCAACCCCGTTAACGGAAAAGAAATTCCGATTTTCATTTCCGACTACGTTCTCACTTCCTACGGAACCGGCGCTATCATGGCTGTTCCGGCACACGATACCCGCGACTGGGAATTTGCCAAAAAATTCGGACTTCCGATAATCGAAGTCGTCAAAGGCGGCAACGTTGAGGAAGAAGCATATACCGACTGTGGCGAAGGCATTATGGTAAACTCCGGCTTTGAAGACGGAATGACCGTTGAAGAAGCCAAAAAAGCCATGATCGAACACCTTGAAAAAGAAGGCATCGGCCACGCAAAAGTAAACTATAAACTCCGCGACTGGGTATTCAGCCGTCAGAGATATTGGGGCGAACCTATCCCGATGATCTACTGCGAAAAATGCGGCTGGCAGCCTGTTCCGGAAGATCAGCTTCCTCTTCTCCTTCCGGAAGTTGAATCTTACGAACCCACCGATACCGGTGAAAGCCCTCTTTCCACTATGCCCGATTGGGTCGAAACCACCTGTCCCTGCTGCGGCGGACACGCACACCGTGAAACCGATACCATGCCCCAGTGGGCAGGGTCCTCCTGGTATTTCCTCCGCTATTGCGACCCGACCTGCGACACCGGAATCGCTTCCAAGGAAGCTCTTGATTACTGGTTGCCCGTAGATTGGTATAACGCCGGTATGGAACACACCACCCTCCACCTTCTCTACAGCCGCTTCTGGCATAAATTCCTCTATGACATCAGCGCGGTTTCCACCAAGGAACCCTATTCCAAACGTACCAGCCACGGAATGATCCTCGGCGAAAACAACGAAAAAATGTCCAAATCCCGCGGAAACGTCGTTAACCCGGATGCCGTAATCCGTGATTACGGCGCAGATACCCTCCGCCTTTATGAAATGTTCATCGGCGACTTCGAAAAAGCAGCTCCCTGGAACACCAACTCCATCAAAGGCTGCAAACGTTTCCTCGACAGAGTCTGGGCTCTCCAGGATATTATGTCCGGCGAAGGAATCCGCTCCGAACTCGAAAGCAACTTCCATAAGACCATCAAAAAGGTCGGCGAAGATATCGATAACCTTAAGGCAAACACCGCAATCGCCGCAATGATGAGCCTTATCAACGATATCACCGCAACCGGAAGCATCACCAAAGATGAATATGAACTCTTCCTCACTCTTCTCAATCCCTTTGCACCCCATATCACCGAAGAGCTCTGGGAAGTTCTCGGCCATTCCGAACTCCTCTGCAAACAGGATTGGCCCGCTTATGATGAAGCAAAATGCGTTGACGCAACCATCGAAATGGTAGTTCAGATCTGCGGAAAAATCAAAGCAAGAATGAACGTTGCCGCAGACGCAGATAAAGATACCTGCATCGCCGCAGCAAAAGAAGCCGCCGCCGCAGAACTTGAAGGAAAAACCATTCTCAAAGAAATCTGCGTTCCCGGAAAACTCGTAAACTTTGTTGCAAAATAAAAATGCCTTCCCCTTGATGGGAAGGTGTCAGCCTTTGGCTGACGGATGAGGTGTAGCTGCGAAGCAGCGTTAACACAAAATAAAAAGGCGGGGGCTTGCTCCCGCCGCTTTTTTAAGGGAGGAAATTTATATGAACCAGAAAATGCTTTGGCAATATGCAAGACTTATCGTCGGGGTCGGAATCAACCTCCAAAAAGGCCAGACCCTTGTAATAAACTGTCCCGTTGACCGGGCGGATTTCGGAAGACTTTTGACAACCGCTGCCTATGACCTCGGCGCAAAGGACGTCGTAATGCTCTGGCGCGACGATTACTGCACCCGCGAACATTGGCTCCGGGCCGATGACAGCCTTTTTGACGGCGTTTACAGCTGGGACGCAGAAAGACTCAACACCCTTGCAAAAGAGGGTGCAGGCTATATTTCAATCGCCGCAGCGGATCCGGAAAACCTTAAAGGAGTTGACCAGGAACGCCAGCGCCGTTACAGCATTGCTTCCAACCGGGACCTCAAGGATTTTTATAACCTTGAAATGACAAACGGATTCCCGTGGTGCGTTGCTTCCGTTCCGATAACCGCCTGGGCGGAAAAAGTTTTTCCTGAACTCAAGGGCGAAGAAGCCAACGAAAAACTTTGGGAAACAATTTTCAAAATGGTCCGCATAACCGAAGACGGCGACGCTGTTGAAGCCTGGAAGGAACATTGCGGAAACCTTGAACGCAGGGCAAAGGTTCTCAACGAAATGAACCTTGAATCCGTTCATTACAAAAACTCCCTCGGAACCGACCTTGTTGTTGAACTTCCGGAAAACTGCCGCTGGCTTGCGGGCGGAGATACCAGCAAAGCCGGTTTCAAATTTGTTGCAAATATGCCCACCGAAGAAATTTTCTCCGCACCGAAGCGCGACGGAGTGAACGGCGTTCTTTATTCCGCAAGACCCCTTGTTCTTAACGGAAACATTGTCGATAAAATCCGCTTTGAATTTGAAAACGGAAAAATCGTAAAAGCAACCGCAGAAAAAGGCGAAGAAGTCCTTAACAAGGCTCTCGACACCGACGAAAACAGCCGCTATCTCGGCGAAATCGCCCTTGTTCCCTATGATTCTCCTATTTCAAACAGCGGAATCACTTTCTTCAACACCCTTTTCGATGAAAACGCTTCCTGCCATTTTGCTTTTGGCGAAGCCTATCCTTCCAGCATTGAAGGCGGCGACGATATGACCGAGGAAGAACTTTTCGAACGGGGAATCAATGCCACCGCCGGTGTTCACGTTGACTTCATGGTCGGAACCGAGGACCTTTCCATAACCGGAAAGACCCGCGAAGGAAAAGAAGTGACCATCTTCGAAAACGGAAACTTTGTTTTCTAATGCGCCCCTTGTCAAAGGGGAGAGGGCCACATGCCGTAAGGCGTGGCGAGGGGATTCACTTCGCTTACTCGTGCTCAAAAATATATAAGATAAAACCCCGTGCTCAAATGAGCAAGGGGTTTTTGTTGTTTAATCAAGATCCATTTCCGAAAGCGCCCAGCTTTTTTTACATTTATACCAGCCTTTTCCGTTTATGTTTTCGAGAAGAAGCTCCCCATCAACAAAGGCGTATCTTGCGCCGAGGAACAAGCTGTCGTTGCTCTGGTCGTTTTTTCTCGGGGATGTTGAAGAATCATAATAGACAGAAGTGATTTTTCCGGAAATCTGTTTTTCAGTAGGAACAACTCCGCCGCTTCCTCCGAAGAAGCAATGGTAGGTATATCCGTCCACAGCAACGGTGAAAGGTGCTTCGTCCGTCGCTTCTTTCAATGAAAGAGGTTCTTCGCCGCGTTTTACCGCAACGGAAACAAATTTTTCCTCAAATTCCTCTCCGCCGTTTTTAAAAACCGCAATGTCTTCCGTTGCAAAAACCATTTCCAGACCGGAAAATCCGTAATATTCCCCCTCGCGGGATTTATCTATCCGATAATTTTTAAGTTTTCCGTCTTCGTCCGCCCAAAAGATAAAGTTTCTTCCGAGGAAGGCAAATTTTCCGCTTTTTTCGCTGAGCTGAACAGTTTTTCCTGCGGAATTTCTGTAATAAATTCCGCTTTCGGTGCTCCAGACAAAATATTTTCCGTCAAAGGCGGAAGAAAGAACTTTTTCCGAAAGTGCGGGGCCTTTCTTTTCGCGTTTTTCGTTTTCCGGTTCAAACGAATAAATTGTATAAAGACCGTTCTTTTCCTCAACGTATGTTATATATCCGTTTATGGAAATGGTTTCGTGCCCGGAAATTGCGGAATTTTTGTGGTGTTCAATAATTTCTCCGTTTTCGGTATTGTAACAAAAAGTGCTCAAAGAGCCGCTTTCGTATTTTTTTATAAGAATTATTTTTTCGCCGGAGCGGAAAAAATCAAAATCGATTTTTGGCAAAACGTAATCTTCCGGATATTCCGCTTCTTCCGTTGTTGTACGGATTTTTTCAATTGTTTCTCCGGCGGAATTTTTGTGTACCAGAAAATATTCAAATCCGTCGTTATCGATATAGTAATAATCTTCCCCTTCGGGAAAAACGTATTCTGAATGGAAACCTAGCTTTTTCGTAAGGTTTTCGGTTTTTCCGTTCAATAAATCATACGAAAGAAGAAAGGCCTTGTCTGTTCCGGAATCCATGATGAATTTTGTTCCTTCAAAATCAAGGAATGAAACTTCCCCTCCCATTTCCGGCGTGAAAATGTCGATAATCGGAGTATAGATAAAATAATTTCCGGAGGAAGGTTTTTTCTTGCTTTGGTTTCCGACCATATCATAGCCCTTGATCTCTTCAAAAACTTCCTCATCAAATTTTCCATCACCTTGGCAGGAAGAAAAAACCATAACCAGCGCAATCAAAATCAAAAATATCTTTTTCAAAAAAACGCCGCCCTTCCTTAAAATTTTCTCTTTCATTATAATAGTAGCATTTTTTGCCGCTTTTGTTGCGCCAAAAAAACAAAAAACCGCGTTTTCTTTTTAAAAAACGCGGTTTTTATCTGTTATCTTATGATAATTCCGTCGGCGACCTCTTCCCAGCCTTCTTCATTATCAAGAAGTTCGTCAAATCCGCTGGAGGAACCGCTGTTTTCGGGTTCTTCCGGGGTTTCGGGAGCGGAAGTTTCGGGAACGGAAGGAGTTTCCGGCTGGCTTGGAACAACGGGAACAGAGGGGTTCTGTGTTCCCGGAGTTACTGCCGGATCGATTATTTCGGGTTCTTCGGGAACGCCGGTAAAATAAGCCTCGTTATAGACAAGGATATATCCGGTTGTTCCTTTTGTTTTAAGGAATTCAAAAATTCCCTTTGTTTCTTCTTTTGTAAAACCTTCAAAATCAAGAACGGTAAGGATATCAAGTCCGGCGACGCTTCCGAGGGAGTTATACACTTTTTCAAAAACCTCGGTAATATCTTCCGGCATTCTTCTGAAATAGAAATCATCGCTGAATTTTTCTCCGATGAAATCATCGATGTCGATTGCCGGGGCGTATCCATCCGCAGAAAGGGAGATAGGATTTCCGCCATAGATATCGGATTCGGAAACCACCGCATAGCTGTCATAACCGATGATTATATCGGTATCGGTGACAACTGCGGAAGAATAGATGCGTTTTGAAAACTGTGTAAGGATATCTTCGTAGGAAACGTCTTCGATTCCTACGCCGAAATATGCGTATTCCATTCCCTCGTTTTCCGGAAATCTCATTCCTTCGAGAAGGATGGCATCAACCTCGCTGTCAATGGCGTCAAAAACAATATCGAGAATATATTTTTGCGCAGTATCGGAATAGGGATTGAGCCAGGGCTTTCCGCCGTTATCAACGCTGTCATCAAGCCAGAGGATTCCGTCTTCGGATTCATAGCGGATGGCCATATCTATTGCGTTATAGGGCGCTGTGCTGTCTTCAAAAGCATAGATCCTTGCCACAACGTCAAATCCGAGATTTTTTGCGGTTTTGATCCTTGCGTCAAGGTCGACCGCTTTTTCATGGATTGCGCCGGCGTTGACAACGCTTATCTGGCCGGAACGATAGGTTACCGTTCCGTTTTTGGTTTTCATGTCGATTACTACTGCGGTAACTTCTTCATCAAGAGATTTGAGAAAACCGTAATAATCAAGAGAACTGTAAAGAAGCTCTTCCGGAACGGTAACCGCAATCGTCTCTTTTTCAAGGAACTCCTCTTCAACCGGTTCAAAAGCCGGTTCCTGGGGTTTTCCCGGAACAGGTTCCTGTTCTATTATCTCTTTGTTTTTGTCGTTTATAAGCTCCATAAGAGGCTCATAGGCAAACCAGCCGATGAGAAAAAGCGAAACTGCCACAACGCCGATAAGGGCGCCTTTGATAATTTTTCCTCTTATTGGGTTATAAATTCTTGAACGATAATGTCTTACTTTATATCTTTTCATAGCAAAAACCTTTATGTGGGAAGCTGGTGGCCGACAAGGCCATAGAATGCAAGAGAAAGAAGTCCGAGATAGATAAGAGCTATCGGAACTCCTTTGAAAATTTTAGGAACTTTACAGAATTCAAGTCTTGTAAGTCCATAGCCGAGCATTACTGTTGCAAAACCGAAACCAAGGCTCATTCCGATTCCGTAACCAATGGTGCTGATAAGGTCAAGTCTTTCCGCGGAAGAAACAAGAAGGCCGCCGAGAGTTGCACAGTTGAAAACCGCAACACCGAGGTTAAGTCCCCAATGTTCATATTTTTTCGGAAGAACTTTTTTTATAAAGAAATAAACAGCAAGATAAACGACCGCCATAACCGCAATATAAAGAAGCGGAAGAAGAAGGTGGCGGTGTTCACTGTTATAAACAAAACCTCGAAGCGGATATCCGATAAGTCCCGAAAGAGTTGTCACAACCATAAGAAGAACGGTGCTTTTGATGATTTCCTTAGGACTTTTGATAAGATAGAACATCCAGCTTGTTCCGAGAGCTCTTGTGAAAATAATGTTTTCAACAAAAAGCGCGGTCAGCATTGCGGTGAAGAACTGAAAAACGTATGTCATACTTTTTCCTCCCCGCCTTCCGGAAATTCTTCCGGTTTTTTAACAAAATCTCCGGCCCAGTTTACAAAAGCAGCCATAAATCCAAGAAGGATGAAACCCCAGAACGGAAGTTTTACCGCCGGAAAGGAAGCTTCGGCAATTTTAAAACCCCAAAGGCTTCCGCTTCCGAAAAGCTCCCTTGCTGCGCCAAGGATTATTGCGGTGATCGCAAAACCCGCCGCAATACAGATTCCGCTTGCAAAGGCGGAAAACACGTCGCGGTTTTCTGCAACTTTTGCGGAGTATACTATCGGAACTGTTGAAACCGCAAGAAGAGCGGGATAAATTCCCACAGAGTCGAAAATCGTTGCGGAAAAGCCCGCGCTTATAAAATAAGAAGGAACAAGCATTGCCGCAGAAACAAGCGCATAGCTTACCACCTTTAAGCATGCGGGAAGTTTTTTTCCGATGAGGGAAGCAAAAACAAGAACCGTTACCGAAATCAAAAGATAGGTCACGGAAAGCGCCGCGGCGTTTTTAAGGTTTGTATCGCCTGCGGCCAGCTGGCCGATTACAAGACCGAGAACAAGAACCGGGTTGCGGAAAAAGATGTATCCGAGGCTTTCTTTAAAAGCATTTTTCATTTTGCTCATTTCACTGCCTCCTCTTTTCCGTTTTCTTCGTTTTCGGAAGAAAGGTCAACTTCCGTAATTTCTTCTTCGGAAGGATTTTCGTTTTCGGCGTTATTTACAGCCGGCTGTTCCTTTTCTTTCTTTGCAGAAAGCTTTTTGATGTCTTTCATAAACGAAATCGCTATGGCATTTTTGTGGCGGAAAACATGAAGAATGTTTTCACAAACCGCATCAAAAATCGGGGAGAAAACGTTCATTACTATAAGCGCGCTTGCAAAACCCATTTCAAATCCGCCGAAATAGCGGAAAAGGAAAACCGCCAGCGCGGAGGAAACTCCCGCAAGGATCTTTCCGAAGTCACGCTTGGGCGAAGTTACCGGTTCGGTAAGCATAAAGAACGCGCCGAAAACAACAGTTCCGCTGAAAAGCTCATAGCAAAGAGAATCAAAAGCAGAAGCGCTTATCCTTGGGAACAAAAGGCAAAGAAGCGCATAGGGAACAAGGAAAAACGCAGGGGTTATCCAGTTAATCGCTTTTTTTACGATAAGGAAAATTCCCGCAGCCGCAACAACAAGAATATTTGTTGCGCCCATGGGGCCCGGTGCGCTTCCTAAAAGGATATCGAGAACACCGTAATCAGGAACAGCGCCGAGAGAAAGGCTGTAAGCCGGGCTTTGGGCAATTTTTGCGGCGGTTTCTCCGAAAATTTCAATATTCTGCATTGCCGCTGGATATCTGAAAACAAGTTCCGGCCAGCAGATCGCAACTGCCGCAAAGCCTACAGCGGCCGGGTTGAAAAGGTTGCTTCCGGTTCCACCGAAAGGAACTTTTACAACAAGGATCGCTATCGCACAGGCGCAGATGACTACATAATATGGGATATCTGCCGGCATAAGAAGCGGAATTATAAGTCCGGTGATTATCGGAGTAAGATCCGCAACCGGTTTTTCACGAAGAAAAACCGCGCCGAGGAAAGAAAACAGCGCGCATGAAAACGCTCCGCAAAGGCCGAGGACAAGGCTTCTTGCGCCGTAATAGAAGAAACCCATTATGTAGATCGGCAAAAGGGCGATGATAACATCTCCCATCATCGTTACAACAGATTCGCTTTGACGAACATGGGGCGCGTTCTGGAACATCAGTTTTTCTTTCATAACGTACCCTCCTTTTTGGCAATTTCAATCTGTTTTTTTGCCTTTAAAAGAGTTGCCGCAACGTCTATTCTTGACGGACAGACGTAGGAACATGCACCGCATCCGATACACATCGAAACGTCATAATGCTGAAGCATATCGAGTTTTCCCGCTTCGGCAAATTTTCTCATTGCGCAGACGGAAAGTGCCTTCGGGCATGCATGGTCGCATCTTCCGCAGCCAATGCAGGTGTAGCTGTATGTACCATAGCTTCTCGCAAGGGCGATAACTCCCCTGGTGGTGGGACCGACTGTTTCGTTTTCCGGTTCAAAAATCGCTCTTCCGGTCATGGAACCGCCGAGGATTATAGTTTCCGGTTCTTCGGTAAGTCCGCAAAGTTCAAGAATTTTTTCCGCCGTGGTTCCGATTGGTACTTCAACGTTCCGGGGGTTTTTTACAACGTCGCCGGCAACGGTTACAAAACAGCTGGTCATTTTACGGCTTTCCTCCGCCGCTCTTGCAAGGTGGAGCATTGCGCAGGCCCCGACAATAACGGAGTTTTTGCCCTTTGGGATATGGCGATATACCCTGCTTTCCGCCGGGTATCTTCCGCCGATTTTTTTGACCGGATATTTTCCGATTTTGCCCGGAATTCCGAAGTTGGAATCCAGAATATGTCTGTACATTGCGACATAGGTTTTTCCCGGGGAAAGAACTTTTTCACAAAGTTCGATTCCAAGTGAGATTTTTTCCGGCTGATGGATTCCGACGCTCATCTGGCTTGAAATATAGGGTTCGTCGTCGATTGCATCGACAACAAGCGTTCCGCCTTCGCCGAGGTTTGCTTTTTCAAGCTTTTCCCAAAGCATTTTTCCGTCGCTTTCGTCAACAATTTCCGCAAGGCGGGCAATTTCGATTATCTGTTCCCTGCTTAGGTCTTCAATGGGAACATCCGGAAAGTCACAGTCGAAATATTCAAATTCATGTCGCATGACCAGAGTACTTCTGGTAAGCATCGGCTCTTTCTTCTGTTCAAGAAGAATGCCTTTTACAAAAAATGACATTGTTTTCCTCCAATGTATAGGGTTTTGGATTTATTTTGCCGCGGCGCGAAGTTCCGCAACGGCTTTGTTATAATCTTCCTGTTTGAAAAGCGCGGAACCGGCAACAAAAATATTTGCTCCGGCTTCTGCGGCAATTCCGATGGTGTTTTTATCGATTCCGCCGTCAACCTGGATGTTTACGGAAAGACCTTCGCGGTCGATTATCTCCCGAAGAGCCTTTACTTTCGGCATCATATCCGCCATAAAGCTTTGGCCGCCGAAACCGGGTTCAACGGTCATAACAAGAACCATTTCGATGAAAGGAAGATAGGGTACGACTTTTTCATAAGGCGTTCCGGGTTTTATGGCAATTGCCGGAAGTGCTCCGAAGGATTTTATCTTTTCGATAACCTCCATAGGGTCGTTGTCACATTCAAGATGGAAGCAGATACGGTTTGCTCCGCCTTTTACAAAATCCTCGATATAGCGGATGGGTTCCGAAATCATAAGATGGGTATCGAAAAACATTTTGTTTACCTTGCGAAGGCTTTTCATAATCGGTGCGCCATAGCTGATGTTCGGGACAAAATGTCCGTCCATAACGTCGATATGAAGCTGGTCTGCTCCGGCTTTTTCCATGGCGGCACATTCCTCGCCGAGTTTTGCAAAGTCTGCGGAAAGAATAGATGGGGCAATGATTACTTCGTTCATCTTAAAAACATCTCCTTAAAATCTTTTTTCAGGGATATAGATTTTTTGCCTGTAACAAGTGCCTTATATATTAAAAAATATATTTTTACAGTTTATTTTACCAAAAAGCTTATAAAAGGTCAACCTTATAACCCTCTTCCATGCCGTTTCGGAATAAGGCTGTCACTTTTGTTAACAAAAAGTTTCCATTTAAAAGCCGGTTTTTGTGATGACTTTTTGTGAAAAGGTGCTAAAATGTTTTAAACAAATTTTCCGGGGTGTGTAAAAAATGCGGTACAATTCAAGCGGATATTATGAGGAAAAAATAAGCCTTCTCGGACTTGGGAGCGAATATTTTCAAATGGACGAAAAAGGTCTTTCCGAAAAGGAAAAATGCGCGGAAATTTTTAAAACCGCTTTTGAAAAAGGCATAACTTTTTTCTTTTCTCCCTTCTCGCCAGATGAAATTACAAAAAAATGTTTCGGCGAAAATCTTTCAAGAAAAAACCGCGGGGATTATTGCATCTGCGGCGGAATTTCGCTTGATGATGTCACTTTTCCGAACAATCTTCCGGATTTTTTTGAAAAACAGCTTTCCGCCCTTAAAACCGGATTTTTTGATTATTACGTGATAGACGGGGTCCTTGGAAAAAACGATCTCTTTCTGGAAAACAAACAGGCTTTCCAGACCCTTCGGGAATTAAAAGCGCTTGGAAAAATAAAGCATCTCGGGCTTTCGATCCCGGATTCCAAAAACGACTATCGGGCGGTTCTTGACGAATATCCCTGGGATTTTGTTTTGATGAAAATAAATTTTTACAGCTGGGATTATCTCGGTGCGGACGAAATTTATCACGCGGTCCGCAAAAAGGACATTCCTTTCATAGCATCCGACCCCTATTTCGGCGGAATGATTCTTAATCCTCCCCGGGAGGTTTTTGATATTTTTCAGGAAGGAGATCCGCTTTATTCAATGCGGGAATGGGCTTTGCGCTGGTTTTTCAACAAAAAAGGCCTTCTTTGCATAATTTCTGATCCCGAAACCGCCGAAGAGCTTTCCGAAACGGCGGATATCGTTTCCGAAAGCAAGACCCTGAACTCCTCCAAAAAACATTACGTAAAACTTGCGGTAAGGGAACTTCATCAAAAAAATTGCGGAAGCTGTTCCGAATAAAACCCGGCTTTGCTTCCGCTATATAAAGTCCCGCCTGAAAAGGGACGCATAATATCTTATGCCGCCCTTTTTATTTTGCGGCAAAAAGAAATTTTAAAACAAGCAAACAAAAAAAGCGCCTTTAAAAAGGCGCTTTTTTGTTTTGTATCGCTCAAAGTTTGATTTTCAAAAGTCTCAGCGACCAGAGAACCGTGATAAGGCAAACACCGACATCCGCAAAAACCGCAAGCCAGATAGGCGCATAACCGAGAGCGCCGAGAACGAGCACCGCGACCTTTACCGCCATGATGAATATAACGTTCTGGCGTACACAGTTCATGATTTTCTTTGCTATGGCAACCGCCTTCGGAAGGGCGGAAATTCCGCCTTTCATAAGGACAATATCCGCGGATTCGATGGCGGCGTCGGTTCCCATTCCCATCGCAGCGCCGATATCCGCCGCCGCGAGCACCGGAGCATCGTTTATTCCGTCGCCGGTAAAAACGGTGATGCCGTTCTTTTTGATCTCTTCGATTTTATCCACTTTATCTTCCGGCATAAGAGAGGCAAAAAATCCTTCGACCCCGCATTCCTTTGCGGTTTTTGCCGCGGCGTGCTCATTATCTCCGGTGAGCATAAAGCTGTGCTCAACGCCCAGTTCGCGGAGTTTTTCAATGCTTTCCTTTGCCTCTTCCCTTACGGTATCTTCAAGGAAAATGCTTCCGGCATAAACGGAATCTATTGCAACATAAAGGTTTGCGCCGTTTTCTTCCGGAAGAGAAATGCTCATATGCTCAAAAAGTTTTTTGTTGCCGCAAACGACGGATTTTCCGTCAAAGTTTACGGTAACGCCTTCACCGGCAATTTCATTTACCTTATCCGCGGAAGGAAATTCCAAACCGCGTTTTTCCGCTTCGGCAACAACGCATTTTGCTATAGGGTGGTCAGAAAGTGCTTCCGCCGCCGCGGCATAGCGAAGAACTTCTTCTTCGGAATGTCCTTCTTTAAGGCGGATTTCCGCAACCTGAAGAATTCCGGATGTGAGGGTTCCGGTTTTATCAAAAACCGCATTTTTTATGTTTGCAAGACGCTCACAGTATTCGGAACCTTTGATTATAACGCCGTGTTTGGAAGCAGAACCGATTCCCGCAAAATATGCCAGAGGAATTGAAAGAACAAGAGCGCAGGGACAGCTTGAAACAAGGAAAACAAGAGCACGGTGGGCGGCTTCGGAAAAATCGAGCCAGCCAAAAATCCAGGGAACAAGAAAAACAAGAAGCGCAAGAACAATTACAATCGGGGTATAAATTTCGGAAAAACGGGTGATAAATTTTTCCGTTGCGCCTTTTTTTGCCGAAGCGCCTTCGACCATTTCGATAATCCTTGCGGCGGCGGAATCTCCGTATCCGCTTACGGTTTCGCAATGGGCCGGACTTCCGAGAACAACGCAGCCGGCTTTAAGGATCTCCCCGGTTTCGATATGTACCGGAAGGCTTTCTCCGGTAAGCGCAGATGCATCCGCCATAACGCTTTCGGAAAGAACACGGCAATCCAGCGGAACTCTTTCGCCGACTTTTATTACAATTTCGGTTCCGACTTCAACGCTTTCCGCCGGAACAGTTTCGATATCTCCGTCATCGGGGCAAATTACGTTAGCAGTATCCGGACGGATATCCGCAAGGGCCGCGATGTTCTTTTTGGAACGATCCACAGCAAGTCCCTCAAGATTTTCGCCGAAAGTGAAGAGCAAAGCGACCATTGTTCCCTCAACGTGTTCACCGATGAGAAAAGCCGCAACAACGGCAATGGACATAAGGGTTTCTTCGCCGAAATGGAAGTGGAGAAGATCTTCAAATCCTTCTTTAAGAACTTCTTTTCCCGCAACAAGGGTTACCGCAAGGCAAATCCAGAATGCGAACGGTTTTATAAAAGGAATAAAGCTGAGCGCAAAAACAGCGGCACAGATTCCGATAGTTATAAGTTCCTTTTTTATTTCATCGCTGTCTTTTCCGCCGTGGCAGGCGCAGGAATGGTCGTGACAGGAACAGTGGTCATCGTGACAATGATCATGTTCATGGCAGGAACAGTGGCCGTCATGGCAGTGGTCATGTTCGTGTTCACAGCAATTATCGTGGCAATGTTCGCTCATTGTTTTCAATCCTCCTCAACGTGAGAAATTCCGGTGCAAAGAATTGCGCCGATATGAGCATCGTCGAGGGAATAATACATCTGTTTTCCCTCTCTTCTGCTCTTTATAAGTCTTGCGGCTTTAAGTATCGAAAGCTGATGCGAAACGGCGCTCTGGCTCATTTCAAGAAGGTCGCAAAGACAGCAGACGCACATTTCTCCTTCCGAAAGGGCCGCAAGAATTCTTATTCTTGTTTTATCTCCGAAAACCTTGAAAACCTCCGCGGTTTTTTCAAGAACTTCTTCCGAAGGCATGTTGGCTTTTGTCTGTTCTATGATATGGGCGTGTTCGGGATGGATATCTGCCAAAAAAACAGCTCCTTTTTGTCAAATATGAACATATGAACAACTATTCATATGTTTTATGCTTTGAGTATATACCTTTACAATTGATATGTCAACGGGTTTGCAGAAATAAAAAAATATGCCTGCCGTAAAACGGCAGGCATATTTTGATTCTATTATTTTATTTTGCTGCTTCTTTCGGAATACAGCCGACGTTTTCGAGGATTGCGGAAGGGCGGTAACCATAGGTTTTCGGGGTTTCTTCGGTGGAAGCACCGGAAAGAACAAGAACGGTTTTCATACCGGATTCAAGGCCGGAGATAACGTCGGTGTCCATTCTGTCGCCGACCATGACCGCCTCGTTGGAATGGCAGTTGAGAAGGCGAAGACCGGTTCTCATCATAAGAGGGTTCGGTTTTCCGCAAAAATAAGCTTTTTTGCCGGTTGCAATTTCGATAGGTGCAACAAGGGCGCCGCAAGCGGGCATGATTCCGTTTTCGATGGGTGCGGAGATGTCGGAGTTTGTTCCGATAAGCTTTGCGCCGTTTCTTACAAGGTTCGCCGCTTTGGTAATGGTATCGAAAGAATAGGTTTTTCCTTCGCCGACCACAACGTAATCCGGGTTGATGTCATTCATGGTGATTCCCGCATCATAAAGAGCGTTGAAAAGCGCCGCTTCGCCAATGGCATAAACGCTGCAGCCGGGAGCCTGTTCTTTAAGAAAAGCGGCGGTTGCAAGAGCGCTTGTGTAAAAATGGTCTTCGGAAACATCAAGACCCATTCTGGCAAGTTTCTGCTGAAGCTCGCGGGGAGTATAGCAGCTGTTGTTGGTAAGGAAAAGGAATTTTTTGTTTTCGGCATGAAGCCAGTCGATAAATTCGCGGACACCGGGAATAATCTGGTTTCCGCGATAGATAACTCCATCCATATCGCAGATGAAGCCTTTGATTTCGTTAAAATTGATCATATATAACTCCTTGAAATGGATATAAATTTCGCTGTCGGTTTTATTATATAGATGTTGCCCGAGAAAATCAAGGCGTTTTACACAAATTTATGGTACGATTTTTGGGTAAATAAACAGAAATTTAAAAAATTTTGCGCTATTATAAATAATAGTTTAAATTAGCGTTTTTTAAACTGAAAAGCAATATGCTGAAAGCATATTGGCGGAAAAAATTTTTATTTCTTTTCGGAAGTTATCAAAGCTTCGGCAAAAAGCCTTGTTCCAAGAGAAAACCCGTCAAAAAAGGCCTGTTCTTCCGCAAGGCAAAGGTTTTCGTTCATATTTTCAGCATATTGCTCGAAAAATTTAAGCTGTTTTTCGTCAAGAAGGTTCTCAAGATTATGATAACTTTTTGAAACAAGCCTTTCAACTTCTTTAATTTCGCTGTTGCCGGTTCCGGAAATTTCGGAAGGCCGGATGTTCCCGTACCAAAGTTCAGTAATCAGATTCATCATTTTATTACCTCGCAGTCATCAGTAATGAAGTTATTGTACCATAGTGGTACCAAAACATCAAGTTAATTGGGAGAAGTTTGTAGCAGAGAACAAAAAGGTACCATTATGGTACCTTTAATTTTGTGCACAACTGTTATATAATGGTACCGAGGTGGTATCATGACTGAAAAAATTCAAGTAAAACTAAGGCTTCCGGAAGAAGTTGCAAATGAACTTAAAGCCGAAGCAGAAAAACAAAAAAGAAGCGTTAACAATCTTCTTGAAGTTATTATTGATGAATACCTTAAAAAACAAAAAGAAACTTTATAATCAAAATAAAAAAACAGAGGCGTTTTTCAAAACGCCTCTGTTTTTTTATTTCTTTTCTTTTTGATAAGAAACCCCGAAAACCGAAAGGGTTATTATCCCTATTCCGAAGAGCTGAACGGCGGAAAAGGAATCGCCCATTATAAAAATCCCCGCAAGAACGGAAATTACCGTTGTGAAATTCGAAAATATAAGCGCTCTTCCGGCAGGAATATGGTTAAGGGCGGAATTTATCAGAAGGAAGGCGCAAACGGAAGAAACCACCGCAAGATAAAGAACGGAAACCCAGAACAACGGCTCGGAAAGGGGTTTGAGCATCGCGGAAACATCGCTTCGATTTTCAAAAAACGCAACGGGAGCAAAAACCGCCGAACCGAGAAGAAACATAACGTAGGTGCGTTCAAAAGCGGAAAAATGCTCCGCTGTTTTTCTGCTTAAAATTGTAAAAAGCGCCGCGGAAACAACCGCACCGAAAAGGAGAAGAAAACCTTTTGCGGAAACATTTCCGAATCCGCCGGAGGTTGTGAGATAAACCCCGAAAACGGAAAAAACGGTGCATGCCCCCTGGAGAAGGCTGCATTTTTCCTTAAGGAACAAAATTCCGAAGATAAGCCCGACCACCGGGACCATTCCTATCATAACTCCGGAAAAAGCGGCGGAAGTTGAATTTATTCCATAGGTTTCAAAGATAAAATAGCAAACCGGCTGGATAAATCCAAGGAGCAAAAGGCTTCCAAGCGGTTTTCCTTTAAGAGAGATTTTTGCTTTTCCAAAAAGAAGAACAACGTTCAGCGCGAGAAAAGCCAGAAGAAAACGCACCCCGAGAAGAAAAAACGGGCTTGCAAAGCCCAGGGCCGTTTTTGAAAAAAGAAAACTGAAACCGAAAATGCTGTAACCCAAAAGGGCACCGAGGGTTGCTTTTAAATTTTTTGTCAAAGGGAAAAAACGCCTCTTTTCATTTTAAAAAACCGCCGCGGAAAACCGCGGCGGCTTTGGTGCGGATAACAGGACTTGAACCTGCACGTGAAAACACCAGATCCTAAGTCTGGCGCGTCTGCCAATTCCGCCATATCCGCAAATATCCGTGGGTTTTCCCACGGCTTTTTATTTTACAACAAATTTATTTCACTGTCAATCAAAGGTTAAGAAGGCCTTCGTTCATCATGGATTGCGCAGCAAGCATAACGCCCATTTTCGCAGTGGGATAGGTGAGTCCTCCCTGCATCCATACGGAATAGGGTTCGCGGAGGGGCGCGTCTGCGGAAAGTTCAACGGAAGCGCCGAGGTTGAATGCACCTGCAGCCATGATTACCTGGCTGTCATAACCGGGCATATCCCAGGGTTCGGGGGTTACGTAAGCGTCGATAGGGGAACCGCTCTGGATTCCGCGGCAGAAAGCGCAGAGAGCTTCCGGAGTTTTGAGCGCAATGGTTTCGATAATATCGGTTCTTGGGTCATCAAAACCGGGGTCGGCTTCAAATCCGCAAAGTTCAAAGAAACGGCTTGCAAAAACGGCGGTTTTGACTGCGGAAGCGGTTACCGTGGGAGAAAAGAAAAGTCCCTGGTACATGGGGCGGAGTTCGTTAAGAGTGCACCCGACTTCTCTTCCGACTCCGGGAGCGGAAAGACGGTGGGCGCAAAGCTCAACAAATTCGTGTTTACCGGTGATGTAACCGCCGGTGTGGGCAATTCCGGCGCCGGGATTTTTGATAAGGGAACCGATTATAAGATCGGCGCCCACCTGGGTGGGTTCAAGTTTATCAACAAATTCACCGTAGCAGTTATCACATACGCAGACAGCGGAAGGGTTTGCTTCGTGAACGATATCAAAAATCTTTTTGATAACATCAATGGTAAGACTGGGTCTGGTGGAATATCCCCGGGAACGCTGGATATAAGCCATTTTTGCGCCTTCAACGGCTTCGGGGATTTTTTCATAATCAACGCTTCCGTCGGGAAGAAGAGGAAGTTCGTCATAAATTACGCCGAATTCTTTGAGAGAACCGACTCCTTCGCCGTGGATAACTCCGTTGAGGGTATCATAGGGAGTTCCGGTGAGGGAAACCATTTTGTCACCGGGACGGAGAACGCCGAAAAGCGCGGTTGCAATGGCGTGGGTTCCGCTCATAAAGTTGTGGCGGACCATTGAATCTTCTGTTCCGAAAATCTGGCTCCAGACCTGATCAAGAATTTCGCGGCCGCGGTCATCATAACCGTAACCGGAAGAACCGGCAAAAAGGCTTTCGCTTACTCTGTTATCGATAAAGGCGCGAAGAACTTTTTCGTTGTTATAAGTTTCAATTTCGCTTATTCTTGCAAAAGGCTTTTGGCAATCCGCCTCGGCCTTTTCGGCAATTTCGAGAAGGCGGCTGTCAATTTTGAAAAAATCGCTCATTTTCTTTCTTCCTTTTCCTTGATGTTATAAAGATAGTAATATGTTTTTGCGGCATGATAGCCGAGTTTTTCATACATTTTCTGAACTTCCGGATTTGCCGGAACAAGCCATGGAATCCGGTGCTCATCTATGAGCATATTTGTACAAAGAGCGGTAAGATATGAAGCATATCCTTTGTTGCGGTGCTCCGGAACAGTGACAACGGAGGTTATGGCGCCGGCTTTTTCGGTCCTTCCGCGAATGCAGGCGGTGGAAACCGCCTCGCCTTCATAAAGGGTAAAAAGGGTGGTTTGCTTTTTGAGCACGCCACGGACCATTTTAAGCTTCCAGAAATCTTTTACGGAATCTTTTTCTTTTCCAAAGGCGCTTTCGGTAACCTTCCAGCCGTCGTCAAAGTTTTCGGAAGATTTTATATCAAAAGCGGTTTCCGGCATATCTATGCGGTTTTCTGTAAACATCTGGACGGCGTTTTCGGTTTCAAAATCAAAAAGATTTTTGAGCACCGAAAAGGCGTTTTCGTCACATTCAATGCTTTTTATTGTTCCGCCGGAAACAAGATTTGTCACAAAGAGAACCGCTTCAAAACCCGGCGCGCCAAAAGGCGAAAAGAACATGACGGAATCCGCAACGGCATTTATGAACGAACGGGCATTTCCTTTTTCATCAAGCTCGATCCAGATGCTCAAAAGTTCCGGATCGTCCATAAACGAAACAGCCGCCGCATTGAAAAGGCACCCGAAATAAGGTTCCTTTTCCGAAAACCGGTCAAGAAGGCTTAAATCATCAATAAGCTTTATCATATTTCACAAAGCTCTCTGCTCAGAATTTTGATGAGGGAGACGGTGTGCTCAACGTCGGAAAGTCTGATTGTGGCATAGGGGCTGTGAATATATCTTGCCGGAAGAGAAACCGCAACCGGGCGGATTCCTCCTCTTGCCTGGTGGATAAATTTTGCGTCATTAAAGCCGCAGATTCCGTGTTTTGTCTGGACAGGGATATTTTCTTTTCCGCAAAGATCATTTATGTAATGATAAAGTTCCATATCATAAAGAGTTCCGTTATCACGGAAGGAAACAACCGGACCTGCGCCCTGTTTGCAGACGAATTTTTCCCCGGGAACGCAGGGAACGTCACCGGCGGTTGTTGCTTCAACAACAACGGCGATATCCGGATCAACGGTAAAAGCGGCGTTTCCGGCGCTGTTTCCGCCGACTTCTTCCCTTGTTGTGAAGCAAACGGTTATATCATATTCCGCTTCTTCTTTGAGAAGTTCCATAAGAACTGCGCAGCCCGCTCTGTCATCAAGAGCTTTTCCCATAACGCAGCCGTCGCCGAATTTTTCAAAATCAGAATCAAAAGTCGCTCTGTCGCCGAGCTTAACAAGCTTTTCGGCTTCTTCTTTTGTGTCTGCGCCGATGTCGATATAAAGGGAATCCGTCTTTGTGGGATTTTTGAATTCGTCCTCTTTAACAAGGTGGATAGCCTTGCTTCCGAGAAGTCCGGGAATTCCGTTTTCGCCGACAAGAACTCTTTTTCCGACTATAACGCGGCTGTCGATTCCGCCGACGTTGCTGAATTTAAGAAATCCGTTTTCGTCGATATGGGTGATGATGAAGCCCACTTCGTCCATATGGGCGGAGAACATAAGTCTGTTTTTCGGCTGTTTTTTTCCTTTTTTGGAAACAATAAGGTTTCCGGCGTTGTCGGTTTTTGCAACGCAGTCCGGATAACCCATAACCTCATCATAGATGAGTTTTTTAACGGCGGCTTCGTCGCCGGAAGTTCCTCTTGCAAGGGAAAGCATTTCGAGATTTTCGAGGAAGGTTTTCATATCAGTTTTTTCCTCCTTCCATTACGAATGCGGCAAGAAGTCTGCCGACATTTTTTACGTCATCGACGGAAACTTTTTCAATAATGCTGTGCATATACTGCTGGGGAATGGAAATAAGTCCGGTGCGGACTCCTGCTCCTGCGGAAGCAATGTCGTCCGCGTTTGTTCCGGTTGAAGAACCGCCGTAGGCTTCCACCTGGAATGGAATTTCGTTTTTCTCCGCAAGGGCGATGAGTTTTCTCGAAATTTCGATGTCAAGGGTCGGGTGGAAAGCAACGACCGGGCCTTTTTTCATAGCCTTGGAATTGATTTCGGTGGTGTCCGGGGTTTTTCCGAAGCCGACGTCGATTTCAATGGCTTCCGTCGGTGCAACCGCAAAAGCTGCGGCGCCTGCACCCTGGCCGCCGGTTTCTTCCCTTGTTGAAAAAACAGCGGTGAGCCCGCAGGGAAGTTCTTTATCTTTAAGAATTTCAAGAGCTTCCAGAATTGTTACGCATCCGCTTCTGTCATCAAGAGCAGGGCCGGTGACATAACCGTTTCCGATATCGCTCCATCTTCCGCAAAGCATAACTCTGTCGCCGAGGCGAACGCGTTTTTCGGTTTCTTCCTTATTGAAACCGATATCGATGAAAATTTCGTCCCTTTCGGGATTTTTTTCGTTGACGTCTTTAAGATGGGGCGGAACGTTGCAGACGATTCCGAGATATTCCCCGTCTTTTCCGAGAACCCTGACTTTTGTTCCAAAAATTCCTCTGCGGTCGATTCCGCCGCAGGGATATGTTCTTAAAAATCCGTTTTCCTCAATGTTGATTACAAGAAGAGCGATCTGGTCAAGGTGCGCGTCGAGCATTACCTTGCGTCCGTTTTTTTCGGGAGCAACTTCACAAATTACGCTTCCGAGGTTGTCGATATATGTTTTTCCGTATTGGGAAAGAAGTTCCACCGCGGCTTTTGCCGCAAGTTTTCCGTCGCCGGAGTTTCCGTCGACGGAAGAAAATTTTAAAAGCAAATCTCTGGTGTCCATAATTTTCTCCTTTTATTGCCTGTTAAAAAAGGACGATTTTTTTACAGTAGGGCGGGGGCTTGCTCCCGCCGAAAAATGGATTTATTTATATTCCGGCCAAAGTTCTTCGGCAGAAACTCCGTCCACCTGGCCGATTTTTGAAACAAGCTCTTTAAAATGTTTTCCGCGGAGTTCAAAGTTCTTGTAACGGTCAAAACTTGCGGAAGCGGGAGAAAGGGTCACTATGTCGCCTTCCTCCGCATAAGCATAAGCGGTGGAAACCGCCTCCTCCATATCCTCGACGAACATAACTTCCGGTTCGCCGTTATAATCCGGGTGATTTTGGAGAGCTTCGGCGATTTTCGGACCGGTAGCTCCGCAAAGGATAAGGAGTTTTACCTTTTCAATAAGGCTCGGCGCAAGAGGAGCATAGGGAATGTTTTTATCATAACCTCCGGCAAGAAGAATTACCTTCTGGTCAAAGCAGGAAAGCCCGGCAATGGTTCTTGTGGGGCTTGTTGCAATGGAATCGTTGTACCATTTAACTCCCTCAAATTCGCGGCAAAGTTCGATTCTGTGCTCAACGCCGCCGAAGTTTTTTGCAACCGAGCGCATTGTTTCGACAGAAACTTCTCCCCAGGTTGCGGCGATTGCGGTAAGGTAGTTTTCAACATTATGAAGTCCCGGAATTTTAATTTCGCTTCTGTGGAAAAGTTCGGTGGTTTTTCCGTGGTCGCAGTAGCAAAGCATTCCGTCCCCGCGGAGGAAAGAACCGTTGCTAACGGGGTTAAGATGGCTGAACCAGCGGAGTTCTCCGCGAACAAGCTCATCCATGCTTCTGGTTATCACGTTATCCGCGTTGAGAACAGCAACGGAAAAAGCGTTTTGGTGGCGGAGAACGTTGCGTTTGGCTTCGATATATTCTTCCATGTCCTTATGAACGTCAAGATGGTTCGGGGCAACGTTTGTGACCACCGCAACGTCCGGCGAAGTTCTCATGGAAATAAGCTGGAAGGAGGAAAGTTCCACAACCGCGCAGTCCTCATCCCTGATTTCTTCGATTATCGGAAGAAGCGCGCGGCCGATGTTTCCGCCTTTATGGACGGTTTTTCCTTCCGCCACAAGAAATTCCGAAATAAGGGTGGTTGTGGTTGTTTTTCCGTCCGAACCGGTAACCGCATATTTTTTGCAGGGGCAGAGATCGAAGAAAACTTCCATCTCGCTTGTTACCGCTTTTCCTTCCCTTCTGAGTTCGCAAAGGGTCGGGTTCCACCAGTTCATTCCCGGAGTTCTGAAAACGATATCCGCGTCGATATCGTCAAGATATCCTTCGCCGAGTTTTAAAACGGCGCCGGATCTTTCAAGAATATCGGCGGTTTCGCCGAGTTTTTCCCTGTCGGTTTTATCTCTTGCTTCTGTGGCAATTCCCTTTTCAGCAAACTGACGGATAACGTCGGTATGGGAAACACCGATCCCGATAAAAGCAACTTTTTTATCTTTGATCTTTTCAAAGAATTTTTCTGCGTTTGTCATAAATTTTAAAACCCCCGTTTTTCGGAAGAATTTTTCTTTTGCCTAAATAAATAGTATATCACATTATATTATAAATTAAAATATGGCTTACAAAAAAATCCCCTTCCTCCCGAAAAGGAGAAAAGGGATTTTGTTCAGCTTTCCGATATGTAATGTTCCGGGTTGACATAAGCACCGTTTATGCGTATCTCGAAATGGAGATGGGTCCCGGTGGAATTTCCCGTTGAACCGACGGAAGCGATGACATCTCCCGCCTCAACGGTATCCCCCGCTTTTACGAAAAGATCGCCGCAGTGGGCATAAAGGGTCTGTATTCCGTTTCCGTGGTCGATTATAAGATGATAACCGTAGCCGGCCGATCCGAATTTGGATTTCACGACCGTTCCGGAAGCGGCGGCATAAACCTCGCTTCCTTTTCCGCCTTCGGGCATGATATCAACTCCCGTATGGCCCTTATAGCTTCCGAAGGCGGAGCAGATATATCCTTTCTCCGTGGGCCAGAGAAATTCTGTATCCACTTCTATTTTTTCGTTGTTTTCAACAAGGGTTCCGGTATGGAATTCCTCGACAGGAATCACCCTTGTTACCGTTACATCTTCATATTGCAGATCAACGGAATCAAGATCCATATAAATTTCCATATGGAATTTTTCATTTATATCTTTGTTTTCCCTGGCGGTTGAAACAACAACATTTCCCTCTTCAAGAAAACTTACATTAAAGCCGTTTGCCCGAAGTTCGTCGCCATATGTAACTGTTATAAAAAATTCGTCGCTGTCATAAACGTAAATGTCGCATAGGGAAGGATCGGAAAATCCGAAGTTTTCAATGCTCAGGGTTTTTATTTCATGACTGTTCCTGTATTCAAAACTATCGGTAAGATAATTATTCGGCGGTTCGTTTTCGTCGCCGTAATAACCGAGGATATCCGTATCACGCTTTGGTTCAAAACCCATGTAATTTATTTCCTGCTTTTCGGAAACAACTTCGATTTTTTCAAGATCCGCCATAATTTCCATAGAAAAATCCATGTTTCCAAGAGGTTTTTCGGAAGAAACGGTGATATCCCCCTGCTCATATTCAATTTTAAATCCCCGCTCAAGAAGCGTTTTGTAATCGTAAACGATCATAAGCGAACTTACGTCGGAATGATGACAGACAACTTCCGCGGAACCTTCTTTTTTGATTTCAAGATCCTTTATGATTATCCTTCTTACCGGAAGATGAGAAAAATCCCAGCAGGACTGAACTTTTTCCGAAAAACTTTCTTTCGAAAGGATAAAGCTTCCGAGTTTTTCGTTTTCGATCTCAATAAGTTCGGTATATTCACCAGTTTTCTCCCAGCTTGCGTTTTCGATAAGTTCCAGAAGTTCCTTCGCGTCGGAAGAAGCTGCTTTTTCTTCCGGAACGGTTCCGCAGGCGGCCATAAGGATCATTACCACGGCAAAAACAAAAATCGCCGCCGGAAGATTTCTTTTTTTATCTTTGTTTTTCATTATGGAGGTCACTCTTTCGCAAAGGGACGCGGCGCTGAAATAGTTAAGAGAAAGGCTTTCCTTTTCCGCAAAATCAAGAATAGTCCCTGCATAAGCAAAGGCCTTTTCTTTTCCTGTTTTTTCAAGAACCCTTTCGTCACAGTATCTTTCAATATCCCGGTCAAGATATTTTACCATCAACCATGAAAAAGGATTGAACCAGTTCAGCGAAAGTGCAAAAATTGCCGCGGCCTTGATTACCGCGTCCCGGTCTTTAACATGTGTGTATTCATGCAAAAGAACAAAAGAAAGCTGATCTTCGCTTGTGTCTTCCGGAACAACAACCGCCGGACGCAAAATTCCAAAGCTGAGGGGTGAGCAAAGGTTTTTGCTTTTATAAAACCGGATTTTTCCGGCTTTTAATTCCGGCGGAACTTTTTCCGACAAAACCGCAGAGCGCATTATCTTTTTCACCGCAAAAAAATGCTTTGCGGCAAAAAATCCGCCCACAGCAACCGCTCCGGAAATCCATATTGAAAGGAGTATCTTTTCTGAAGAAATTTCGGCTTTTTTATTATTTTCGATTTCCTTTGCGGCTTCGGTGTTATGTTCACCGATAAAAACCTCTTTTTCGGGAACGGCAGCCGGATGCAGAACGATTTCTGTTTCTGCGGCGCCCGTTTTCTGTTCCCGAATCGGGGAATAAACGCTTACGGCGGAAGAAAACTCAAAAGGAAGAAGAAGCCTGATTATGACCAATATCCAAAGCAGAACAAAAATTTTTGAAAAAATTTTGTTCCCGAAAAGTCTTCTTAAAACAAGGACAAAAACCGTTGCCACGGAAGCGGCAATGTTTGAAAAAAGAAGACCTTCCATCATTCTTCCTCCATGTTTCTGACCATTTCCCTGAGGTTTTTAAGCTGTTCCGGACTTATTTTTCCGCTTCCGATAAGGGCGGAAACCAAAAGGTCCGGCGAACCTCCGAAAAGACGGTCAACAAGTTCAAAAGCTTCGGTTTCCTGGACTTCGTTTTTCGAAACGGCGGCCTTGCAGACAAAACCCGGTTCTGTGCGAAGCACTGCGCCTTTTTCAACGCATTTTTTTATTACGGTATAAGTTGTTGTCTTGCTCCAGCCGATTTTTTCAGAAAGCGCGGCGGCAAGTTCCTTTGCGGACATTTCTCCGTTTTCCCAAAGAAGTTCAAGAACTTTTATTTCGGAAGAAAAAAGCTTTTCGGTCAATTTTATCACCTCTCGTTCTATTGCAGTAGAATTCTACGGTTTTATTCTATTCCGATAGAACAGATTTGTCAACCTTTTTAACGGAAAATTCACAAATGGAATTAAAAGCCGTTTTTTTATCCGATGCAACCAAAAGTTGCCGCCTGTTTTGCTTGTAATGCAAAACAAAATACTGTAAACTTAAATCAGGAAAGGGGGCGCTTTTTATATGACCCTTGGAGAAAAAATTTCGGATTTAAGAAAGAGAAAAGGAATTTCTCAGGAAAAGCTTGCGGAACTTCTTGATGTTTCCCGCCAGGCGGTTACAAAATGGGAAAGCGGAAAAGGCAACCCGGATACGGAAAACCTTATCCGCCTTTCGGAAATTTTCAGTGTTTCCCTTGATGAACTTTGCGGAAAAGAAGCCGAAAAGCCGAAGGCAAAAATCCACCCGGGCGGACATCTTCTTTGCCTTGCTTCGATTCTTATTGTTGCTGCCTATTGCGTTATCGGCGGAATTACGAAAAATTTCAATGGCGAAACTCTGATAATGCTTATAATTCTTGCAATTCCGATGCATTGCTTTACCCATCTTATTTTTTGGGGAATGGTAAAAAGCGGAGAATTTTCAATGCTCGCGGGTTATGATTCGGAAATAAAATACGATACTGAAAATCTTAAAAGATACGTTTCCGGGCTCGATTTTATGCTTGGATTTGAAACCGCATCTTATCTTTTCTTAATGGTAGCCACGGCGCTCATTGTTCCGGAATTTGAAATTCAGTATATTCTTCTTTTCGGATATATAATCTCCTTTGTTGCCGGAATTTTCTTTATGGGTTATAAATTCGGCGATAAAATTTATTCCGACCCGGCGGACGCAAAAAAGGCAAAACGCGCTTTCCCTTCGGAAATTATCCTTATGGTAATGATTTTTCTCGCGATAGCGGCTTTTGTGATTTTCTTCGAGCTTAAAGAATATCAGAACAACACCGCAAAACCTTTCCCCATGCTCGGAATGGCGTTTGTTTCAATCGGTTTTTCCCTCGGCGGATATCTTGCGGAAGCAAAAAGACTTAAAAAAGAAGAGGACCCGAAACCCTTTTTCGGAAAAGCTTTTATAGTCTGCAACGTTGTTGCGGTTGCCGCCATTGCTGCGATGGCAATTCTTTAAAAAACAAAAAACAGCCGCTTTTTCAAGCGGCTGTTTTGTTTTTTCTTTTTTTATTAAACTCGAAGTTCGTCGGAAACAACAAGACCCGGGTTCATTTTCATCATATAGTTGAGAGCCCAAAGTCCGCTGAAAACAAGAACATGGTTTCCGCGGTAATCTTCAAGAACTTTGGTTCCGTTGGCAAGGTCAAGCTGGCTTACCGGAACAGGACATTCAAGAATGAAGCGGAGATGCTCATAAGGAAGCGGGCTCATATAGAGCTCTACGCCGTATTCGCTCTGCATTCTGTAACGGAAAACATCAAACTGAAGGGTACCTACAACGCCGATAATGGCTTCCTCAAGGCCGTAGCCGGGAACTTTGAAGATCTGGATCGCACCTTCCTGGGCGATCTGTTCAATTCCTTTGATAAACTGTTTGCGCTTCATGGTGTCCTTCGGACGGACGGACATAAAGTGTTCCGGTTCAAAGGTCGGGATTCCGGAATAGCGGAATTTTCTGCCGGGCATTGTGATGGTATCGCCGATGGAGAAAACGCCCGGATCGAAAACGCCGATTATATCTCCGGCATAAGCTTCGTCAACGATTTCACGTTCAGCAGCCATAATCTGCTGCGGCTGGGAAAGGCGCATTTTCTTTCCCCCCTGAACGTGATAAACTTCTGCGTCGCGTTCGAATTTTCCGGAACAGATTCGCATAAACGCAAGGCGGTCGCGGTGGGCTTTGTTCATGTTTGCCTGAATTTTGAAAACGAATGCGGAAAAACCTTCTTCAATGGGGTCGATAACGCCTTCGTCGGAAGTTCTTGCAAGAGGAGAAGTGGTCATTTTAAGGAAAGCTTCGAGGAAGGGTTCGACGCCGAAGGTTGTTAAAGCGGAACCGAAGAAAACGGGACTGAGAGTTCCGTTCTGAACGGCTTCCATATCAAAATCTCTTCCTGCGCCGAGGAGTTCAACGTCATCGCGGATCTGTTCCCAGCCTTTTTCGCCGAGATATTCCGCAACTTCCGGGTCATCAAGTTCAATTTCAACGGAGGAGGATTTTCTGCCTTTTCCTTCGTCGCCGAAGAAAAGAATACTTTTCTTTTCGCGGTCATAAACACCCTGGAATTCTTTTCCGCAGCCTATGGGCCAGTTCATTGCGTAGGTGTCGATTCCGAGTTCGCGTTCAACTTCTTCACAAAGATCGAAAGGATCCTTTGTTTCGCGGTCCATTTTGTTGATGAAGGTAAAAATCGGGATATGGCGCATGGAGCAAACCTTGAAAAGTTTTCTGGTCTGGGGCTCAACGCCTTTTGCGCCGTCGATTACCATTACTGCGGAGTCGGCCGCCATAAGGGTACGGTAGGTATCTTCGGAAAAGTCCTGGTGTCCGGGAGTATCAAGAATGTTGATGCAAAAACCGCTGTGCTGGAACTGCATTACGGAGGAAGTTACGGAAATTCCGCGCTGCTTTTCAATTTCCATCCAGTCGGAGGTTGCGGCTTTGGCTTTTTTGCCTTTAACTTCGCCTGCCTGGGCAATGGCTCCGCCATAAAGCAGGAATTTTTCGGTAAGGGTTGTTTTACCTGCGTCCGGATGCGAAATGATCGCAAAGGTCCTTCTGCGTGAAATTTCTTCTTTTAAACTGGGCATTAAAATTCCTCCATTT
>JAZQBJ010000095.1:0-3168 GCA_045545715.1 Oscillospiraceae bacterium
TTTACTACTTCCTCTCTTATCGCTATATCATATCTTTTCATTCCTTTTTTCCCTGACATAAAAATACCTCCTATGGTAGTATCTTAATTCTACCATAGGAGGTGCTTTTTTCATATTGTCCATTTTTACTGGACTTGTGCATTTTACGGAAGTGCTTTTTAACGTTTGTTTTTAAAAAATCAAAGAAGGCTGTCCCTTCTGCAAGGGGAAGTTACCTTCGGTTTTTCCTCAACTTTTGCAGAGGAATTGAGCTCCTCAAGCATTTTTTCGGAAAGGGGAATAGCTTTGTGACATCTGGGGCAAAGGTAAGTGGAACGGTTGTATCCGGCGGGAACAACAACGGGTTTTCCGCAATAGGGGCAAAAAACTTCGAGGCCTTCGTTTTCATCGTCATCCTGAAGGTAGACAGACATTTTCGGGAACCACCTTTCAATAATTTTATATTACAAAGCCAGTATATCACAAGCTTCGGCGGTATGCAAGAAGCAAATCCACCATTTTTCCGTAGCTTCGAACTCCGTCCTGCTGATCGTTGAACTTAAGATATGTATCGTTAACCTTGTCGGAAACTTCTGCGACTTTTGTATCATGGACGGAAACATATTCGTTCTGGGCAGCCATATCAGCGGAAATATAATCCGGATATTTCATCCGAAGCTCATACCAGCGTTCATAATCCGCGGAATAAAGCGCATTCATGGAATAGAGAAGGGCAAAGCAGTTTCCGCTGTAACGGAAGTAATCCGAATCGCTGTTTATGCAGGCAAGATAGGCGATAAAGTTTGCCTCCGCTTCGTTCATGAATCCCCGAAGATGACTTTGTTCATGCATCATCGTTGCGCCCCGGAGAAAATCCGGCCCGGCGGTGCAGACGTTTGCCTCAAAAGTATATGGCGAATATACCCCGGAAATCAGAAGATATGACATAACTTCCGAAAAGAAAACCGGCTTCGGCGTTCCGAATTTTCCAAAACCCATTTTCATAAAGTCATAATTCCCGGCGAATTTTTCAAATTCCGCCTTAGCCTCCCTCGCCATGCTGAAATTTTTGTCATCAAAAACGGTGATATTATCTTCGCTGCGATAAAGTTTCGAACCGGCTTCGGTCGCTTCCGAAAGCAGATGCTCACAAAGTTCATAAAGTTCGTCAACGGAGGATTTTTCCACCGAAAGACCGGTTTTTTCCGCAAAACCTTCACGGTAATAATTCGTTCCGCTGAAAACGCAAAAAAGAAAAAACACCGCACAGCCGATGGAAATCCCTGTCAAAAGCATCTTTACTGCATATTTGAGCACCGCTTTTTTGCCTTCTTTCGCTTTGAGCACAAGCTTTATCAGCCAATATATCACCAAAAAAACAAGAAAGCAGATTCCCGCTTCCATAAGCGAAAAAGGAAAAATTCCGGTAGTGCTTCCGAAGATTCCGCCAAGGTTTTTATAAACGATTTCGTAATAGCCGTCCGCAAAACCGGGAATAAATCTTGCCGCCGCAAGAAGCAAAAGCCCAAGCGGAATAAGCATTATAAAATAAAAATAAGGCGATTTTACAATCGATTCAGGTTTCATAAATTCATCCGAAAATATAGGGGCGGATAATATCCGCCCGCTTTTTTTATTTATTTACGTCGATATCGTCCAGTTCAACAAGAAGCTTTGCATAAACGAGCATTGTGTCGAAAAGAAGTTTTGCCGGAGTGGATTCGTCGGACTGATGAATGCTTCCGCGGAAAAGACCGAAGGGACTTTCGTAATCCGGGTCTTCCGGACCAAGGGCACAGGCGTTCGGAAGATGTTTTGCATAAGTTCCGCCGCCCATGGTATATGGTTTCCAATGTTCTTTATGGAAAACGCTGTTGATAACGCGCATGCAGGTTTTTACCTTTTCGGATTCCGCAGGGGAATATGCAGGTTTTGTATCTGCAACAGCATGGACTGTTACGTTATAAGGCTCGACGGTTTCGATGATCTTCGAAAGAAGCTTATCGCCGTTTTCGGTAACGGGATAGCGGATATCAATGGAAAGATCGAGTATTCCGCGGTCCATGGAGATAACTCCGCCGACGTGGGTGAGTTTTCCACTAGGTTCGTCCTCGACCGGAACGCCAAGAGCCGCGCCGTTATAATCGGAGTTAACAAGCTTCAGGAATTCCATTGCGTTTTTTGCTTCGCCCTCAAAAACTTCCGCATCGAGAAGAGCGTTTGCAAGAACGCCGATGGCGTTGATTCCGTTTTCAGGAATGGAAGCATGAACGGAAGCACCGGTTGCGGTGACTTTTACAAAATCGCCTTCCGCCTCAACGGAAATTCTTGCGTTATCCTTAAGTTTTTCCGCAAGGCATTCGGCACAAACGTCTTTAAGGGTGATAACGGCTTTATCCGCAACAACGTTTTTAACGGTTCCGCCTTTGAAATCAACAACTTTTTCGTCTTTGCAGGGAATTGCGAGATAGAAGCGGAGTCCGCCTTTTTCGCCGTGACAGATTGGATAGTTTCCGTCCGGAGTGAAGGAAACGTCCGGAAGTTTTTCGGAAACTTCAATATAATGGAGAAGGTCGTTCATTCCGCATTCTTCCTGACCGCCCATAAAAATCTCGATTTCGCGTTTGGGCATAAGGTCAAGGTCTTTAAGGCAGCGAACCGCGAAAATTGAAGCCCAGAGCGGGCCTTTGTCATCAAGAATCCCGCGTCCGATCAGAAGGTCGCCGTCAACAGTAAGCTGATAGGGCGGATAGTTCCAGTCGTTTCCGCAGGGAACAACGTCAAGATGTCCGAAAAGACCGATTTTTTCTTCGCCTTCGCCGATGTTTGCAACAAGGCAGTAGTTATCGAGATTTTTTACCGGGAAGCCATAGCCTTCAACAATTTCCTTTGCGGCGGCAAGAACGTTTGCGCTTTCGATTCCAAAGGGGAATTCTCCTTCGGAAACACCGGGAGTTGCAACGGAAGGCACCGCGATTATTTTGGAAAGATCCGCAATAAATTCTTCTTTATGATCTTCGATCCATTTTTCAATGCGTTTTTCATTTTCAATGCTCAGCATTTTTATCATAACCCCTTTCGGAAAAAAGTTTATTCAACGAATTTATTCTATCACATTAAAGCGAAAAAGTGAATAACGAACTGTAAATATTTTATGTCTTTAATAAGTCAAGACCACCCCTAAAAGGG
>JAZQBJ010000096.1:0-19339 GCA_045545715.1 Oscillospiraceae bacterium
GATTTTTCCGGAAAACTGACTTCGACCTATCCGGAATATAACGGCGGCTGGAAAGTTACCGCAAAGCCGGACGGAACTCTTTTCGATGAAAACGGAAGGGAATACTACTGCCTTTTCTGGGAAGGAATTTCCGAAGCGGAATATGATTTTTCAAAGGGCTTCTGCGTTCCGGGCGAAAAAACTGCGGAGTTCCTTGAAGAAAACCTTCAAAAGCTCGGCCTTTCCCCAAAAGAAGCAAATGAATTCATAATCTATTGGCTTCCGCAGATGCAGGAAAACGAATATAATCTTATTTCTTTCCAGAGCGAAGCTTATACCGAAACCGCAAAACTCGAAATAGT
Organism: Oscillospiraceae bacterium; assembly: GCA_045545715.1. Lineage (GTDB taxonomy): Bacteria > Bacillota > Clostridia > Oscillospirales > Ruminococcaceae > UMGS1668. The sequence goes on from JAZQBJ010000096.1 coordinate 342, forward strand.
TCCGAAGCCGGATACTCTCATCAGAGTTTTTATGGCCTGGAAGCCTCTTGACGAATTTATCGAAATCGAACCGCAGGAACTTTCTTCCCCGGAGCGGAAAGGATTCGTTGCGGTTGAGTGGGGAGGAGCAAAAATCGGATAAACTGCCGATGTTACATAAAGTTGCGGCCTTTGTTACGCAAAAGTTATTGCGGCAAAGGCCGCTTTTTGTTAGAATTGTTTCAGAAGAAGGAGGCGGTTTTTATGACTTTCGGTGAAAAACTTCTGGAACTAAGGAAGCAGAACAATTTTTCCCAGGAGGAACTTGCGGAAAAGCTCGGCGTTTCGCGCCAGGCAATTTCCCGTTGGGAAAGCGGGGAAACAATGCCGGATTCTCCGAACCTTCTCCAGATAAGCAAAATTTTTTCCGTTTCCGCGGATTATCTTCTTCGGGACGAAATTGAGCAGAACCTTCCGGAACCGAAAACAGAAAAAATCGAAAGCAAAAAGAAAAATCCGTTTTTTATCATCTATATTTTCGGACTTCTGGGAATGGCGGCTCTGCTCTATATAATCGCCCTTTCGGATATGGATATTGTTTATTGGGTCGCCGGAACGATTTTTCTTCTTGCGGGAATAATTTCCGCCGTTCTTTATTATAGAAACCCGAAGATCGAAACAAAATCTCCTCTTTATCTTGCGGCTTCGATCATATTTTTTGCGGCGGCGGTTGTCGGATTCTGTTCCATAGGAAATCTGGGATTTATTATGGGTCTTGGGAATTTTGGAATTTCTGTAATACTTTTTATAATCTGGGCAAAGCAATAAAATATAACAAAAGCCTCCGCATAAAAGCGGAGGCTTTTGTTATATTTTGTATTCATTTGTAACGCAGCCGTCAAAATCTTTCCAACGGAAAATCCCGTGCTCAAAAACCATATATCCGTGAGCACTGTTTTCTTTAGGGATCGAAACAGAACCGGGGTTCATATAGATGACACCGTTTTTTGCTTCGAGCTTCGGTATGTGGGTGTGACCGGAAAGGATCACGCTGCCGCTTTTTACCGCCGGGAAAGCTTTGTGCCCGTGAATGGCGAGCATCTCAACGCCGTCGATAAAAAGCAGAGCCTGTTCTCCGAGCACAGGGAATTCCAGAACCATCTGGTCAACTTCCGTGTCGCAGTTTCCGCGGACACAGATTATGTGTTCTTTGATGTCGTTGAGCATGGAAATGACCTCTTTTGGAGCATAGCCTTCGGGCAAATCATTTCTCGGGCCGTGATAAAGGATATCTCCGAGCAGAAGAATTTTATCTGCATGCTCTCTTTTGAAAGCTTCAAGCAGTTTTTTGCAGTAAAATGCGCTTCCGTGAATGTCGGATGCAATCATAAGTTTCATAAACACGCTCCTTTTGCTCACATTTCGTTCCAACCGCGGTCAATGACCTCGGTTTTTGCTTTTGCGGATGTAAGTTCGGTTATGTCGTGCTCAAAACCGGAAACTTCTTCGGTTTTAAGACGGACAACAATGCTCACGTCTGCGCCGAAGTCGCTTTCAACCACAAGAATGTGGTGTTCGTTTATAAAATGTTCAATTTTTCCGTAAAGATTATAATCACAGGTGACCATAATATCCGCGCTTTCGGCAACGGTTTTTATTCCGCCGGCGGCAACGGCAATTTTTGCCCCTTCGGTGTATGCCCGGACAAGACCGCCCACGCCAAGCAAAGTTCCGCCGAAATAACGCGTTACAACGCAGCATACGTCCACAAGTTCGTTTCCGTTAAGAACATTCAGCATCGGAACTCCGCCGGTGCCCTGGGGCTCTCCGTCGTCCGAAGCGCGCTTTATCTGTCCCGCCCTAAGAGAATAGGCATAAACGTTATGGGTGGCGTCCCGGTGTTTGGTACGGATTTCGTTTATAAATTCAATGGCTTCTTCTTCGGTGGAAACCGGAGCGATATATCCGATAAAGCGGGATTTTTTTTCAACAAATTCGTCGCTTGCCCGCTGTTTGATGGTTTTATATTCGGCCAAAAAATCCACGCTCCTTTCATAAAAACGGATAGAAAAAAAGCCCGGAATAATCCGGGCTTGTTGGTTTTGGAATTATTCCATACCGAAACGTTTTTTGAATCTGTCAACACGACCGCCGGTATCAACGAGTTTCTGACGACCAGTGTAGAAAGGATGGCATTTGGAGCAAACCTCTACGTGGATGTCTTCTTTGGTGGAACCGGTTTCCCAAGTTGCGCCGCAAGCGCAGGTAATGGTGGTGGGTTTGTAATTAGGATGAAGACCTTCTTTCATCTATGTCACCTCTTTCTCTACAGAGCTTATATTACAAGTCCTTTTTTTACATCAGTATTGATATCATATCACAATCCGAGAAGGATTGCAACAATTTTTTTCGGAAAATTTCTTCCAAAAGCAAATTTTTTTTATCAGAAACCGAGCATTGCGGTAACTTCCGCCTTGATTGCTTCGCCTTCTGCTTTTGCAGATTCAAAATCGGAAGCTTTAACGGAATAATAGATTTTGAGTTTGGGTTCAGTGCCGGAAGGACGAACGATAAAGCTGGAGCCGCCTTCAAGAGTATATTCGATCATGTTTGCGTCCGGTTTATAATCTTTTGCACCGATAACGGATTTTCCGCAAACAGCCTTGGGAGCTTCCTCGCGAAGATCGCTCATGATTTTCGCAATGCGTTTTGCACCGTCTGCGCCTTCGCAATAGAAGTTATCCTGGAAGTCATAGTAATAACCGTATTTTGCCTGAATGTCTGCAAGAGCCTCACCAAGGGTCTTTCCGCGGAGTTTCCAGAAGTTTGCCGCTTCACAGATAAGAAGGGAAGCGTCAACGGCGTCTTTGTCGCGGACATAAGTTCCGGAAAGGTATCCGCAGCTTTCTTCAAAACCGAAGATGAATCTTTCGGGCTGTTCAATGGCTTCAAGATCGGCGATAACTTTTCCGATGAAACGGAAACCGGTGAAAACGCTCTTCATTTCAATTCCGTGTCCTGCGGCAACAGCATCAGCAAGTTTTGTGGAAACAAGGGAACGTACAGCAACGGGGTTTTCGGGCATGGTTCCGTTTTCGGTTCTTGCGGTGGCAATGAAATCAAGAAGAAGCGCACCTACTTCGTTGCCGGTGAAAAGACGGAATCCGTCCTTTTCTCTGGAAGCAATACCAACGCGGTCCGCGTCAGGGTCGGTTGCAAGAACAAGGTCTGCGCCGCTTTCTTCGGCCTGCTTAAGCGCAAGGGCAAGAGCTTCGCGAAGTTCCGGGTTCGGGAAAGGGCAGGTGGGGAAGTCACCGTCGGGTTTTTCCTGTTCGCGGACCATTTCAATGTTGCCGAATCCGGCAAGAGAAAGGGTGGTGACTACCGGGATGGCGCCGGTTCCGTTAAGAGGAGTGTAAACAACGGTAAGATCGTTCTGAGAGTGATGATCGCGGTCAACGCCCTCTTTAAGAACTCTGGCATAAAAACGGCGCCAGAAGCTTTCGGGAATAATAACGATTTTCTTTTCGGAAACAGCGGTTTCATAATTGCAGGTTTTTGCACCTTTAAGAACGTCGGTCTTGTCGATTACCGCAAGGATCTCTTTTGCAACTTCGGGAGAGATCTGGCAGCCGTCGGAACCATAAACTTTATAGCCATTGTACTTTGCCGGGTTGTGGCTTGCTGTGATGACGATACCTGCGTCACAGAATCTTTCGCGAACGGCATAGGAAAGCATGGGGGTAGGTGCCGGTGCATCATAAAGCCAGACTTTGATTCCGTTTGCAACAAGAACGCATGCGGCTTCTTTCGCAAATTTTTCGGAATTGTGGCGGGTGTCATAAGCAATGGCTACGGAAGCACCTTCCTTGTGTGCGTTAAGATATTCCGCAAGTCCCTGGGTGGCTTGGCGGACGGTGTAAATGTTCATTCTGTTGGTGCCTGCGCCAAGAACACCGCGAAGTCCGGCGGTGCCGAATTCAAGGCTGCGGTAAAAGCGGTCGAAGATTTCTTCTTCGTTTCCGTCAACTCTTCCAAGGTCGGAAGCAAGTTCTTCGTCGCGGACAAATTCTTTCCATTCAAGATATTTTTCGTTTTCAGTCATTATGTAGCCCTCCAGGAATCAGCGGATGAAGTTTGTTACGTCACGTTTTTCGGGTTCCGGAGCTTTAACCCCGTTTTTCTTTCCGGCTTCTATGCATTTGAGGAAGTATGCCATATTTTTTCCAAGAATACGCATGCACTGAACGCCTTCTTTGTCCTCCGGAATTTCGGAAGGAACGGCGGCATGAACCATATTCCAATAATGGGAAGAAATTATCGGCATTTCCGCAATGGCAGGATATTTGATAAGCTGGTCATAAGCCGCAGTGGTGCCGCCTCTTCTTGCAACGGTGATTACTGCCGCCGGTTTATGGCGGAAAGTATCCCCGGAAGAGGAATAGAAAACCCTGTCAAGAAAAGATGTTATTGCGCCGGAAGCGGCAGCATAGTGAACGGGTGTTCCGAAAACAAAACCGTCGGCATTTTTTGCCCTTTGGACAAATTCGTTTACTATGTCGTTTTTAATACATTTTCCGTTTCTGCTGCAATATCCGCACGCAAGGCATCCGGAAATCGGTTCTGTTCCAAGCCAGACGATGGAAGTTTCCACTCCTTCGCTGTTAAGCGCATTTTCAACCTCACGCAAAGCGGCATAGGTCGAACCGTTTTTATGGGGACTTCCGTTAACAAGCAGTACTTTCATAACAAAATCGGCACTCCTTTTATGAACAAAATTATACACATTAATTATAGACCCAATCTTTGGTAAAAGCAACTTAAAAATACATCCATTTTTCGATAAAAAAAGATAAAAATAAATCGTAAAAATCGGTTTGCAGTGTTATTTTCGCTGTTTGCTCCTTGATTTTTAATTTTCACTTGTATTTATTGTATAAAATGTTATATAATAAATTGAATATGTCTGTTTTTAAAAAAGGAGGGACCGCAAAATGTTCTGCACCTGCACAAGTATGGGGCTTCTCGGAATAAACGCATATAAAGTAGCCGTGGAAGTGGATCTTTCAGAATCCTTCCCCGGTTTCGATATAGTCGGCCTTCCGGACGTTGCGGTAAAGGAATCCCGCGACAGAGTAAGAACAGCGATAATAAACAGCGGTTTCGATTTCCCGATAGGAAAAATCGTCGTTAACCTTGCACCAAGCGATATCAAAAAAGCCGGTTCTCTCTATGATCTTCCTATTCTTATAAGTATTCTCCGGGCGGACGGCCAGATAGACTGCGATTGCAGAGGATATGCGTTCATCGGCGAACTCTCCCTTGAAGGAACCATAAAACCGGTAACGGGAATCCTTCCGATGGTTCTCGAAGCAAAAAAACTCGGAATAGAAAAAATCTTTATTCCCGCGGATAATGCGCCGGAAGGAAGTGTTGTCGAAGGTATCGAAGTCTATGCTGTCGGTTCCGTCGGCGAAGTTGTTTCACATCTTCGGGGCGAAGAAACAATCGAACCCCTCAAACCCATGGAGTTTCACGGAAGCCGTGTGGATTTTTATGAAGCGGATTTTGAAGACGTAAAAGGCCAGTATGAAGCAAAACGTGCGCTTGAAATCGCTGCAGCCGGTTTCCATAACATTCTTCTGATCGGCCCTCCCGGAGCGGGAAAAAGCATGCTTGCAAAACGCCTGCCTTCAATTCTTCCGGAAATGACCTTTGAGGAATCCATTGAAACAACAAAAATCCATTCCATCTGCGGAACATTGCCGGAAGGCGCCGGACTTATTAAAAAGCGTCCTTTCCGCGCTCCACACCATACGGTCTCTCCTGCCGGACTTACCGGCGGCGGTTCTGTTCCAAGACCGGGCGAAATTTCCCTTGCCCATAACGGTGTCCTTTTCCTTGATGAACTTCCGGAATATAACCGCACCGCAATGGAAGTTCTCCGCCAGCCGCTTGAGGACGGAACGGTTACAATTTCCCGCGCGGCCGGAAGACTTACCTACCCATGTTCCATAATGCTTGTGGCGGCGATGAATCCATGCCCCTGCGGATATTACGGACATCCCACCAGAAAATGCACCTGTTCCGAAGGCTCGGTTTCCCGCTATCTTTCAAAAGTTTCCGGGCCTCTTCTCGATAGGATAGACCTCCACGTTGAAGTAATGCCCGTTGAATTTTCGGATCTGAACAATAAGACAAAATCCGAATCTTCCGCCGCAATAAGAGAAAGAGTAAATGCAGCGAGAAAGATACAGAACGATCGCTATAAAGGAACCGGAATAACCTGCAACGCAATGCTAACTCCGGCTTTTCTCCACCAGTTCTGCGTCCTTACCGAAGGCGCACAGAATATGCTCAAAACCGCTTTTGAGCGGATGGGTCTTTCCGCAAGGGCATATGACAGAATCTTAAAAGTTGCAAGAACCATTGCCGATCTTGACGGCAGTGAGGATATAGACGTTCAGCATATTGCGGAAGCTCTGCAATACAGAAGCCTTGACAGAAAATATTGGGGGAACTGATAAAAATGCTTGAAGAAATCATGAAAGCCGCCGGAATCGAAGTTTTCGGCGTTGCGGATTATAACGAAACCCTTCCCGGAACCGGATTCAAACAGAGAGAAATGTTCGATGGGATCCAGTCCGTAATAGTCTGCCTTATCCCCTGGGATACCGGCATGAACGAAGGCAGAAACATGGCAAGATATGCCGTAGGCAGAAACTATCATGACGTTGCGGCGGAACATCTTTCCGTTGCAACCGAAATTCTGCGCAGAGCTTTTCCGGAAGAAACTTTCAAATTCTTTGTGGATTCTTCTCCCATTGCGGAAGTGAGAGCAGCCGTTCTCGCCGGACTCGGAGTTCGCGGAAAGAACAACCTTCTCATCAGCAAGGAATACGGAACCCGCTGCGCCATCGGCGAAATTGTCACCACCAGAAAATTCGCAAAATCCAAAAAATCCGTCGGAACCTGCTTTGATTGCGGAAAATGTATCCGCGAATGTCCTGCAGGCGCCCTTTCCGAAAAAGGATATGAAAAAGAAAAATGCGTCGCATATATCAACCAGATGAAAAAAGAACTTACCCCGGAAGATGAAGCGCTCATCAAAAAAGTCGGTTTCATCTGCGGATGCGACTGCTGCACCGATTGCTGTCCCATGAACAGACACGCGGACGGCACCGGACTTAAAGAATTCAAGGAGAGCGCAAAACCGGTCTATACCCCCGGAATGGATCTTTCCGACCGTTCCTATGGCTGGAAGCCGGCAAACGTTGAGCGCAATTATAAAATAATCACGGAGGATTAAAATGGAGATCCTTAAAAAGGAACAATACCCCGAATACGAGGCTTTCTGCAAAAGCCACCCCCAGGGCGGATTCACTCAGTCCACCCTTTGGTACGGAGTTAAAAACAACTGGGGTCACGAAGTTGTTGTTTCCAGAAACGAAACCGGCGAAATAGTCGGCGGAATGTCTGTTTTGATACAAAAAATTCCCCTTATCGGAACAAGCTTTCTCTATGCTCCGAGAGGTCCGGTCTGCAACCTTCACGACAAAAGCGTTCTTGAGGACCTTATGAAAGGCGCAAAAGTTCTTGCGAAGAAACATAACGCCCATAACTTCAAAATGGACCCGGACGTTCCTGTTTCCGATGAGGAATTTCTCAAAATTGCCGAAGAACTGGGATTCAAAAGAAAATTCGGACCCACCGGTTTTGAAACCATTCAGTGCCGTTTCAACTACCGTCTTTATATAAAGGACCGCACCGAGGATGAGGTTTTCATGAACCTTACCCAGAAATGCCGCTATAACGTCCGTGTCGCGATAAAACACGGAGTTGAAATAAAGGTTGTCGGAAAAGAATATCTCGATGAATTTATGAGAATTATGAAAACCACCGGCGAAAGGGACGGCTTCAATATCCGCCCGAAGGAATATTTCGAGAGAATGCTCGATTCCCTCGGCGAACACGTCCGCCTTTATATGGGATTCTATAACGGACAGGCGGTTTGCGGAACAATTACCACAAACTATGCCGGAAAATGCTGCTACGTATACGGCGCTTCCGACAACGCTTTCAGAAACGTTATGCCGAACTATCTTATTCAGTGGGAAATGATAAAATGGGCGATAGAAACCGGTTGCGAAGTTTATGACTTCCAGGGAATTTCCGGAAATCTTGAGGACGAAAGCGACCACCTTTATGGACTTTACCGCTTCAAACGCGGTTTTAACGGCCAAGTGGACGAACTTCCCGGCGAATTTGATATAACCTATAAACCCCTCGCGGCAAAAATGGTAAAACACGCAATAAAACTTAACGGAAAACTCCATAAGCTTAAAAAGAGGTTCGGAAAATGAACCCTCTTGAAAATGCTTTGAATGAATATATCGGAAAAGATCTTTCGCGTTTTCATATGCCCGGGCATAAGGGTGCGGAAAATTTTCCGGAATATTATAAATTCGACGTAACGGAAGTCGAAGGCACCGACAGCCTTTTTGAAGCTTCCGAAGCGATTTTTGAAACGGAAAAGCGCTTTGCGAAAATTTACGGAGCGGGCGCAAGCCTTCTTTCCGCCGGCGGTTCAACCCTTTGTATCCAGGCGATGCTTGCAACCGCTTTGAATCCGGGAGATAAATTGATCATTGCAAGAAACTGCCATGCTTCCGCGGTGAATACCATTGCTCTTCTTGACCTTGAACCGATCTGGATAAATCCGAGAGATTTAAGGGCGGCGGAAAAAGCCTTTTCCGAAAACGCTGATATAAAAGCCGTCTATCTCACTTCTCCGGATTATTTCGGAGTGCTCAGTGATATCGAAGCTTTTTCAAAACTTGCTCACGAAAACGGAGCAAAACTTCTTGTGGATAACGCCCACGGTGCTCATCTCCATTTCACACCCATCGAAATGCATCCCATGGCTCTCGGCGCGGATATGTGCGCGGATTCCCTTCACAAAAGCCTTCCGGTTTTGACCGGAGGAGCGCTTCTGCATCTTAAAGATGCTTCTGTTCGGGAAACCGCAAAGCAAAAAATGCGCCTTTTCGGTTCAACAAGCCCAAGCTATCTTATAATGCTTTCAATGGATAGATGCGCCGATTATCTCGAAACCAACGCAAAATATGATTTTGCCATGCTCAACGGGAAAGTGGCAAATCTCCGTTACAAAGCTTTTGAGCACGGACTTGCTCCGAAAGTTCGGAATGTTGAACCCGCAAGGCTCACTCTTTCCGTAAAATCCACCGAAATGACCGCCGAAGAATTCGGGAAAAAGCTTCGTGAGCACGGAATAGAGCCGGAATATGTCAACGATGAATGGGCGGTGCTCATGGCTTCGCCTTTCAATACCGAAAGAGATTTTGAGAGGGTCGGAAAATTCATCGAAGATACTTTCGGAAACGGTTTTTCTGCGTTTGAAGAACGCCTTTCAAAAATGCCCGAAAAAGCAATGTCCGTAAGAAATGCGGTTTTTGCAGAAACCGAAGAGATCGAAACGGAAAAGTCCGTCGGAAGAATTGCCGCAAGGCTCAATCTTCCCTGTCCGCCGTGTATCGCTCTTGCGGTTCCGGGCGAAGTGATCGACGAAAAAATCGCCGCTCTTCTTATAAAATACGGCATTCATAAAATCAATGTGGTTAAATAAAGTTTGATCCCGCGTTTGCGGTAAGATAATACATAATCTTCCCAAGGAGGAACAATAATATGAAAATGATAATGGCAATCGTCTCCGGCGATGACAGCAGCGCTGTTTCCGCAGCACTTACCAAAGCAAGATATTCCGTAACAAAGCTTGCAACAACCGGCGGCTTTCTTATGAGCGGAAACACCACTTTCCTCATCGGCGTAAATGATGATCAGGTCGAGGACGTTATCTCCATCATTGCAAAACACAGCAAAAAACGCAAACAGATGGTTCCCAACAACAGCTTTGATGTAGGTATGTATTCCGCATTCCCGGTCGAAGTAACTGTTGGCGGTGCAACTGTTTTCGTAATGAACGTCGAACATTTCGAGAAGGTTTAAAATGCCCGGAGCAAAAGAGCTTAAAAAAACGCTTTCCGCATCTTTGCGCGAAGGCCTTCTTTCCCATGCGGTTTTGATCGAAGGGGAAAAGGGAACGGGCCGAAAAGAACTTGCCCTCTGGCTTGCAAAAGCGATTCTTTGCAGGGGTGAAAACCGCCCCTGCGAAAATTGTTCCGTCTGCAGAAAAATCGAAAACGGAAACCACCCGGATGTGGAAATTTACGGAGCGGAAGGCGGAGCAAGAAGCTTCCATATCGAAAGCATAAGGGAAATAAAAAATTCCCTTTGGCTTGCGCCAAATGAATCTGAAGAAAAGGTCTATATTCTTCTGAATATCGAAAATATGACCCAGGAAGCCCAGAACGCCCTTCTGAAATCTCTTGAAGAACCTCCTGCACACGTAAGGTTCATTCTTACCTGCGACAACAGAAGAAGCCTTCTGGATACCATAATAAGCCGCTCAACGGTATATGCATTGGAACCTCCCACAAGGGAGGAATGCGCAGCGGCTTTGCGTGAAAAATTTCCGGAATTTTCCGAAAAAGAAGCGGAAATTTTTGCAATCGCTTATGGAGGAAACTTCGGTGCGGCAAGCGCCGCAGCTTTTGGCGGAATGAAAGAAATAGTTTTTCTTGCGGCAAAAACCCCCGAACTTCTCAAAAACGGCAACGGCTATACCCTTGCAGCGGAACTTTCGGAAAAATGCAAAACAAGAACCGATCTTTCGGAATATCTTGAACGACTTTTGAACATAACCGGCCGTTGCGGAATTGACCGCGCTGCCGGAAAAAATACACCGGTAAGGGTCAGCCCTTCCGAAGCAGTAAAAACATCAGAAATAATAGAACGCGGAAAAATCTCCGTTTTGCAAAATTGCTCTGTCGAACTTATCGAAAGCTGGCTTTGCGCGGAACTTTCCGGCGTTTTCGGAGGAAAATTATGAGCGAAAAGATCGAAGTCATAGGCGTCCGCTTTAAAGAAGTCGGAAAAGTCTATTATTTTGACCCCGAGGGCGAAAAATTTTCAATCGGCAACAAAGTTATCGTCGAAACAAGCCGCGGAACCGAATGCGGCGAAGTTGCGGCAGATAACCGCTTTGTTTCCGAAGAAAAAGTTGTTATGCCTCTTAAAAAAGTTCTTCGTTTTGCAACAGCCGAAGACCTCAGACATGTTGAAGAAAATGAAGTTCTTGAAAAACAGGCTTTTGAAAAATGCCTTGTAAAAATCGCCGAACACGGCCTTGATATGAAACTTGTTGACGTTGAATATACTTTCGACAACAGCAAGATAATTTTCTATTTCACCGCCGACGGAAGAATCGACTTCCGCGAACTTGTAAAAGACCTTGCTGCAATTTTCCGTACAAGGATCGAACTTCGTCAGATTGGCGTCCGCGATGAAGCAAAAATGATGGGCGGACTCGGAATTTGCGGAAGACCCTTCTGCTGTTCCCAGTTCCTCGGAGAATTTGCACCGGTTTCCGTAAAAATGGCAAAGGAACAGGGACTTTCCCTCAATCCAACAAAAATCTCCGGAACCTGCGGAAGACTTATGTGCTGCCTCAAATATGAACAGGAAGGCTATGAAGAACTTATCCGCACCATGCCGAAAATCGGTTCCGCAGTAAGAACTCCGGACGGCAACGGCGTTGTTGTGGATATCAACCTTATGACCGGAATGCTTTCCGTAAAAATGGATGACGCACCGGACGGTGCACCTAAATCCTTCCATAAATCTTTTGTAAAACGCATCCGCGGCGAAAGAGAAGAACCTAAATTCGAGGAAGAAGAGGAAGAATAATCCTTCAAAAAACAAAGCCGCGGCATTTGGATCTGCCGCGGTTTTTTTATAAAACTTTCCGGAGGAAAAAATAATGAATTATTCAGTTGTTGATATGGAAAACTGGAAAAGAGCAAAACTTTTTTCTCACTATATAGATTATATGCCCATAGTAATGAGCCTTACGGTGGATATAGATGTGACTCCGATCAAGGAATATTCGAAAAAGACCGGCATGAATTTTTACCACCTTATGATCTGGATCGTATCAAAAGTTATCAATTCCCACGAAGAATTTAGGTTCGGCTGGAGCGAAAACTGCGAACTCATAAAATGGGATTTTGTATCTCCGTCCTATACGGTTTTTCATAAAGAGGACGAAAGCTTTACAAAAATGCTGACGGAATATTGCGAGGACCTTTCGGTTTTTTGCAAAAGGGTAGAAAAAGATATCAAGGAACATGAAGACGACAGGGCGATAGTCGAAAACCACCCGGCAAATTTCTTTGACGTGACCTGCCTTCCCTGGGTAAAATACAGGCATTTTGATATGCATGTTTTCGATGGCGGAAAATTCCTCGCTCCGGTGGTGAGCTGGGGAAAATATGAAGAAGAAAACGGCCGGCTGATAATGCCCCTCACCATGAATATAAACCACGCCGTTGCCGACGGTTTCCATCTTTCAAGATTTTTCAATGAAGTCAGCGAACTTATATATACTTTTGATAAAACCCGTTAATGCCTGTTTATTTTTTTACAATTTATTGATATATGCGCTATTGATTTTTTAAAAATATGTGTTAAAATGAAAGTATCCATTTTATAAGGAGGTTCTTGATTTATGGCTTACAAAATTTCCGATGCTTGCATCATGTGCGGCGCTTGCGCAGACGCTTGCCCCGTTGAAGCAATTTCCGAAGGCGACGGCAAATACGTTATCGATCCCGATAAATGCATTGACTGCGGTTCCTGCGCTGCTGAATGCCCCGTTGGCGCTCCTGATGCTGAATAATTAAAAACGCTGTTCAAACGGAAGGGCAAACCATGCCTTTCCGTTTGTTTTATAAGGAGAAAAAACCTGTGCCGGAATATAAAATAGACAATACCTGCATTATGTGCGGAAGATGTGCTGACGAATGTCCCATTGAAGCAATTTCAAAAGGCGATAAAAAATATGTTATCGATCCCGAAGAATGCATTGAATGCGGAGTCTGCTTCAACAGATGTCCTGTCGAAGCAATAAAAGAAGTTTAAAATAAAAAACTGATTTATCAGGAGGAAATAAAAAATGTCATATAAAATTACAGATACCTGCATCGAATGCGGAACCTGCGCGGAAAACTGCCCGGTAAAAGCCATAACCCCCGGAAACGGAAAATATGAGATCAATCCCGCAAAATGCATCGACTGCGGAACCTGTTCCTATGTCTGTCCTGTTGGCGCTCCGGAACCCATCGAAGAATATTGATTTTTCAAAAAGGCGGAAAGAAAAATCTTTCCGCTTTTTGTTTTGCAAAAATTCTTCGCTATTGATTTTTATAAAATATGTGATAAAATTAAAAATATAAGAAAGGGGGGCGGCCGGTATTATGGCATACGTTATCACAAGCGCCTGCATAGAATGCGGAAAATGCGAAAAAGAATGCCCCAAGGGCGCTATCTATCCAAGCTGCGGTCAGTATGCGGTTATTCCGCGAAGATGTATCGAATGCGGCCGCTGCGCAAAAGTTTGTCCCGTGGGCGCGCCCGTTAAAAAAGAGAAAAAATGATTTTTCGGGAAGGGAAATCCCTTCCCGCTTTTTATATTTTGCAAGAGGATTTTTATGGATATAATTATCAATGATTTTTACGGTCTTGATATGGCCACAACAAAAGAATATGGCTTTGGCGGCGATGCTCTTTTGCTTGCGGAATTTGCAAGGCCGAAGTTTAAGGATAACGTGCTCGATCTCTGCACCGGCTGCGGCGTAGTTCCGGTAATGATGATGGCAAATGGCTTCAAAGGAAGAGTTACTGCGGTGGATATCCAGCCAGGCGCCATCGAACTTTGTAAATGGACCGCCGAAAAAAACAATATCCGGGACAGATTTTTTCCGGTCCTTGCGGATCTTAACGAGCTGGACTGGCCTGCGGAGAGCTTCAGTCTGATAACGGTAAATCCGCCCTATTTTGTAACCGGTTCCGGAAAAGAAAACGGAACGGAATCCCGGGATCTTGCAAGGCGCGAAAGCGGCTGCACCCTTGCCCAGGTAACAAAAGTTGCGGGAAAACTCCTTAAATACGGCGGAAGATTTTGTATGTGCCACAGACCGGAACGCCTTGCGGATGTTATTTTTGAAATGCGGAAGAACAAAATTGAACCGAAGCGCCTTACTTTTGTCAACAACGCGACGGATTCCACGGAACCCTGGCTTATCCTTATCGAAGGAAAAAAAGGCGGCCACGCCGGACTTAAAATAAACTATATTCAGAACGGAAGATAAAAGATTATGGGAACTCTTTATGTAGTCGGAACACCTATCGGAAACCTTGGGGATTTTTCGCCGAGAGCAGTTGAAACCCTTGAAAAGGTCGATTTTATTGCGGCGGAGGATACCCGCGTTACGGTAAAACTTCTTAACCATTTCGGAATCAAAAAACCGATGGTGATTTATCAGAAATTCAATGAATTTGAGCAGGGGGATATAATCGTTTCCCGCCTTCTTAACGGCGAAAGCTGCGCAATAGTTACCGATGCGGGAATGCCCTGCATAAGCGACCCGGGCGAAACTCTTGTTAAGCTTTGCATAAAAGCAGACGTAAAAGTGGAAGTTGTTCCCGGTCCTTCTGCGGTAATTTCCGCCCTTGCGGTTTCCGGCCTTTCTGTTTCCCGCTTCACCTTCGAAGGTTTTTTAAGCGTAAAGCGCACTTCAAGGATGGAACACCTTATGGAACTTCGACATGAACGCCGGACCATGGTCTTCTATGAAGCACCCCATAAACTTTTAAGCACTCTTAAAGATATGAACTCCGTCTTCGGAGAAAGAAATATCGTTGTGGTAAAGGAACTCACAAAGATCCACGAAACTTCCTGGCGCGGAACCCTTTCCGAAGCGGTAAGATACCATACCGAAAATCCGCCCAAAGGCGAATATGTTCTCGTTCTTGAAGGCGAACAGGAAAAGAAGGAAGAATCCCGTGATCCGATGGAGGAAGCGGTTTCCATAGCAAAGGAACTTATGGAAAAGGGAAAACCCGCTTCCATGGCTGCAAAAGAAGCCGCAAAGCTTACCGGCCAGACCAAAGGCGATGTCTATAAACTTCTTATTGCGGAAGATGAAGAATAAAAACAAAAAAAGGCATTTCGGAAAGAAATGCCTTTTTCTTTTGTGCGATAAATTTAGATTTGTAAGACTGTCAAAGGAACGGATTCTTCTGCTTGCTATTGAACCTATGTAACTCGATAAACAATGCAACAACAAATACTATTTCTAATATTAAAAGTGTACCGGCAACAGCAAGCGCCGAAAACATGCATCCCAACATCAGAGAAGCAATGGGTATAATGATTGAAAAAATGCGGTAACTGATTGACTTATACAGCCACGAATATGGAAGTAAATGTGCGCCAAAAACCATCGCATATACCATTACCATCTTATCCGGTACAGCACTAAATACCCACATGACAATCAGCAGATACAAAAATTGATTGCAGGTAAACAGAAATCCTACATTGCCAAGCGGGTTGCTTTTTTCGAAAATATTGACTTTTAATAATTTACCTATTAACCAGGCAATCGGCATCAACGGGCATGAGCAGAAAAACACAAACATATTCTCTTGCTGTTGCGGAAAATCCAGCGCTACTACAATTAAAATCAGAAACCAGACAACAACCGATGCACAAATGAATGGCAATCCTTTCTTCTGTTTAAATATTATATCATTTCTTAATTCTTCCAGGTTCATTTTTGTACCCCCGTCAGTTCAAGTTTATCGTTTTTTCCAAAGTATTATAGCATTTGAAATGTTGCTTTGCAATAATAAGTAATCGGCCGATTGATGCACCGTATAATTTGTTTTTTATGCCTTGTATTTATATCTGAAAAATGTTAAAATTAATATGTATTTTTATGACCTGATAAACTTGGGAGGATATGCTTTATGAGCGATAATTTAAGACCGCTTTCGTTTGAAAAGCTGATGGGACTTCTTATAGAGGAGCACAACGCCACCGGCACGATTTTCGGCGTAAAGGATTTTTATAAAGCCGGAAGAGCAAGACTTCCCATCTTCGGAATGAGAATAGAAAACCCCGTAGGCCCTGCAGCGGGTCCCGTGACCCAGACCGCCCAGGGAATAATCGCCGCATATCTTTCCGGCGCAAGGTTTTTTGAGCTCAAAACTGTTTATCCGGAAAACGAAAAATCCGAAAAACCAAGTGTTTCCGTCGGTGACAGAACCTTTTCTTCCGAAAATCCTTCTGAACTTTCTGTTGCAGAAGCTTTCGGCGAATACGTAAAAGCATGGTATGCAATAAAACTCATCAGTACGGCTTTTGAACTCGGAGTTCCCGAAGGCTTTGTTTTCAACATGTCTGTGGGCGGAAGCCTTGAGGATTTGAAATCCGAAAAGATGAACAGCTTCATCGAAGGCCTCAAATCCGCGGAATATACTCCCGTGTGGCGCGAATGTGAAAACTGGGCAAGAGCTCATATGGATGAACTTGACGGAATCGATAATACCTATATTTCCGATATCAGCCCGAGAATATGCAACTCCGCGTTTTTTGTTCCGAAAGAAGGCCTTTCCGCTTCCGAAATCGAAGAAGCGACCGCATATCTCATTGAAGAAAAACGTCTTCACACCTTTGTAAGAATAAGCCCGGACCTTCTCGGATATTATACAATTCGCGGGATCCTCGATATCAACGGATACGACGACATCGAGATAAGCAAGGAAAGAATGGAAAGCGCCGCACTTTATGATGATCTCAAACCCGCTTTTCTCCGTCTTCAGAACAAAGCGGATATGAAGCGCCTTGAATTTGGCGTAAAAGTCTGCGACGGACTTGTTGTGGAAAAAGCGAAGGAAACTCCTGTAACAAACGGAAGGCTCACCGGCCGCGCCCTTTTCCCGATTGCGTTTTCCCTTGCGGAAAAAATAGCCAACGATTTCGGCGGAGGACTTCGAATCTGTTTTGCCGGCGGCGCTGATTATTTCACCGCATCAAAACTTTTCAACGCGGGAATCTGGCCCGTTACCGTTGTTTCCGATATCATAAGACCCGGCGGCTTAAAACGTTTCAGACAGCTTGCCGATGACGTTTCAAAATGCGATTATGCCCAGTTCTCCGGAATCCTCACTTCCGATCTTCCGGACATCGAAAAGGAAGTTTATTCCGGCGGAAGATATAAAAACATTCCCGGCGCAAAGGCAAAAAAAGCCGAAGGACCGATCCCGCATATCAACTGCACCAAAGCCCAGTGCCGCGCAGTCTGCCCCCTTGGAGCAGATATTCCGCTTGTAATGCGCCTTATCAAAAACGGCAGAAGCCTCGATGCTCTCCGTGTTATCTTTGAACGCAACCCCATGCCGTTCACTGTCGAAACCCTTTGCAGCCACCCTTGTATGGACGGATGTTCAAGAAGGTTCTACGAATGTCCGCTCAATATCAAAGCGGAAAATTACCAGGCCGCGAAGAACGCCTGCTTCGATCTTCTTGACGAAACCGAACTCAAATCCGGAGCGGGCGCAAAAATCGCTATTGTCGGCTGCGGCCCTGCGGGACTTTCCTGCGCTTGCTTCCTTGCAAAACAGGGAGCAAAAGTCACCATTTTCGATAAAGAATACCGCCCCGGCGGTGCTGTAACAAAATATATCCCTAAGTTCAGAATCGAAGATTCCGATATCGAATGGGACGCAACCCTTATCCAGGCTCTCGGAATCGAAATGGAACTGGGTGTTGAGATAACCTCTCTCCGGGAACTTCGTGAACATGGCTTCGAAAAAATCGTCCTTGCGATCGGCGCCGGAAAACAAAAACACCTCAAATTTGCCTTCGGTAAAAGCATCTCTGCTCTCGAATTCCTTGCGGATTATAAACAAAAAACCGAAGAAGCTGAAGAAAATATAATGGGAAGCGTTGTCGTAATCGGCGGAGGACACACTGCCGTTGCCGCGGCAAGATGTGCCAAAAAACTTCCCTCCGTCGATAGGGTAACCCTTGTTTTCGATAAACCCGAAAGCGAAATGGAAGCTTCCATGGATGAGATCCTTGCCATGAAGAAGGAAGGAATTTTTGTTGCACCGAATCTTATTCCAAGCGGAGTTCGCGGAGGCCAGCTTCTCTGCCATGTATCCGAGCTTGGCGAGCCGGATGAAAAAACCGGAATAAGACCCGTTATCGATACCGGTGCAAAAGATAAAATCCCGGCGGATATCGCTATCAACGCAACCGGAGAAGAAGTTGACGACACCCTTTATGATGAAATTGACAGCGCCACCTATCTTGTTGGCAACGCAAACTTCGGAAAAACCGCCGATATTGCAAAAGTAATCGCAGATTCCCAGCGCCTTTGCAAAAAAATTGCAAACAGCCACTACGATAAATACGTTCCGGACAACGAAAACGAGGACAAATCCTTCCTTGAAAAACGCGGAAAACTCTGTGCGGACTGCAAAAAATGCGCCGAGGGCGACCGCTGCCTTGAATGTGACAGCGTCTGTGAATTCTGTGCGGAAGTTTGTCCCAACCGCGCAAACCTGGTAATAAAACTTTCCGATGGAAGTCGCCAGATCCTCCACGTAAACGATTTCTGCGATGAATGCGGAATCTGCGCCGACAGCTGTCCCTATGACGGAAAACCCTATAAAGAAAAATTTACACTCTTCCTCGATGAGGAGGACTTCAAAAAAAGCGAAAACGACGGATTCTATGTAACCGGCGAAGCAAACAACTGCCGCTTCAGATATGAGGGAAAAGTGTTCAAATATGACCCGATAAACGGTCCGATTGGCACGATTCCGGACGAAATAAGAGAGATGTGCGGCATTGTTATGAAGCGTTTTCCAAGGCTCCTTAAAGTCTGGTAAACCGCATAACTAAGCCAAAAATCAGACCTTTTGATTGTTTGAAAACCTTTAAAAATTTATAAAAAACCGTAAAAAAACGGGCAGGGTAGGGTGAAACCCTATTCTGCCCGTTTTTGCGTATATTCGTGCGGTACACA
>JAZQBJ010000097.1:0-2124 GCA_045545715.1 Oscillospiraceae bacterium
AATAAAAAATGATAAATATATCATCAAAGCATATTATACTGTGCTTATGGACATTGCAGAAGAACAGGCGATAGAATCAAATATTCCGTGGAAAAATACTGATGATATGAGCTGATTGAAAAAAATATTGTATATGGCAGCAGGATATGATAAAATAAAATTGTAAAAAATGAAAGGAGGCGATTTCGTTGTTTGAAATCCCAATGCCGCTTCTTTGGTTAATAATTGCGGTTATTCTCGGAATATTGGAAGCTGTAACTGTTTCGCTTGTAAGTATCTGGTTTGCAATCGGTGCTCTTGCTGCAATTATTCCGGCATATTTCGAGGTTCCTTTTTGGGGACAGATTCTTGTTTTTCTTTCGGTTTCGGCGCTTGCTTTTGCTTTAACAAAAAGGTTCTTCAAGGACATTGTTAAAGTAAAAAAACAGCCGACAAATTCAGACAGTCTTATCGGAACCGACGGAATCGTTACCGAAGAAATAAACAACCTCAAGGGCACCGGAAAGGTATTTATTTCCGGACTTACCTGGAGCGCAAAAACAAAATCCGGAATTATAATTCCCGAAGGCGCCGTTGTTACCATTGAAAAAATAGAAGGCGTAACTCTTGTTGTAAAAAACAAAGAATTATCACAATAAAACGATTGATAAAAAGGAGGATCTTCATGCCGTTTGAATTTACAGGTCTTATTATTGGACTGGGACTTATTCTTATTGTTCTTATTATTCTTGCACTTAACATCAAAATTGTTCCTCAGGCAACAGTATATGTAATTGAAAGACTCGGAACCTACTACGCAACATGGGAAACCGGACTTCACTTTAAGATTCCGTTCTTTGACAGAATCGCAAAAAGGGTTTCCATCAAAGAGCAGGTGGTTGATTTTAAACCCCAGCCTGTTATCACAAAAGATAACGTCACTATGCAGATAGACACAGTTGTTTTCTATCAGATTACTGATGCAAAACTTTTCAGCTACGGCGTTGAAAGACCTCTTTCTGCAATTGAAAACCTTACCGCAACAACTCTCCGTAACATCATCGGTGAAATGGAACTCGACAGCACCCTTACAAGCCGTGACGTCATTAACGTAAAAATCACTTCAATTCTCGATACCGCAACCGATAAATGGGGTATCAAAGTTAACCGCGTTGAGCTTAAAAACATCATTCCTCCGAGAGAAATTCAGGACGCAATGGAAAAACAGATGAAGGCTGAACGCGAACGCCGTGAAACCCTTCTTCGTGCGGAAGGCGAAAAGAAATCTGCTATTCTTATTGCGGAAGGTGAAAAAGAATCTGCAATTCTTCGTGCAGAAGCTGTTAAGGAAGCTAAAATCCGCGAGGCACAGGGTGAGGCGGAAGCAATTCTTGTTGTTCAGAAAGCTCTTGCGGATTCCATCACTCTTCTCAATGAAGCAAATCCGACTCCTGCAGTTCTTACTCTTAAGAGCTATGAAGCTTTTGAAAAAGCCGCTGACGGAAAAGCAACAAAGATCATTGTTCCAAGCGAAATTCAGTCGCTTGCAAGCCTTGTTTCTTCCGTAAAAGAAGTTGCTGTTGACTCCGATATCCAAAAGTGATATTATAATCCTAAACTGCATAAAGGAGATACAGGGGTGCTTTCGGGCTGAGATAGCGCTTTGCGCTGAACCCTTGACCTGATCCGGATAATACCGGCGGAGGGAGTGTCGAAAAGCGTTATTGGCTTTGTTTTCATGGTCGCTGCGGCAAATTCCCTTGCTGCAGCGATTTTTATTTTTAAGGAGTGAAAACAAAGAATGGAAAACAGAAACCAAAAAACATCAAGACTCGTTTTCAGCGCAATTATGATTGCAACAGGAACGGTGCTCAGCCTTCTGAAAATCGATTTTGTAATGGGCGGCGGACTTACAATTTGTGCGATGCTTCCGCTCGTTATCATATCTTTCAGATACGGAACAAAATGGGGAGTTTTTACCGCGTTTGTATTCAGCGTTCTTCAATGCCTTCTTGGTCTTGATAATGTCCAGTATGCAACTTCAGTAGGAATGGCAATAGCAATTATTTTGTTTGATTATATTGTTGCATATACTGTTATCGGTTTTTCCGGAATGTTCAGAAAAACTGCAAAAAATTTCAACAG
>JAZQBJ010000098.1:0-5698 GCA_045545715.1 Oscillospiraceae bacterium
TGAAAAACTTTCCGTAAAGATAATGTTCGGCATTATTATTCCAAGATTGTCAAAATAAAGCTTGTTGGTATCATCTATCGAAACGGAGTTTGTAAGGTTTGAACAATAAAGAATGATAGTCTGCTCACAAAGGTCGCTTGGAAAAATTTTTTCGGTTTTCGCCAAGGGACTGTCTTTGTGACAAATTACCGTCATAGGCGTTTCGGCAATAATCTTTTTTTCGTAATCAATGGTGATATAAGGAAGAAAAGGTTCCTGGGTTATGATAGCGTCGTATTCGTAGTGTTTGAATTTTGTATAAAGCTGATAAAGGTCATCGGTTTTTATGTTCAGCTTTGAAATATCTTCGGTAAAATATTTTTTTATAAATTCAAGGGGATTGTAAACGTCGAGGATTCCGAGATGGATCTTTTTTTCGGAAGAGAGGGAATCAAGTCCTTTTTCAAAAGATGAAAGCAGGTTTTTCCAGTTTTTATAAAGAATTTCCCCATCGGCAGTAAGAACAAAACCGCTTCGGGACCTTTCAAAAAGGGAGGTGTTCAAAACGGATTCCATTTTCATGATGTTTTTGCTGAGAAGAGGCTGGGATATAAAGAGTTTATCAGCGGCTTTGGAAACATTTTTTTCGTCCGCAACTGTTATAAAATAATACAGCTGTTCCAAAGAAAGCTTGAAACATTGGTTATAGTCCATTTTTAGTTACTCCTCTCATTTTATTTTATATAATCTGATATAATTTTATATTCTTCGCAAAGTTCCTCGAATTTAACCTTTGCGTTTGCGGGGCTTGTTGAAGGCAAAGCGATAGCCGGAATTTTTGTTTCGGGCTCGATAAATTTTTTATAAAGCTTTGCGGCGGTCGTTCCGGTGCAGAAAATCGCCCTGATATCCGCGTTTTTCAAGATTATACCCAAATCGTTGGGAACGGCGTTTTTTATGCTTGAATCCGAAGCACCTTCGATATCACATTCCTTGAGCACGTCCCAAAGGGCAATTCTATGCCGGAGGCAGAAAGCGTTTTTTTCTTCGGGAGTTTCGGGAATTTTTTCTTCAAAAATTTTTGCCATTACCGGCCAGAAACGGTTTCTGGGATGGGAATAATAAAAACCGAGTTCGCGGCTTTTCGGCGAAGGCATTGTTCCGAGAACAAGAACCCGGCTTTTGCTGTCAAAAACCGGGTCAAAAGAATGGATTATTCTTTCTGTTTTCATATCATTCAAAGGCAGGGACACGGAAAGGAAGGGAAGCCGGAATTATTTTTATTTCTATGGAATGGCTTTTGGAAATCTCTCCGTCAACACTTATGGTAAGGAGCTCCGGACTTTCCACTTTTGCTCCGGTGCAGCGGCGCATTTTAAGAACGTCCGCAAGAGAAGGCTCACTAACATGTTCGCCGCGCTTATAGATTCCGATAACTTTTGCAATGCGGAAAATTCCTATTTCGGAAACGGTGCAAAAATCAATAAATCCGTCATCCAGTTTTGCTTCCGGAACGGCATGGTAGCCGCCGCCATAGATTTTTCCGTTTCCGAAAACGGAGAACATGCATTTGTCTTCGAAAACTTCGCCGTCATCAAAAGTTATTTTCATGGGTTTTGCAAGTCCGCCGAAGATCCCTCCGCAGATGGTTACCGCAGCGGAAATATTATAAGCCATAGAGCCGGAAACCCCGGGAATGGTTTTATAGCGGTTTATACGGTCCGCAATAACAGAATCGACGCCGATGTTGCAGATGTTGCAGCAGATTTTTTCTCCGCATTGAAGGGCATCGAAAACTTTTGTTTTTCCGTCAACAAGTTTCTGGAGATCCAGATAATCTTCGGGTTTTCCGCCGGTGGATTTTATAAAATCATTTCCGGAACCGGAAGGATAGACAGCAAAGCTTGCGCCGGGCCGGCCAAAAGCTCCGTTTACGGTTTCGAAAAAGGTTCCGTCGCCTCCGCAGGCAACAAAACAGACTTCTTCCCCTTCGGGAATGGGGTATTCTTTTCCGAAACGGATTGCGTCACCGGGGGCTTTTGAAAGATAAATCTGGATATTATCATCGCGGTTTTTAAAAAAATCGCGGATTTTTTTTGCGATATCGCCGGATTTGTTGCCTTTTCCGGCGGCAGGATTGATTATGAAAACGTAATTCATGGTTTTAAGAATCCTCCGAAAGGGTATTATATAAATTATAGCATAAAAGAAAATTTCTTTAAAGTATAATAAAAAATAATTGTGGAAAAATGCCGAAATATTTAAAATCCATTGTTTTTTTAAATAGTTTATTTTATAATCTATAATAGAAAATTTTGTGTGAAAGGGAGAAAACTATGTACAGTGATAAAATGGATACAATTGGTTTTGTTTATGCCCAGGATCCGGAACTTGCGGAAGCAATGCATGATGAATTAATGCGCCAGCGCGACAATATCGAGCTTATTGCTTCCGAAAACTTTGTTTCTTCGGCGGTAATGGCGGCAATGGGTTCTGCGCTTACCAACAAATATGCGGAAGGTTATCCCGGTCACAGATATTACGGCGGATGCAAATATGTTGACAGAGTTGAAAATATCGCAAGAGAACGCGCCTGCAAACTTTTCGGAGCAGATCATGCAAACGTTCAGCCCCATTCCGGCGCGCAGGCAAATCTTGCCGCATATTTTGCTCTTGCCGAATACGGCGACACCATTATGGGAATGAACCTTGCGGAAGGCGGACACCTTACCCACGGAAGCCCTGTTAACTATTCCGGAAAAGCCTATAAATTTGTTCCCTATGGAGTTGACCGGGAAACCGGACTTATTGATTATGACGAAGTAAGAAGGATTGCCCTTGAATGCAAGCCCAAAATAATCGTTTCCGGTGCGTCCGCCTATCCGAGAGCTATTGATTTTAAAAAAATCCGCGAAATCTGCGACGAAGTCGGCGCTTATATGATGGTCGATATGGCTCATATTGCGGGACTTGTTGCCGCAGGCGAACATGAATCTCCTGTTCCCTATGCGGATGTTGTAACGAGCACAACTCATAAAACCCTCAGAGGCCCGAGAGGCGGACTTATTCTTTGTAAGGAAGAACTTGCAAAGCAGATCGACAAGGCGGTTTTTCCCGGAACCCAGGGCGGCCCTCTTGAACACATAATCGCCGCAAAGGCTGTTTGCTTCGGTGAAGCACTCCAACCGGAATTCAAAGAATATCAGAAAAAAGTTGTTGAAAACGCCGCCGTTCTTGCGGAAGAACTTAAAAAACAGGGATTTAAACTTGTTTCCGACGGAACAGACAACCACCTTATGATGCTCGATCTTCGTGAAACCGGAGTTACCGGAAAGGAACTTGAGCACCGCCTTGATGAAGTAAACATCACCGCAAACAAAAATATGATTCCCGGAGACCCGGCTTCTCCGTTTGTAACAAGCGGACTTAGACTTGGAACTCCTTCCGTTACCACAAGAGGTTTTGGAAAAGAGGAAATGAAAAAAATTGCGGAATTTATTGCAAAAGTAACCTTTGATTATGAAAACAGTGCGGAAGAAGTTAAAAAAGGCGTTGCCGAACTTTGCAGAAAATTCCCGCTTTATGAATGATTTTTTGGAAAAGAGATGAAACCGGATGTCCGCACCCCTTGCCGACAGATTAAGACCAACTGAATTATCCGAAGTCTGCGGCCAGCAGCATATCCTTGGAGAAGGAAAGCTGCTCAGAAAAATTGCGGATTCCGGAGTTATCCCGAATCTTATCTTCTTCGGCCCTTCCGGAACAGGAAAAACCACCGTTGCACGCATTATTGCAAAGATCGCGAACAAAAAGCTTTGTCACCTTAACGGTACTTCGTGCTCAACCGCGGACATAAAAGAAGTTTTTGCGGAAACTGCCGGAATAGACGGTGCTCAGGGAATTCTTCTCTATCTTGACGAGATACAGTATCTCAACAAAAAACAACAGCAGACCCTTCTTGAGTTTATTGAAGACGGAAGAGTCACCCTTGTAGCTTCCACTACCGAAAACCCTTATTTTTACGTTTATAACGCCATTTTAAGCCGCAGTACCGTTTTTGAATTCAAGCCGATCGAGCCTTCGGAAATTGAACGTGCTCTTGAAAGAGCGGTTGAAAAGCTTGAGCACGACGACGGAACAAAAATCAATGTTGAGGAAGGCGTTTTACGCCATATTTCCTATAACTGTTCCGGCGATGCGCGCAAAGCGCTTAACGCGCTTGAAGCCTGTTGGCTTGGTTCAAGGATCAATGAGCACGGCGAAAGGGTGCTTTCGCTGGAAGATGCTCGTTCCGCTGCTCAAAGAAGTTCGAACCGTTATGATAAGGAAGGGGACGACCATTTTGAGATTCTTTCCGCCTTCCATAAATCTGTCCGAGGCTCTGACGAAAACGCTGCGCTCCATTACCTTGCCCGTTTTATCGATGCCGGAGATATAATATCTCCCTGCAGAAGGCTTCTGGCAATTGCATGTGAGGATGTGGGCCTTGCTTATCCGATGGCGATTCCGATAGTAAAAGCCTGCGTGGATACCGCTCTTCAGCTCGGTCTTCCGGAAGCACAGCTTCCTTTGGCGGATGCGGTCATTCTCCTTTGTACCGCGCCGAAATCCAACAGCGGAGTTGAAGCCATCGGCGCGGCGCTTGAAGATGTCCGCAACGGACTTTCCGGAGAAGTTCCGGAACATCTTGTGAACGTTCATCCCAAATCCGCCGGTGGGCACAAACCTCCGAAATATAAATATGCCCACAACTATAAAAACCACTATGTAAAACAGCAGTATCTTCCGGATACGCTTAAAGACAGGGTATATTACCACTTCGGCGACAACAAAACCGAGCAGGCCGCAAAAGCTTATCGTGATAAGCTTATTGCAGAAGCGGAAGAATAAGAGGAGGAACAAAAATGGAAAAATGGAACGCTTTTTTGAACAAAGGAAACAAAAGTACCGTTGTTATTAAAAAGGCTTTTGTAATATTATCGCTGCTTTTGGCTATGTATGGAATTGGATATGGTGTCGGAACATTTCTTGCTAATATAGGTTTATAAATTAAAAAGCACACTTCGTTATGAAGTGTGCTTTTTGTTTATTCAAGTTCTTTTGCGGCTTCAAGAAGTTTATCTTTTGGCTGAACTCCGACAAAACGCTTTACCTCGATGCCGTTTTTAAAATAGATAACGGTGGGAATTGACATCACGCCGTATTCCATTGCAACTTCGCGGCATTCGTCAATGTCGATCTTGCCAACGGGGATCTTATCTTCAAGCTCTTCGGCGAGCTGGTCGATTACCGGCCCGAGCATTTTGCAGGGTCCGCACCAGGTTGCCCAAAAATCAACGATTGCGGGACTTTCGGTAATGGTTTTATTGAATTCTTCGGCAGAAAAATGAATCGCAGACATAAAAATTGAACCTCCGTTTTTTATTATTGTTTCTTTGATTTGAATTATAATACATACGGAAGATTTTGTCGATACAGGAAATAAAATTTTAAAAAAATTTCAAAATACTATTGACAAATACTCTATAAATGAATATAATAGTAAAGCACGTTAGATATTGCCCTATTGTGTAACGGTAGCACGGCAGACTCTGACTCTGTTTGTCGGGGTTCGAATCCTCGTGGGGCAACCATAACGTAACAGCATCGGCTTTGCCGGTGCTGTTTTTTTATGCCCACATCGGATTCTCACCCGAAACTCCCCACTTGCGGTACCCAA
>JAZQBJ010000099.1:0-8588 GCA_045545715.1 Oscillospiraceae bacterium
ATATGCACAAAAAAAATCCCGTGCTCGTTGGACCACCTATTTTTTATTAATCAGCTTTGAAGTTTCATATCCCCGTTTTTGATAAATCCCATCTTTTTCATCACAAGATAGAACACATAAGAAAGAACCGCAGGAAGAACAAAATAGCAAAGAAGCATACCAATCCACATATTGCTTCCGCCAGCCATATCAGAAAGTGTTCCAAGAGGACCTACAAGGCCGCAGGTTCCCATTCCGGCTGAAACTCCGGTACATTCCAGTTTGAAAACAAGTGTGCTTAAAGGGCCGCAAAAAGCCGATGCAAGGGTAGGCGGAATCCATATAAGCGGTTTTTTAATAATATTGCTCATCTGGAGCATCGAAGTTCCAAGTCCCTGGGCAAAAAATCCGCCCCAGCCGTTATCCGCAAAACTTATAACAGCAAAACCGATCATCTGCGCACAGCATCCTGCGGTAGCCGCGCCTCCCGCAATTCCGGTTATACCAATCATCGCGCATATTGCCGCAGAAGAGATAGGAAGTGTAAGAATCATTCCTACTACTACTGCAATTATTATTCCCATAATCAACGGCTGCATTTCTGTTGCAGTATTTATAAAATCACCGAGATAGTACATAATATATGCGACTACAGGACAAATGATTTTTGCAACCGCATATCCGGCAATTATCGTTACGGTCGGTGTAACAAGAATATCAACTTTTGTTTTCTTTGAAACAAGCATTCCGATTTCAACCGCAACGATTGCCGCAACGTAAGCTCCCGCAGGTCCTGCCGTATAAGCAATCGTTTCGCCGTTTTCAAGGAGAATTGTTGCTCCGAGAGAATAAGAAAGACTTCCGACTGCGGCACAGGAAAACATAACAAGCGGGTCCGCTTTAAGCGAATATGCAATGGCAACACCTATTGCCATTCCGGAAGCGCCTTGGGCAAATGTTTTCATTTCGCTGAAAAATCCGCCGATTTCATTTATCAACCCGTTTGCAACATAATCCGGACCGAGATATGTTCCTACCGTCCCGAAAATTGTTCCGATTAAAAGCGAGGCAAAAAGACCAAGCGCCATTGCGGACATTGCATCGATAAAATATTTCTTTGCGTATTTTTTCAGAGTTTCCATTATTATTTCATCTCCAATAAAAATTTACATTTTTATTGTAGCACTAAACAACATACATTGCAAAAAATATTTTGAAAATATATAATAATATTATAAAAATTTAAGGAGGTTTTTAATGAAACCCGTAATCGGTATTTTGCCTTCTTTTGATGAAGAAAAGAAACAAATATTTCTTAACCAGTCATATATGGATGCCGTAATCGAATCCGGCGGAATTCCTTTTGTCTTTCCCCTTTCCGAAGATCCTAAAATTATTTTTGAAGCTCTGAAAGAAGTTAACGGACTTATCCTTTCCGGCGGAACCGACATTGACCCAAAATATTACGGCGAAACAAATTCCGGAAAAAGCCTTGGAATAAATGAATTCCTCGATAGCTGTGAAGCAGCAGTAATCCGTCTTGCCCTTGAAGCGGATATTCCCGTTCTCGGAATTTGCCGCGGAATGCAGGCTCTCAACGTTTTTTGCAGCGGAAGCCTTATTCAGGATATTCCTTCCGAACGCGGAATTTCCGTTACGCACAGCCTTACAAAACCCGAAATTGCATTCCACAAAATTTCGGTTGAAAAAGCTTCTCCTCTTTCCGATGCAATCGGATTCGGCGAACATTTTATAAACAGCTATCATCACCAGGCGGTAAAAAATATTGCTCCGGATTTTTCTTCCTGCGCTGTTGCCGAAGACGGAATTGTTGAAGCGATTTATCACAAAAACAAAAAATTCATTCTCGGCGTTCAATGGCATCCGGAACGTGACCGTGAAATTGCCGTTAACAACAAGAAAATCATAGATAAATTCATTAGCGTGTGTGCAGAGGCCAAAAAATGACAAAAACAGTTCTTATAACCGGTGCTTCTTCCGGAATCGGTCTTGAATTTGCAAAAATCTTTGCTGAAAAAGGCGAAAACGTTATTCTTGTTGCAAGAAACGAAGAAAAACTTATTAAGATAAGAAAATATCTTATGGAAAAATATAATAATTTCACCTGCTTTTATGTAAAAGATCTTTCCGCATCAAATGCTGCAAAAGAACTTTTTGATGAAATTACCGCCGACGGAAGAAATGTTGATTATCTTATCAACAATGCAGGTTTCGGCGATAACCATAAGTATCTTCATACGGATTTTGAAACCCATGAAAAAATGGTAAAACTCAACGTTCTTGCTCTTATGGAGCTTTGCTATTATTTCGGGCGGGTAATGTGCAACCGAGGAAACGGAAAAATTCTTAACGTGGCTTCCGTTGCCGCATTTTGCGGCGGACCTTATATGTCCGTTTATTATGCAACAAAAGCTTTTGTTCTTTCAATTTCCGAAGCGCTTGCGGAAGAATTCGGTGAATTTGGTGTAAAAGTAACCTGCCTTTGTCCCGGCCCGACAATAAGCAATTTTGCAGATGCCGCAGATTCCGGAAAATCCAACATGTTCCGATATCTTAAGCCTTCCACATCAAAGGAAGTTGCCGAAGCAGGTTATAAAGCTATGATGAAAGGCAAACCTTTGCATTATCACGGTTTTAATGTCAAAGCAATGGCTTTTTTAACAAGGTTTTCTCCCCGTTTCATCAATACAAAATTTGCAAAATTTATGAACAATACTGATTCAGCGAATAAACACAATCTGTAAATAGATTATGCTTCATATAAAATAAAAGCCCGCAGATGCGGGCTTTTATTTTATATTACATATTATTTTTCAAAAAATCTTTCGCCAAGTCCATACTGATCAACAACAAAATCCATATCTTTATCGCCGCGGCCGGAAAGACAAACAAGAATTGAACCGGTATCGTGTTCTCTTGCATATTTCATTGCGTATGCAACAGCATGGGAACTTTCAACTGCGGGAATAATACCCTCAAAACGGCAAAGTTTATAGAAAGCTTCCATTGCTTCCTCATCGCTTATCGCAACGTAATTAACACGGCCGACATCACGAAGAAATGCGTGTTCCGGACCGACGGAAGGATAGTCAAGTCCGCTTGCAATGGAATAAACCGGGCTCGGGTTTCCATCCTCATCCTGAAGAAGATAGCTGTTGAATCCATGGAGAATGCCGGGTTTGCCGTATGCCATGGAAGCTGCATGGTCACCCACCGCTGAACCTCTTCCTAGGGGTTCAACGCCATAGATATCGACCGGATCACCAAGGAACGGTACAAACATACCGATGGAGTTTGAACCGCCGCCAACACATGCAGCAACAGCATCCGGCATGATTCCGGTCATTTCGAGGAACTGTTCCCTCGCTTCAATACCAACGATTGACTGAAAATCGCGGACCATTTTCGGGAACGGATGAGGACCCACAACAGAACCTATACAATAGATTGCATCTTTATATTCGTTCATATATGCCTCAAATGCGGCGTCCACAGCCTCTTTAAGGGTTTTAAGGCCTTTGGTTACAGGAATTACATTAGCTCCGAGAAGTTTCATTCTGGTGACGTTGGGAGCCTGTTTCTCAATATCAACTTCGCCCATATAAACATCGCACTCAAGTCCGAAATATGCTG
Organism: Oscillospiraceae bacterium; assembly: GCA_045545715.1. Classification (GTDB taxonomy): domain Bacteria; phylum Bacillota; class Clostridia; order Oscillospirales; family Ruminococcaceae; genus UMGS1668. The sequence goes on from JAZQBJ010000099.1 coordinate 3,634, forward strand.
CTGCCGTAGCTATTGCAACACCATGCTGGCCAGCGCCGGTCTCCGCAATAAGTTTTTTCTTGCCCATATATTTTGCAAGAAGTCCCTCGCCCATGCAGTGGTTCAGTTTATGTGCACCGGTATGGTTAAGATCTTCCCTCTTGAGGTAAATCTGGCATTTTCCGAGATGATTGGAAAGTCTTTCACAGTGATAAACCGGAGTGGCTCTTCCCTGAAATTCTTTTCTTATTCTGCGAAGTTCATTGATAAACTGTGCGCTGTGGCAAATCGTTTCGTATGCGTCATTTATTTCTTTGAAAGCAGGGACAAGTTCATCCGGAATGAACTGTCCGCCAAAAGTTCCGAAAAATCCTTCTTTATTGGGGTAATCCCTGAGATAACGGTCAAAATCTTTATAAGACATATACATAATAATTAATTCCTTTCAAAATAAAGTTTTTATCAAAAATTATTTTAAAATTCGCCATCGTTTCATAAAAATTACCTCCGGAAATAAAAAAGTCTTTGTCCCCTATCAAAAACAGGACAAAGACGTTGGAAAATCTCTGCGGTGCCACCTGAATTGGCTGAAAGCCCACTTTTCGGATACAAATATATCCTCCCGGTTTGATAACGGTCCGGCGCCGGCAGCCATTACTCACAAAAATGCTTTCCTGCTGCCCTCATGAGTCCATTCGCTTTTATTTAAGTTACGACATTTCCATCATCAGCCGCTCTCTTTTAACTGCCATAAAAGTTACTATTCTCAATCATCGGTTTATTGGTATAAAATATATATACCACCAAAAAACACTTTTGTCAAGTAAATCGTTAAAATATTTTAACATAAAAAAAGAGGTGCTCATTTTGAGCACCGCTTAAATTATGTACCTTATGCTTTAAGGTCAAGACCGGAAGCTTTTTTGTCATACATCTGTTTGCAGAGTTCTGCAATGTATGCGCCTGCTTCTACCGGAGGAGTACCTGCTTTGTGGATGTTGGAAACTACGGTACGGTTTGCTTCCGGAATGCCGGGATAGCCGCCATATACGCAGTATGCGGAAAGAGAGCTGGAAGTTGCAAGTCCGGGTCTTTCACCGAGAAGGATAACGGTTACTTTTGCTCCGAGGATCTGTGCAACAGAGTCTTCTGCACCAACACGTCCATATTTTACAAAGAAAGGAGTACCAACTTTAAGACCGGTTGCTTTAAGACCGTTATAGATTGCAGGAAGAACTGCGTCGATATTAGCTTCAACTGCGGAAGAAGAAAGTCCGTCAGAAACTACGATCTGTACGTCGGGTTCTGCAATGCAATCTGCTTTGATCTGTGCTGCGGTTGCATCATCAAAAACACGACCGAGGTCAGGTCTGGTAAGATAAGTTTCTTTGCTGTCGCATTTGGTCTGATAGGTTTTGAGGTTGTTTCTTTCAAGATATTCTTCATGAACATCGTTGAAAACTGCGTCCATTGCAGCAGCGTTGTCTGCGCGGACACGAAGAGTAGTTCTGGTAAGAGGACGAGGACCTGCTCTCCAAACGCCAAGACGTGCGTCGGTTTTTGCTTTGATTCTCATATACTCTTCTTTGTTGTAAGGATTGGGAATGTTGAATTCCTCTCTGAGGCTATATGCGGAGATGTCTTCTACCTCTCCCTCACACTCGCATTTGCACTCACATTTAGGAGCTGCTTCGCCCTGAGTGGCCTGTGCGATAGCTTCACGGATGATTCTCATAAGTTCGGTATCGTTCATTAAAATTGCAGCCTCCTTTCTTATTTAGCAAAGAACATGGATGCGTCGCCTGCACGTTCGCCAAGACGGCCTTCTTCGTCGAGAATGCCCATCTTGATTGCCCATTTATGGAATTCAGGAGCAGGTTTTCTGTGGCTGAGTTCACGCATGGTGTTGTCGTCGTGGAAGGAAACGTCCTGATATGCAAGCATTACGTCGTCGCCCATAGGAACGCCCATGTAGTAGTTGCAGTTTGCTGCGTTGAGAAGCAGGCAAGCAATTTCCTGGTCGTCCTGAGTAATACCGGTGTGGTTGGTGAAGCAAGGTGCCATACCCATAGGAAGACCGATGATTTTTGCCATGAAGTGGTCTTCAAGGTTACCACGAATCATTTCTTTACCGTCATAAATGGTTTCCGGTCCAATGAAGCCGGTTACGTTGTTTACGCCGAAAGGTTCAAAGTTACGTGCAAAACCATAGGTACGTGCTTCAAGGGTCATTTCGTCTGCGCCTTCATCGCAGTCGATGGACATTTCGGAACCTTGGCCGGTTTCGAAATAAAGTTTGTTCATACCGGTACCGTAGCATTCCTGTTTTGCAAGGTCATAAGCTTCGTTAAGAAGTGCTTTATCTACGCCGAAAGCTTCGCAAGCGCTCTGGGTACCAGCGATGGACTGGAAGAACATGGAGAGCGGTGCGCCTTCACGAACAGCCTGCATCTGGGTAGTTACGTGAGAAAGAACGGAAATCTGGGTAGGAATATCCCACTGGTCTTTGAAATCGCGGAGTGCATGGGAAATTCTCTGTGTGGTTTCAACGGTATCTTCAACAGGGTTGATACCGAAGCAAAGGTCACCGGAACCGAAAGAAACTGCTTCCTGAACGCCAAGAACGATAGTTTCGGGGTCGTCGGTGCTGGAGTTGCACTGTGCACGGAAGGAAAGAGTTCCGGGAAGACCGATCTGGGTTTCGCAACGGGTAGGTCTGCAGCATTTGCTTGCGCCATAGATAAGGTCGGAAGCGGAGCAGATTTTTGCTACTGCTGCAACGGTTTCACCGATCCAAGCATAGCTTGCACGGTAAAGATCGTTGGTAGTGGTCTTGTGGTCCATGATCCACTCACGAACTTCTGCAATGGTGTAGTTTTTGAACTGATCATACATGCGTTTGTTCATGGAGTCGATCTCAACTCTGGTAACCTCGTCTTTTTCGTAAGGAACAACGGGGTTTTCGGTGATGTCAGCAACAGTGAGCTCGCTGAGAACTACTTTAGCTGCAATCTTTTCGGAAACAGTTTCCGGAGCAATTCCGAGATATCTGTCGCCGGATTTGGGCTCGTTAGCTTTTGCGAGAACGTCTTTGACATCACGGAATTCATAAGTTTTTCCGTTAAGTCTGGTTTTCAGTTTCAAGGTGAAAACTCCTTTCCGTTTTCTGCGGTTTTCCGCAAAAAGCTGGTTAATTATAATGATACGTTTTACGTGAAACCACGTCCCAAAACATCTCCGAATCTCGGACGCAATTTCACATAATCGCGTAATTTATAAATGGACATAATACTCCATCTATACATACAGTAGTATACATAAAATAGCAATTTTTGTCAATGAAAACAAAGCTTTTTCTTTGTCAAATTTTTACTACTTAATAGTGTATAAAATAGCCAAAATTTGTAATTACAAACAAAAAAGCTCCCCCTTTCAGGGGAGCCTTTGAAATTATCGGAATCAGTCAACGTTCTTTTTAAAACGTGCTTTCATTCTCATGTTGTTATCAAGAATCTTTTTGCGGATTCTGATATTTTTCGGAGTAACTTCAAGAAGTTCATCATCTTTAAGGAACTCGATGGAAGCTTCAAGGCTCATTTTCTTGCAAGGAACAAGACGAAGAGCATCGTCGGAACCGGATGCACGGGTGTTGGTAAGATGTTTGGTCTTGCAAACGTTTACGGCAATGTCCTCTGCTTTAGGAGAAGCTCCGACAACCATTCCTTCATAAACAGGAACGCCGGCACCAATAAAGAGCTGTCCCCTTTCCTGGGCGTTGAAAAGACCGTAGGTGATAGATTCACCGGTTTCAAAGGAAATAAGGCTACCGGTGGATCTGCGCTGAATATCGCCTTTATAGGGCTCATAGCTGTCAAAAACAGAACTCATAATTCCCTCGCCCTTGGTATCGGTCATAAATTCATTTCTATAACCAAAGAGTCCGCGGGAAGGAATTTTAAATTCAAGGCGCATACGGCTGCCGAAAGGAGCCATTTTTGTAAGTTCACCTTTTCTGTTACCCATTGCAGACATAATATTGCCTACGCAGTCTTCGGGAACGTCTATTGCAAGAAGTTCAATCGGTTCATGAAGTTTTCCGTTAATGGTTTTATAAAGAACTTTCGGAGTAGAAACGGCAAACTCATAGCCTTCACGGCGCATGGTTTCGATGAGGATTGAAAGATGCATCTCACCACGTCCGCAAACGGAGAATTTATCAGTTGTATCCGTATCGGAAACTCGAAGAGATACGTCTTTAAGAAGTTCTCTGTAAAGTCTGTCACGAAGCTGACGGCTTGTTACAAATTTTCCTTCTCTTCCGGCAAAAGGGCTGTCGTTTACGCAGAAAGTCATTTCTACAGTGGGTTCGCTGATCTTTACAAACGGAAGTGCTTCAACAGCATCCGGTGCGCAGACCGTATCTCCGATATAGATATCCGGAATACCGCTGAGGCAAACGATATCACCGACAGATGCAGTTTCGCAAGGTTCTTTTGCAAGACCTTCTATCTGATAAAGAGTTGCGATTCTTCCTTTATAGTTTGCTTTTTCGCCGTGATAATCGGTTACGATAACATCTCTGTTAGGGGTAATGCATCCGCGTTCAACTCTTCCGATGCCGATTCTGCCGACATATTCATTATAATCGATAGAAGAAACAAGCATTTGAAGGGGGCCTTCAGCATCGCCTTCCGGTGCAGGAATATGATCAAGGATTGTATCAAAAAGCGGTTTAAGGTCTTTTCCTCTGGTGTAAGGATCAAAGGATGCCGTTCCCTCTCTGCCTGAGCAGAAAAGCATCGGGCTTTCGAGCTGTTCTTCAGAAGCATCAAGATCAAGAAGAAGTTCAAGAACTTCGTCGCCGATTTCATCAAGTCTTGCGTCGGGTTTGTCAACTTTGTTGACTACAACGATTACCGGATGATTAAGTTCAAGAGCTCTCTGAAGAACAAATCTGGTCTGAGGCATGGGGCCTT
>JAZQBJ010000100.1:0-2312 GCA_045545715.1 Oscillospiraceae bacterium
TATCAACAACGGTCCTAACCACCTCCACGGCGGTAAAAAGGGTTTTGATAGCTTTGTCTGGGATTCGAAACAGGAAGGCGATTTTGTCGTTTTCTCAAGAACCTCTCCGGACGGCGAAGAAGGTTATCCGGGAAATCTTGAAATAAGCGTTAAAATGGGTTGGAAGGAAAATAGCTTCATTATTGAATATGAAGCGGAAACCGATAAAGATACTATCATAAATTTTACCAACCACAGCTATTTTAACCTTAACGGAGCGGGAAGCGGAGATATCCATAACCATATCCTCGAAATGAACGCCGACAGATTTACAGTCTGTGACGAAAACTGTCTTCCGACAGGTGAACTTGCATCCGTCGAAGGAACCGCTATGGATTTTCGCAAGGCAAAAACTATCGGGAAAGATATTGACAGTAACGAACCATGTGTAAAACTTTCCGGAGGATATGATTCCACCTTTGTAATAAGCGGACATCCTTTTGCAAAAGCCACCGGAGATATAACCGGGATAACTCTTGTTGCCGATACCGATCAGCCGGGTGTTCAGCTTTATACCGCAAATTTCCTTACCGACAGAAACGGAAAATGCGGATTTGATTGTGGAGAAAGAAGTGCTTTTTGTCTTGAAACACAGCATTTTCCGGACAGCATCCATCACCCGGAATGGCCAAGCACGATTCTTAAAAAAGGAGAAAAATTCCACAGTTTTACAACATACACCTTTAACTGAAACCGAAAATTTTGATTATTAATAAAAACGCTTTGTGAGAAAAGGCTGCAGATAGTTCTGCGGCCTTTTTTATTTGAAGATTCCGGAGAAAAGTGCTATACTTGAACCCGGAAAAATTTATATATCGGGGAGAAAATTATGAATTACAGACGACTTGGAAAAACGGACCTTATGGTAAGTGAAATAGGATTCGGCTGTGAATGGATGGAACGCCATAGCGTTGATGAGGTTATTGCGGCAGTAAAAGAATGCGAAAAACAGGGAATCAACATTATGGATATATGGATGAGCGAGCCGAATGTTCGCACAAATATCGGTATTGCAATAAAAGAAACCCGCGAAAAATGGTTCATTCAGGGACATATCGGCTCCACCTGGCAGGACGGACAGTATGTGAGAACAAGAAATCTTGAAAAGGCGAAAGAAGCTTTTGAGGATCTTCTTGAAAGACTGCAGACCGATTATATCGATCTCGGTATGATCCATTACGTTGACAAAGAAGAGGACTGGAACAATATTCAGGAAAGCGATTATCTTGCTTATGTAAAAGAGATTAAAGAAAAGGGCATTATCCGCCACATAGGTCTTTCAACCCATAATCCGGAAATTGCTATCAAAGCGGCGGAAAGCGGTTTTGTTGAAATGGTAATGTTCAGCGTAAACCCGGCTTTTGATATGATGCCGGCGATGGATGACGTCAGCAATTATTTCAAGGATACTTTTGACGAGGAACTTGGCGGAATGGATCCGATCAGGGCAAAAGTATATCAGACATGCGAAGCGAATAACGTTGGAATTACTGTTATGAAAGGTTATGCCGGAGGAAGACTTCTTGATGAAAAACGTTCTCCTTTCGGAGTAGCCTTAACGCCGGTCCAATGTATTCATTATTGTCTTACAAGGCCGGCGGTTGCAGCTGTTATGGCAGGTTATGATACACCGGAGCATATAAGAGAAGCAGTCGGTTATGAAACCGCAACCATGGAGGAAAAGGATTATGCCTCTGTTCTTGCGGGAGCACCGGCACATTCCTATCACGGCCAGTGCACATACTGCGGACACTGCAAACCATGCCCTATGGATATCGATATTGCAATGGTCAACAAACTTTATGACCTTGCCGTTATGCAAAAGGAAGTTCCGGAATCGCTGAAGATACACCACAACGAAATGGAACACAATGCCCATGACTGCATTGGCTGCGGCGGATGTGAAACACGTTGCCCGTTCGGAGTTAAAATCGCAGAAAGAATGGAAAAAGCAGCAAAACTTTTTGAATGATTATATTAAAAAGCATCTGCCGTAAAATGCACAAGTCCAGTAAAAATGGACAATATGAAAAAGGCACCTCCTATGGTAGAATTATGATACTACCATAGGAGTTATTTTTATGTCAGGGAAAAAAGGAATGAAAAGATATGATATAGCGATAAGAGAGGAAGTAGTAAAGAAACATAGGGCAGGTCAATCTGTAAAGTCGTTAAGTAAAGAATACGGAATAAGTCGGTATACAATTCAGTGTTGGTGCGGATTGATAAAAGGAAAAGAAACGATACCGAAACAAAGAGGAAGAAAACCGGCA
>JAZQBJ010000101.1:0-6325 GCA_045545715.1 Oscillospiraceae bacterium
CTATCGTTGAATTCTCAGTTTCCCATAACATCGATTATGCCGTTGTTGCTCCAGACGATCCCCTTGTTCTCGGCGCGGTTGACGCTCTTGAAGCAAAAGGCATTCCCTGCTTCGGACCCAGAGCAAACGCCGCAATTATCGAAGGAAGCAAGGTTTTTTCCAAAGACCTTATGAAAAAATATGGAATTCCCACCGCCGAATATGAAGTTTTCAGCGATATGGAAGCCGCACTCAAATATCTTGAAACCGCACCCATTCCCACCGTTATCAAAGCGGACGGACTTGCTCTCGGAAAAGGCGTAATCATTGCCGAAACCAGAGAATCCGCAATGGAAGCAGTCCATTCCATGATGGAGGACAAAGTTTTCGGAAAAAGCGGCGATAACATCGTTATCGAAGAATTCCTTACCGGACCGGAAGTTTCCGTCCTTTCCTTCACCGACGGAAAAACCGTTGTTCCGATGATTTCTTCCATGGACCACAAACGCGCCCACGATAACGACACCGGACTCAACACCGGCGGAATGGGAACCGTTGCTCCGAACCCTTATTACACCGAAGAAATTGCGAAGGAATGTATGGAAAAGATCTTCCTTCCCACCATCAACGCAATGAATGCCGAAGGCAGAACTTTTAAAGGCTGCCTCTATTTCGGACTTATGCTCACCCCGAAAGGCCCGAAGGTTATTGAATATAACTGCCGCTTCGGCGACCCGGAAACCCAGGTCGTTCTTCCCCTTCTCGAAAGCGACCTTCTCACTGTTATGCAGGCCGTTACCGAAGAACGCCTTTCCGAAGTTGAAGTCAAGTTTGCAGACAAAAACGCCTGCTGCGTAATCATGGCTTCCGAAGGTTATCCGGAACATTACGAAAAAGGCTTTGAAATCACCATTCCCGAAGAAGTTGCGAACAACGTTTACGTTGCCGGCGCAGCAATCAAGGAAGGAAAACTCGTGACTTCCGGCGGAAGAGTTCTCGGCGTGACCGCAGTTGAGGAAACTCTTCCCGAAGCAATCAAAGCATCCTACGGCCTTGTTGAAAAAATCCATTTTGACAACGCTTTCTACCGCCATGACATAGGCGCACGCGCCCTTGCCGCAAAGGAGGAAAAATAAATTGGTATATCGTGTTTTTGTTGAAAAGAAAAAGGAACTTGCAAACGAAGCAAAATCCCTTTTCAATGACGCAGTTACCCTTCTCGGAATCAAAAATCTTACCGATGTTCGCGTAATTAACCGTTATGATGCGGAAAATATTACTGAGGAACTTTTTGATTACGCGAAGAAAACTGTTTTTTCCGAACCCCAGCTCGATATCGTTTCCGATGACGTTGATCTTTCCGGCGCAACCGCTTTTGCGGTTGAATATCTTCCGGGTCAGTTTGACCAGAGGGCAGATTCCGCCGCACAGTGCATCCAGATAATTTCCCAGGGCGAAAGACCCACCATCAGAACCGCAAAAGTTTATGCACTTTATGGCGAACTTTCCGATTGTGAAATTGCGGATATCAAAAAATACGTCATCAACCCCGTTGAAGCAAGAGAAGCCGGTTTTGAAAAACCCGAGACCCTTGCAATTGAATATAACATTCCCACAGAAGTTGCGACTCTTGAAGGCTTCCGTGAGCTCAAGAGAGAAGAAGTCGAAGCTTTTGTTGAAAAATACGGTCTTGCAATGGATGCCGACGACCTTCAGTTCTGCCAGGAATATTTCCGCAGCGAAGACCGTGACCCCACCATTACCGAGATCCGCATGATCGATACCTATTGGTCCGACCATTGCCGCCACACTACTTTTAATACCACCATCGATTCCGTTAAATTTGAGGACGAACTTCTCCAGAAAGCTTATGACGATTATATTGCGACCAGAGAAGAACTCGGCCGCAAAAAACCGGTCTGCCTTATGGATATCGGTACTCTTGCGGTAAAATATCTCAAAAAACACGGAAAACTCGATAAACTCGACGAATCCGAAGAAATCAACGCCTGCACCGTTAAAATTGAAATTGAAGCCGACGGCAAAAAAGAGCCCTGGCTCCTTCTTTTCAAAAACGAGACCCACAACCACCCCACCGAAATTGAACCTTTCGGCGGAGCGGCAACCTGTGTCGGCGGCGCTATCCGCGACCCGCTTTCCGGACGTTCCTATGTTTACGGCGCAATGCGTCTTACCGGCGCTGCGGATCCGCTTAAACCGGTAAGCGAAACCATTAAGGGAAAACTTCCCCAGAGAAAAATCGTCACCACCGCTGCCGCAGGCTATGCTTCCTACGGCAACCAGATCGGTCTTGCGACCGGAATCGTTGATGAAATTTATCACGACGGTTATGCGGCAAAACGCATGGAGATCGGCGCGGTAATCGCCGCCGCTCCCCAGGAAAATGTCCGCAGAGAAAGACCCTGCCCCGGTGATATCGTAATCCTTCTCGGCGGCGCAACCGGAAGAGACGGCTGCGGCGGCGCAACCGGTTCTTCCAAATCCCATACTTCAAAATCCCTTGAAACCTGCGGCGCGGAAGTTCAGAAAGGTAACGCACCGGAAGAAAGAAAACTCCAGCGCCTTTTCAGAAACTATGAAGCCTGCCGCATGATAAAACGCTGCAACGACTTTGGCGCCGGCGGCGTTTCCGTTGCAATCGGCGAACTTGCGGACGGTCTTAACATCGACCTCAACGCTGTTCCGAAAAAATATGAAGGTCTTGACGGTACCGAACTTGCAATTTCCGAATCCCAGGAAAGAATGGCAGTAGTCATCGAAGCCGAAAACCTTGAAAAATTCCTTGCTCTTGCTGAAAAAGAAAACCTTTCCGCAACAAAGGTTGCCGTTGTAACCGAAGAACCCAGACTCGTTATGAACTGGAACGGAAAAACCATTGTTGACGTAAGCAGAGCCTTCCTCGATTCCAACGGCGCGGAAAAACACATTGACGTTGTTGCCGCAAAACCCGCCTTTGAACCGAAAAAAGTTTCCGGAACTTTCACCGAAAATTATAAGGCTCTTGCGGGCGACCTTAACGTTTGTTCCAAACGCGGTCTTTCCGAAAGATTTGACTCCACCATCGGCGCCGGCACCGTTCTGATGCCATTCGGCGGAAAAAACCAGATCACTCCTATCCAGGCAATGGTCCAGAAAATTTCCGTTGAGAAAAAACACACCGACGATTGCTCCTATATGTCCTGGGGCTATAACCCCTTTATCACCGAACAGAGCCCTTATCACGGCGCATATCTTGCAGTAGTTGAATCCGCCGCAAAACTTGTTGCAACCGGCGCTTCCTTCGAAGACGTTTATCTCACCTTCCAGGAATATTTTGAAAAACTCGGTAAAGATTCCAGACGCTGGGGCAAACCCCTTTCTGCACTTCTCGGCGCATTCGAGGCACAGAAAAACCTTGGAATCGGCGCAATCGGCGGCAAGGACTCCATGAGCGGAACTTTTGAAGATATCCACGTTCCTCCGACCCTTGTTTCCTTCGCTGTTACTACCGGCAAAGCAAACGAAGTTGTTTCTCCCGAATTCAAGGAAGCCGGACACAAAGTTATCGTTCTTAAACCGGAATATGACGAAAACGGACTTCCGGAAACCGAAAGCCTTCTTGCAATTTTCGCAAAAGTAACCGAACTCTTCAGAACCGGAAAAGCTGTTGCGGGCTATACTCCCGGCATCGGCGGAATTGCTGAAGCAGTTATGAAAATGTGCTTTGGTAACTCCATCGGCTTTAAATTTGCGGACGACGTTACTGTAGAAGAACTCTTCGGATATTCCTACGGCTCCTTCGTTCTCGAAGTTACCGAAGACGTTGAGGGAAGAATCCTCGGTGAAACCACCGAAGAGCAGCTCCTTGTTCTCGGCGAAGAAAAACTTTGCCTTTGCGAAATGCTCGATATTTATGAGGGCAAACTCGAAAGCGTTTTCGCCTGCAATATTCCTAACAGCAATTCTCCCATGGAGAACTTCAATTACAGCGTAAATGAATGGAAAGCCCCTGCAATAAAGGTTGCAAAACCGAAGGTTCTTATTCCCGCATTCCCGGGCACAAACTGCGAATTCGACAGCGCAAAAGCTGTTGCCGACGCAGGCGCAGAACCCGAAATTATGGTAATCAACAACCTTTCCGCAGAAGGAATCCACAGAAGCATTGAAGCTTTTGCTGAAAAAATCAAGGAATCCCAGATGATCTTCATCCCCGGCGGTTTCTCCGGCGGCGATGAACCCGACGGCTCCGCAAAATTCATTACCGCTTTCTTCCGCAACGGACTTATTAAGGAAGGCGTAACCGATCTTCTTGATAACCGCGAAGGTCTTATGTGCGGTATCTGCAACGGCTTCCAGGCTCTTATCAAACTCGGACTTGTTCCTTATGGAAAAATCATCGATACCGATGAAAATTGCCCGACTCTTACATTCAACACCATTGACCGCCACCAGTCCAGAATCGTTCATACCAGAATCGCTTCCAACAAATCTCCGTGGCTTTCTCTCACCAATGTGGGCGACGTTTATACCGTTCCGATTTCCCACGGCGAAGGAAGATTCCTTGCAAGCGAGGAACTTATCAGAAAACTTGCCGAAAACGGCCAGATCGCGACTCAGTATGTTGACCTTGAAGGCAACGCAACCGGCGATGTTCGCTTTAACCCCAACGATTCCATGTATGCAATCGAGGGTATCACCTCTCCGGACGGCAGAGTATTCGGTAAGATGGGCCATGCGGAACGTATCGGTTCCAACCTTTACGCAAACGTTCCCGGCGAATATGATATCCGCATGTTTGAAGCGGCAGTTAAATATTTTAAATAATCAAATTTATTTCACAGGAGGATGATACCAATGGAATTCAAAACCGATATTGAGATCGCTCAGGCTTGCGAAATGAAGCCTATCACCGAGATTGCAAAACTTGCTCACGTTGATGAGAAGTATCTCGAACAGTACGGTAAATACAAAGCAAAGATCGATCCCAAGCTCCTTGCTGAAACCGACCGTGAAAACGGAAAACTTATCCTCGTAACCGCAATTTCTCCCACTCCCGCAGGCGAAGGCAAAACCACCACCACCGTCGGTCTTGCTGACGGTCTTAAACGCATCGGCAAAGACGTTACCGTTGCTCTCCGTGAACCTTCCCTCGGACCGGTTTTCGGCGTTAAAGGCGGTGCCGCAGGCGGCGGTTATGCACAGGTTGTTCCCATGGAAGATATCAACCTCCATTTTACCGGCGACTTCCACGCAATCGGCGCAGCAAACAACCTTCTTGCCGCAATGCTCGATAACCACATCCAGCAGGGCAACTCCCTCGGAATCGACGTTCGCAAAATCACCTGGAAACGCTGCGTTGATATGAACGACCGCCAGCTTCGTTTTGTTGTTGACGGCATGGGCGGAAAAGCAAACGGTGTTCCCCGTGAAGATGGCTTTGATATCACCGTTGCAAGCGAAATTATGGCTGTTCTCTGCCTTTCCAATTCCATCACCGACCTTAAAGAACGCCTTTCCAGAATCATCGTCGGCTATACCTATGACGATAAACCCGTAACCTGCGGACAGCTCAACGCCGCCGGCGCAATGACCGCTCTTCTCAAAGACGCGATCAAACCGAACCTTGTTCAGACTCTTGAAGGAACTCCCGCATTTGTTCACGGCGGACCTTTCGCAAACATTGCTCACGGCTGCAACTCCGTAATGGCAACCAAACTTGCTCTCAAAATGGGCGATTACACCGTTACCGAAGCAGGCTTCGGCGCAGACCTTGGCGCAGAAAAATTCCTCGATATCAAATGCCGTATGGCAGGCCTCACTCCCGACGCTGTTGTTATCGTAGCAACCATCCGCGCTCTTAAAATGCACGGCGGCCGCGACAAAAAAGAACTTGGTTTTGAAGATCTTGAAGCTCTCGAAAAGGGTATCCCGAACCTTCTCCGCCACGTTTCCAACATCAAAAACGTATATAAACTTCCCTGCGTAGTTGCAGTTAACCGCTTCCCCACCGATACCGATAACGAAGTTAACTTCATCATCGAAAAATGCAAAGAACTCGGCGTAAACGTTGTTCTTTCCACCGTTTGGGCAGAAGGCGGAAAAGGCGGCGAAGCTCTTGCAAGAGAAGTTGTTCGCCTTTGCGAAGAAGAAAAAGGCGATTTCACTTTCTCCTATGGTCTTGATTGCTCCATCGAAGAAAAAATCGAATCCGTTGTTAAAAAAGTTTACGGCGGCGACGGCATCGTAGTTATGCCGAATGCAAAAAAACAGATCGAACAGCTTACCAAACTCGGTTACGATAATGTTCCTGTTTGCATTGCTAAGACCCAGTACAGCTTCTCCGATG
>JAZQBJ010000102.1:0-5845 GCA_045545715.1 Oscillospiraceae bacterium
TGCGCTGCTTTGTGGCAGATGCAGCGAGGCGTTTATTGCGCAGCGGTCGAAAAAATCAAGCGCGCCACGCGAACGCGCAGATTTTTACGGGCACCGCAAGCCGGGTACCTTTTACAAAAATCCTTGCTCCTCAAAGAGCAAGGATTTCTTTTTGCGCTGCTTTGTGGCAGATGCAGCGAGGCGTTTATTGCGCAGCGGTCGAAAAAATCAAGCGCGCCACGCGAACGCGCAGATTTTTACGGGCACCGCAAAGGGGTTTATACGTCCTTGCTCACAAAATGCGAACTGAACAGACATCTTGCCGATGTAAACAAGCAGGCTGAGGATATGTTTTTTTGGCTCGTAAAATAGATGGCAGAGCGTGAGGGTGTAACCGAAACACTTAAAGCAGACAATCAAATTGAATGGGTTGGTCGGATGAATAACATCAGCCAAAGGGCAGCGGAAGTTATAAACAGCGATATAATTTACAATTAACAGAAAACGGCGACAGGGAGATTTTACTATTCCTGCCGCCGTGCTTTTTGACTATAATATTATTTTCCAACAACACACTATTGACCAGTTCCGATATTTTCTCTGCGGTCAGGCGTATTTGTTCTTCATTTGAGATGATAGGAATTCCGTCACCGTCTTGTGCTCCATACATACCAAACCCAGCATGGCATCCGCCATTAATCACAACCTCTGTAAAATCCTTTGGCAGATTAGTTTTATTATTGGTATATTTTTCATAATTCATAACCCTGTCCTCACTACCGTAGATAGAGAGTACGTCAAGGTCGGTGCCGGATAAATCGGCGGTTGAGTATGAGCCGAGCAAGATAAGACCTTCAAATTCATCAACATTTTTTGATAGATATGATGCCGCCATGGAACCGCCAAGCGAATGACCGCCGATATACCAATTTTCAATCTCAGGATACCTACTCATAATGCCTTCGGCAGCATTCATATCAAGTACTGCTAAGTTAAAAGGCATTTCTATCAGTACACATAAGATACCTTTATCGGCACACGCCTTCATAAGCGGCTCATATGCAGTATACTCTACTTTGCCACCCGGATAAAAAACAAAGCCGGTCTTTGCCTTTTCGGGAGCATATACAACAGTTCTTTTATCAAGCGTTTCTGTGAATACAGTATTTGAGGTGTCAAAAGTTGTTATCGCATTAGAATCTGCACGGTAATAATCATTTACATAAATTGCACCAGCACCTGTGATCACTGCTATAATCACAATGACCGATACAAGCCATAGTATAATTCTGCGTTTTCTTTTGTTTGCAAAGTTATTCATATCTTTATCCTTTTTATTGACAAAATTTTATCATGCTATTATAATTATAATGAACAAGTTCATAAAAATCAAGAGGAGGTTATGAATGCCGAAAATTATAGAAAATGTGCGGGAGCTTTTGCTGGAGACCGCCAAAGAACAGATACGCTTACAGGGTTATAGCAAAACCACCATCCGCTCGGTAGCAAGCGCTTGCGGGCTTGGAGTTGGAACAGTTTATAATTACTTTAAGTCGAAAGATATGTTGATTGCCACATTTATGCTGGAGGATTGGCGCGAATGCTTGAAAGAGATGAAAAGCCATTCTTCAACGGAGGTCGAAGTGGTTTTAAAAGGAATATATCTCTCCTTGCAGAGTTTTATGCAAAAGCATCAGGCATTGTTTTCAGATATCGATGCCGCAAAGGTGTTTGCCACGGTTTTTAACGAAAGACATAAGCAGCTTAGAGAGCAGCTTGCCGAAATCATTTTACCTATATGTGATAACTCCAGAGCAGAAAACAAGGGCTTCCTTGCCGAGTTTATTGCAGACGCGCTGCTTACCTGGACAGTTGAGGGAAAGCCCTTTGAAGAACTGTCATCCATCATCGGTTTATTATTAAAATAAATATAAAAGGAGTATTATTATGAGCAGTTTTGAAAACTTAAGAATTGTTGATAACTTCTATCAGACATCGCTTTTCTTCCCGATGCCGACCGTTATCATCAGTACCCTTTGTGAAGACGGTTCGACCAACCTCGGCCCCTATTCACTGGTTCAGCCCTACTATGTGGCAGGCAAGGATTATTATGCAATGCTTCTCAGTTGCAGAAATTCCTCGAACACCGCACAGAACATTCTTAAAAACGGAAAGTGTACCCTCAACTTCATTGATGATAAGCCTAAGACCTTCAAAGAAGCAGTAAAGCTTTCCTGGCCCGGGGATAAGCCGGAAGACAAGATGCCGAAGTGCAACTTCAAGCTTGAAAAAAGCATGATTGAAGAAGAAACCGGTGAGGCAAGACCGATGGTTTTGACCGATGCGATTGAGGCGATCGAATGCACATGGGTACGTGAGCTTGACGGAGCCGACAAGGATCTCCCCGGTGAGCTTAACGGCTATGAAGGCCCATACCATGATTTCAACGGTATCACCAGTAAATTCGGCGCTCATTTTATTCTTAAAATCGATAAAATTTTAATGAAGAAGAAATACAGCGATGCGATCATCCGCGGAGTAACGGCAAAGGATTTTCCGGCGCTGCCCGTCGATTACGGATATCGTGACAGCAAAAACTTCTGGTTCCACAGAAAAACCAGAATGAGAGCCGAGCTGCTGCAAATGCGCAAGGCTTCGCTGGAATCCGTTCGCTATGCGGCAGATCGTGCAGACGATAAGGTGAAGTTTACCGATGAGGCGCTCATAACGATTTTGGGTGTGCCCCGAGTGTTCTTATCCCTGGTGCTGAAAGGCTGTGTTGATTGGGCAAAGGAAAACGGCGTGGAGCTTATTACCGAAGAACATATGAAAATCATTAACGACAAACGTGCCAAAGAGAAGAATAAAAAATAAGGAGATAAAACGATGAAAGTTGTACTTGCAGGTGCTTACGGAAATTTAGGCGCAGATATTTTAAAATCTCTGCTTCGTGGCGGTCATGAGGTTGTTGCCGCCGATATGGCAGAGCGTGATTTGAGAATCGAAGGTACTTTCACCTTCAAGAAAATTGATGCTACCAAGCCCGAAACACTGGAAGGGCTTTGCGATGGCGCCGATATTGTCATCACCACGATCGGTCTTACGGGCGCCTCCACTACCGTCACCTCTTATGATATTGATTATAAGGGCAATATGAATCTTTATAACGAAGCAAAGCGTGCAGGGGTTAAAAAGTTTAATTATATTTCGGTTATTTCCTGCGACGAGCCCGGAGCTGAAAAGGTGCCGATGCTTCACGCAAAATATCTTGTTGAAGAAGAAATCAAAAAGCAGGATATGGAATATGTGATCTACCGTCCCACCGGTTATTTCTATGATATTGCAAAGGTATTTAAGCCCTATGTTGATAACGGCGAAATGCAGCTTTTAAAGGGCTACGGTCACGTAAAAGCAAATGTCGTTGATTGCCCGGATTTTGCAGATTTTATCGTGGAGCATATGAACGATACGAACGTTACTTATAACGTAGGCGGTAAAGAAACCTATACATATGAAGAAATGGCGGCGATGTGTTTTGAAGCCGCAGGCAAACCTCTTAAAATCAAATGGGCTCCCATTTGGCTTTTCGGTATTCTTGCCAATCTGCCCAAAATCAAAAAAGCAGGAAAACACGATATCATTCTTTTTTCAAAATGGACGCTCAGCCACGATCTTGTCGGCGATACCTGCACCGGAGATCAGAGCTTCAAAGAATATATCAAAGGTTATTTCGGAAAGGAAGGTAAATAAGGATGCCTTGGGATCTACTTGGGATTTTAGCTATTGTTTGTGCCGTTCTTTGTGCGGTAGGATTTTATAAGTTTGTATATTTTCTCTCCATCGGTTATGGTTTTGCCGTAGCGGGCGGCGGTATCGCCGTTTTCATTATGGCTCTTGTTGTTGGAACGGAGGCTCCGCTTTGGGTATTGCTTGTGCAAGCCGCACTTTTCCTTGCTTACGGGATTCGTCTTTCCGGCTTTCTTCTCGTTCGTGAGATCAAGAATGCTGCATACAGAAAGACTCTCAAAGAAGCAACCGGTAATGAAAAGAAAATGCCTTTCTTTGTACTTTTTACCATCTGGGTATGCGTTGCCATTCTTTACACTGCGCAGGTAAGCCCTATGCTTTTCCGTGTTACAAATAACACAACAGGCGTCATTCTTCCTGTTATCGGTTTTGCAGTTTCCGTATTCGGTCTTATTCTGGGATCCATTGCTGATAATCAGAAATCTGCTCAGAAAAAAGAAAATCCCGATATGGTGGCAACCAAAGGCCTTTACAAAATGTGCCGCTGTCCTAATTATCTTGGCGAAATCATTTTCTGGACCGGTGTATTTGTCAGCGGTATGAACACCTATAGCACTGTTGGTCAGTGGATCACCGCAATCATCGCATATATCTGCATTGTTTTTATTATGTTTAACGGCGCACAGCGTCTTGAAAAACGTCAGATGGCTCGCTACGGCGGCAATAAGGAATATAACGATTATGCCAATAAGACCCCCATTATTATTCCGCTGTTACCCATCTATCACTTAAATAAGCAGTAAAAGTGTGTACGGGGGATATTAAAGATGAAGGATTTTTCTGTTTCTATGGCGCTGGTGGATTACATCCCCGTTATCTGTTTTGCGATAGCGGCAGTAATTCTGATGCGTGATCTCTATGATAAAATGAGTAAAGGTGCTTTCGCTCTTTTTGCAGCAGGCACGATTGATATTACCTGTGCGGGCGCTCTCAAAGCGACTTATAAACTGCTTTATGCGGCCGGCGTTTGTGATTTCGAAGCATTGAACGCGATGTTTTTTCCTATGCAGTCCATTGGCTTTTTGCTTGCCGGCATCGGTGTGTTGGCTATGCTTTGCCATAAGCAAACAAAAAACTCTATCTTGGCGGTAGCACCACCCGTTTTCAGCGGAACGTTCGTTTTTGTCGGTTTGATGATTGTCGGTCTTGGGCTCATGGACGCGGTGCTTTGCATTCTTGCTGCCAAAATAAAAAAAACGTGGTTTATTGCCTTTTTCATTCTTTCCTTCGTTTGCTCGCTCTGTATGGGTTACCTTTCCTCTCAGAATTTTGCAGAAGCGGCAATGAATTGGATTGCAGAGGGGGTAAACGTTGTCGGTCAGGGTGCGTTGCTTCTGGGTGCCGTATTATTGCATAAAAACGGGCTTAGCGAATTTAAACTCAGAAACGGAGAAACGGCATGACAGAAAAGCTCTTGAGCGTTATAGAGAAACAATACACCCTAACAGAACTGAATATCGGTGATATGGCAAAGCTCAAAGCAAACGGTATGACCTTTACGATAAAGGCATATAAAGTTAAAGGTCTCGGCCACGTTTCCGTTATGCGAGCAAAAGGGTTCTTTGGTCTTATGAAAATGGACACACTGATTGTAAATCCAAAAGATATAGATTTGCCACTCTATTCTTATGACCGCATTTATGCGATGGGAAATGATACGCTTATCGCTGAGCTTTATGACACGCTCCTCGGCGAAAGCAATCTCAGTAGTTTGAATGAAATCAAGAAAAGCTACACCGATCTTTCCGAGAGAGATCCCGGTGAACATTGGTACGATAGCATCAAACTTTGCGAAAGCATCTCCAAGAAGGGCAAAAAGAAACAAGAGGCTCGTTTTGATGAGCTTGCAACCGAACATTTCTGCGCATATTTATCTTCCCCGACTCAGACAGTTTCAAATCCCAAAGACAAGCAGAAAAAAGCGTGTTTTTATGTGGAAGGATTGCTTGAAAACGGAGGCCCATCTACAGATGTTTTCAAAAAATCACTTGGAGAAGAAAAAACAGCAAAGCTTTTTAGAGAAGTTCTATTTGGAACTTGTTAGATATGAAACAAACAA
>JAZQBJ010000103.1:0-3287 GCA_045545715.1 Oscillospiraceae bacterium
TGTGATGAAATAATATCCGGTGTTATCAGGAGAAATAACAATTTCGGAAAAACCTTCCGGAATAAAAATTTCTTCCGTTTTTTGTTTTGAAATAAAATACTCATTATAATAATAGATTTCTCCGGGGATAAATGATTCGATATATTCTTCAAGAGTAAGGTTGTTTTCTGCGATGATTTTTGAATGTGGAAGACCGACGTAGCGAAGGTGCCAGGGTTCAAAAGGAATTCCGGTAATTTCTTCGCCGTAATAAGGATATCGGATTATAAATCCGTAATCCTGGCAGAAAGAATTGACAAATTGTCCTTCTTCGCTGTCAAGAAAGCCCATTCCCGCATGATATTTTACATAAACATCAAGCGCAAGACCGGAGAGATGTTCGCTTGAATCAACAGATGCGGCAAATTCGTTTCCGGATTCAATAATTGCGCGCTGTTCTTCCCGGGTTCGGAAGGCGCTCATGATATAAAGTGAGTTGTCAAATTTTTCTTTTATATCATTAGAAATGTTTTTATATGCATTTACCGCGCAGGAGTTGATAAAAATTCCGCCAAGGTCGATAAGTTCCGGTGAATAGTCTTCCGGAAAAGGGTGATCTTCATTTATAAGCAAAAGCGAATCGTTGAGAACAGCGCCGTTTTCCAAAAGTTCAGATAAATCATAGCTTTTTTCAAAGTTTTCTTTTTTCGGAGCGGGGAAGGAATTTTCGGAAAAATCGGTAACAAAAGATTTTGCAATATATGTTTCCGCCGGGAAAAATTTTTCGGCAACAAAAAAAGCTGAAACAAAAAAAACCGCAAAAGCAAGTGATATGATTAAAAATTTTTTCATTATCGAGCCCTCCGTTTCCATAAAATGTTAGCAAAAAAATTTTTAAGAAAAAAGAAGGGGAAATTTTAAGATTTGTTTAAATATTTTTTAAGATAAAAAATTGATTTTTTTTGCAAATTGGTGTTGACAAATTCTTTCAGATATGATAAGATAACATTCGTCGCTGAGATGCTGGTGTAGCTCAGTTGGTAGAGCAGCTGATTTGTAATCAGCAGGTCGGGGGTCCGAGTCCGTCCACCAGCTCCACTATCGACAAACTTAATATTTATATGGGAGTGTACCCAAGCGGCCAAAGGGGGCAGACTGTAAATCTGTTGTCAGTGACTACGGTGGTTCGAACCCACCCGCTCCCACCAACAAAAAGCTCATTCTTCGGAATGAGCTTTTTTGTCATATACATTTAATTTTAAAAATGGTATAATAAATAAAAGAGGTGGTTTTTGTGGAGCATAAAGAGTATAAACGCATTGTTTCAGAAGCAGAAACTGCCGTTTTGTTTATCCACGGAATTGCCGGAACGCCGAATCATTTTAAAGATTTTCTTCCGCTTGTTCCAAAAGAATTTTCGGTCTATAATCTTCTTTTGGATGGTCACGGCGGAAAAACCGAGGATTTTTCAAGAACTTCAATGAAAAAATGGGAAAAACGGGTTGATTTTGCCGTTTCGGAACTTTTGAAAAATCATAAAAAGATTTTTATAGTTGCGCATTCCCTGGGAACGCTTCTTGCGATTGAGCAGGCTGTTAAAGAAAGAAGAATTGAAAAACTTTTTTTGCTTGCTGTTCCGATAAAACTTTTTGTAAAGCCTGTTGCGCTATTTTCCGCTTTCAGGATCTATCTCGGAAAAGTTCCGGAAAGCGATGAAAAACTTGTTGCAATGAAAAATTGCTGCGGAATAGAGCTTTCAAAAAATCTGTTTAAATATCTCGGCTGGATTCCGAGATTCCTTGAACTTTTCGGAAAAATCGGTGAAACAAGAAAAATAATCGGAAACCTGAAAACGGACTGTATAATTTTTCAGTCTTTCGAGGACGAGCTTGTTTCAAAAAAGTCTATAAAATATCTTGAGGAAAAAACTTTTGCTTCGATAAATGTTCTTGAAAAATCGGGACATTATTATTACGAAAAAAAGGATTTTGATTATTTGCTCGATGAATTCAGAAAGTTCATCTGCGAAAAATAAAGGCGGTGATTTTATGAAAACAGCATATTTTGCCGGAGGCTGTTTCTGGTGCATAACTCCTGCATTTAAAGAGCTGGCCGGTGTTTTTGATGTTACAAGCGGCTATTGCGGCGGAAAGGAATCAAATCCGACCTATAAAGAAGTAAAAAGCCAGAAAACAGGACACAGAGAAACGATAAAAATCGAATATGATCCGGAAAAAGTTTCTTTTAGTGAACTTTTTGGAAATTTTCTTGACGGAGTAGATCCTTTTGACGGCGAAGGCCAGTTTATCGACAGGGGATATTCATATACCCTTGCGGTTTATTATAATGATATTATAGAAAAAGAAACTGCGGAAAAAATGATTGCTGAACTTGAAGAAAAATCCGGAAAAAAAGTCTGGATAAGCGTTGAAGCTTTTTCTGCATTTTATACAGCGGAAGAAGAACATCAGGATTATTACATAAAACACCCGGAAGAATTCGAAAAGGAACTTATCGAATCCGGAAGAAAACGCAATTAATAAAAAAGGATATTGCCAATTCGGCAATATCCTTTTTATTATTTATCTTCGCCTTTAAGCCTTTCTTTTGCTTTTTCAACGGTTTCTCCCTCATGAACAAGATATTTTTCAACGAACTTGTCTTCAATTTTTGTGTAGCCGTCAACAACGGCGGATTCTATTTTTTTTATATCCGCCTACTGCAGCATCGGCGATTTTTTCATTGATTTCAACGATTTTTGATTTTGCCATTTTAAATTTTTCTCCTTCTATCAAACTTAGTCCGAATAAAAATATAATTATGCAGACACCGAACCCGGTAAGAACATTGAAAAGCTTTATATTATTTTCTTTCATTTCTCCAAATGAAACAAGCATTGAACGCTGAAGCGAAAAAACAGAAACAAAGGCATCCGCAAAAGAAATTCCCCTAAGCGCTTTGATAACCGGTGAATCGTTTTTTCTTGCTTTTATAACATTTATGATTGCAAGTGTAATTTTGATAAAAACATAGAGTGCAATGGTTATCATTATGATTTCGTGATATTTTGTTCCGTGATTATCTACCACAGAAAGGATCACAGTCCCAATAAGAGAAAAAGAAAGAATGATAAGCATTATTCCGGTGAATTTTTCTGCAAAAATCTCAAGAGAAAGATTTCCGGAGCTTTTATATTTTATTCGCAGAAGTGAAAAACGGGTAACGCTGAGAACGGAAAAATACATAAAAAGTGTTACAAACCACCAGGAATGGGAGTAAAAACCGATTGCGGCATTATAAACAGCGTA
>JAZQBJ010000104.1:0-9088 GCA_045545715.1 Oscillospiraceae bacterium
ACGACATGGCTACGACCCGACTTCTTTTTCACCGGAAAGCAAATGAAAAAATCCCGTGCTCAAGCTTGAGCACGGGATTTTTTAAAATGAGCACGGGTTTTGAAAAACGGGAAAAGAGGTGTTTCATGAAAAAACAAAACATTGAATATTATCTTGGAAAAATCGCGCCGACCCAAAAGGGATTCCGTTCAAAAGCGGCCAAAAAAGGCGAAAGAATATCGCCGACATGGATGCCGGATGATATCGGAACAAAGGGTTTTGAGGAAAAAAGCGGAACGGCTTATTTAAGAAAAATAAAGTAAAAAAACGGCGGAAATTCCGCCGTTTTTTGTTTATGGGCACTTAGATGAAAACCGACGCCCCCTGCATTATATCTTTTATCACTATATTTATTGTAATAAGAGCCACAACGGAAGCTTTAAAGAAAGTTTCTTTTTTGAACAAAACATTGACATCGATTTTTTTCAAATCTATAATTAAAACAGATTTTTAAAAAGGGGAATTTTTACGGATATCAGGTTTGTTGACGTTGTTGAAAATAAAGAGTTTTTGGAAAAAACAAAAAGGCTTTATTTTTCCGCTTTTCCGGTAATTGAAAGAATACCGTTCCCGATGCTCAAAAAAGCCGCCGAAAACGGCGGAGCAAAGTTTTTTGCCGTCTGTGACGAAAAAGATTTTATCGGGATGATCTATTTTGTAATGCTTGAAGGGGTCGCTTTGGTTTTTTATTTTGCTGTGGATGAAAAATCAAGAAACAAAGGCTATGGAAGCAGTATCCTTTCTGAATTAAAAGAAAAATATCCGGGAACAAGGTTTTTTCTTGAAACCGAAAAACCTGATGAACGGGCCGAAAATAACGAAATGCGCCTTCGCCGGAAGGATTTTTATCGAAGGAACGGTTTTGAGGAATGCGGTTTCAGAACAGGCTTTCTTGTTCCCTATGATGTTCTTTCCTGCGGCGGAAAGGTGACGGTCAATGAATACCGGAAGATAATGCGACTTTTTGCAAAAAGCGTTATGTTCAGACAAAATCCGGATAAGGAGTGATTTTATGAAATGCATCCACTGCGAAAACGAAATGACAAAGGCAAAACTCTATATGTTTGGCGGAATTCAAATTCAAAGTGAAACAAAATCGCTTTTTGAAACTCCCGAAACAAGCAACATCGAAGTTTATGTCTGCAACAAATGCGGATATGTTGAATTTAAAGCCACCGATTATAAAAAATTCTGAGGAACTATGCTGAAAAATTATTTTAAAAAACTTAACCCGGCGATGATCACCGTTATATGGTCCCTTGCCTGGCCGACAATGCTGGAACATGCAATGCAGACCGCAGTTCAATATATAGATACCGCAATGGTCGGCACTCTTGGAACCTGGGCGACGGCCGCTGTCGGTTCAACAAGCACCGTCAACTGGCTCATAAGCAGTACCATTTCTGCCATGAGCATAGGTTTTCTTGCCTATATCGCAAAGGCAAG
Source organism: Oscillospiraceae bacterium (assembly GCA_045545715.1). GTDB lineage: Bacteria > Bacillota > Clostridia > Oscillospirales > Ruminococcaceae > UMGS1668. Next base: position 1,486 of record JAZQBJ010000104.1, read on the forward strand.
GGGCGCCGGTGATGACGAAAAAGCAAGGCGCGCCGTGGGCCAGTCCGTTCTGGCTGTGTTTGTTTTCGGTTCGTTTTTTACCGTTCTTGCCCTTTCACTCAGCGGCTTTGTGCCGGTATGGATGCAGGTGGATGAAGCAATAAGGGAAGTTGCTTCGCAATATTTCTTCATCGTTTATATTCCGATGCTGCCGAGAGCGGCAAGCATTATTTTCGGAACGGTACTCCGTGCCTCCGGAGACACAAAAACGCCTATGAAAATAGGTGTTATAATGAACATAACAAACATAGTTATGAACTTCCTTCTTATTTACGAAACCAGAATAATTGATATTTTCGGAATCGAATTCACAATGTTCGGAGCGGGTCTCGGCGTTATCGGCGCCGGAATCGCAAGTGCGGTCGCTTTCACTGTCGGCGGAATAATGATAACCGTTGTTCTTTGGAAAAATCCTTATCTTTCCCCGAAAGGCCAGAAAATTACCCCGGATGCGGAAATTCTTCGTCCGTGTTTGAAAGTCGCCTTTCCGAATATGCTTCAGCGCTTCGGAACTTCCCTTGGATTTGTTGCCTTTGCTTCTATGATAAATTCCCTTGGAGAGGTTTCCACCGCGGCACACACCATTGCCAACACAGTGGAATCTGCTTTTTATATTCCGGGATTCGGAATGCAGACCGCGGCGGCAACTCTTAACGGAAACGCCTATGGCGCGAAGGATAAACAGCGTATGCATGACCTTGCAAATATGTTTATCCCGATAGAACTTGTTCTTATGATGATTTCCGGAGCAAGCCTTTTTGCCCTTGCGCCGATGCTGATGGATATTTTCTCCGACAGTCCGGAGGTTATTTCTCTCGGTTCTACTGTTCTCAGGATGGTTGCGGTTTCGGAACCTTTCTATGGTTTTTCAATAAGCATCGAAGGACTTATGCAGGGTGTCGGAAAAACGAAGGAACCCTTTATATACAATATAATAGGTATGTGGTGCATAAGGATCGTCGGAACTTTTATCTGCACCCAGCTTCTGGAGCTCAATCTTGTGGCTGCCTGGGGATGCATGATTGCCCATAACCTGTTTATTTTTGCAATGTTCCTGCGGTGCTTCATAAAAGGAAAATGGAATCCGCTTCTTTTGGAAGAAAAAACAGGCTGACTTTTTAATTTTATACAACGAAGCCGGGTGTTTCAAAAGAACGTTGTTAAAGGCAAAAAAGGCGAAAAAATGCGCTTTAAATTAAAATGATATAAAAATATTAATATAAAATTAATAAAAATAGTGGCAATTTTATACTTGACACTTGGGGAATGGGAGTATATAATAAGACTGTTACATTTATGTACAAAGAACAGAATTGTTCTTAGCTCCAGCCCAATGGCGAAGGAGGGAAACAGATTATGGCAGAAATTCATGTAAAAGAAAATGAATCTCTTGACAGCGCACTCAGACGTTTTAAACGTTCCTGCGCTCGCTCCGGCGTTCTTGCAGAAGTCAGAAAGCATGAGTGCTATGAGAAGCCTTCGGTAAGACGTAAAAAGAAATCCGAAGCAGCTCGTAAGAGAAAGTATTGATTTCTAACAGAAAAAGAGGATGGCGGACGGCTTTTGCTGTCCGCTTTCTTATTTTCCATGAAAATCAAAAAAGGGAAGGAGGGTTCTTTTGTCCCTGTTAAAACCGGATTACCGTTTTGATACGATTCTTGATATAACCCCGGAAGATATTAAAAAAGCCGGCGCAAGGTTTGTTCTTCTTGATACGGACAACACTCTTGCTCTTCACGGTTCCCAAAAACCGATGGAAGGCGTTTTGGAATGGATCGAAGAAATGAGAAAAAACGGAATAGAACCCATAATTCTTTCCAACAACGACAGGGAAAGGATCGAGCCTTTTGCAAAAAAGCTCGGGATTCCCTTTGTATATAAAAGTGCAAAGCCCCTTAAAAAAGGTTTCAGGATAGCCTGCAGAAAGCTTTCTGCAAAACCGGAGGAAACCGCCGTTATCGGAGACCAGATTTTCACGGACGTTCTTGGCGGAAAAATTTTCGGTTCAAAGGTTTTTTTAACCGAACCCATCGGCCCGGAAACCAACGCATTTATAAAATTCAAAAGAATAATCGAAAAATTCATAAGATAAAGAAGTGGAGGAATAATAATGGACAGAATTAAACGACTTTCCCAGATGCTTCCCGAAGATGTTGACGCAGCTCTTATCACTTCGGACGTAAACAGACAATACTACACCGGATTTGTTTCCAGTGCAGGCGCACTTCTTGTAACAAGAGAAAAAGCTGTTCTTCTTCTCGACAGCCGCTATATCGAAGCAGGCACCAAAAAGGTTACCGATGCCGAAGTTGTTCTTATGACCGATATGGCAAAACAGCTTAACGAACTTTTTGAAGAACTTAAGGTCAAAACCGTCGGAATCGAATCCGGATATATGACCGTTGAAAGCCTTTTCAGCCTTCGCAAAGTTCTTAACGCAACCCTTCTTGATGACCCCAGACTTAACCAGATCATTCTTCACCAGAGAAAAATCAAATCCGAAGAGGAAATGAAGGAGATCCGCGCCGCCCAGGCCATCACAGATAAAGCATTTCTTCATATGCTTGAAGTTATCAAACCCGGCCTTTGCGAAAAAGATCTTCAGCTTGAACTTGATTATTTCATGCTTAAAAACGGCGCAACCGGACTTGCTTTCGAAACCATTCTTGCCGCAGGCGCAAACGGTTCCATGCCTCACGCTGTTCCCAGCATGAACGTAATCAAAGAAGGCGACTTCGTAACCATGGACTTCGGCGCAGCACACAACGGATATTGCTCCGATATGACCAGAACCGTTGCTGTCGGCAAAATTTCCGAAGAACAGGAAAAAGTTTATAACCTTGTTCTTGATGCACAGCTTGCCGCAATCGACGCTGTAAAAGCCGGCGTTCCCTGCAACTCCATCGATGCTGTTGCGAGAGATATGATCTACGGCGCAGGTTATGAAGGCAGATTCGGCCATGGTCTTGGCCACAGTCTTGGTCTTGAGATTCACGAAAACCCCAGATTTTCTCCTCTCTGTTCCGATCTTACCGAAGCGGGAATCGTAATGAGCGTTGAACCCGGCATTTATCTTGACGGTCAGTTTGGCGTAAGAATCGAAGATATCGTTATGGTAACCGAAGACGGCTGCGACGTCATTACCAAAAGCGAAAAGAAACTTATCACCCTTTGATAAAATTTTTGAGCACCAGCGGATTTCGCCGGTGCTCAAAATGCGTAATACGATATAATATATTTATACATTATTATAAAGGAAGCATTAAAAATGAGACTTTTCATTGCTGTCTGCGTTTGCAGAGTGCTCTATTTCATCGGACGCCTTGTTGGAAAAGGCACCGCAAAGCCCGGCGATATTGCAAGAATTATCTGTCCGAACGTTCTTAAAAGACTTAAGTTCGACGGAAAGGTCATTTGCATCACCGGAACAAACGGAAAAACCACAACTTCCAACATGGTTACCCATATTCTTCGTGAAAACGGATATTCCGTAATCAACAACAGTTTCGGTTCCAATATGCTTGGCGGAATCACCACGGCGCTTCTCAATGACTGCACTTTTAAGGGCGAAGTAAAAGCTGATTTTTCCGTTCTTGAAATCGACGAACGTTGGCTTCGCTTTTTTGTAAAGGAAGTAACTCCCGATTACGTTCTTCTTACAAACCTTCTCCGCGACCAGATCGTCCGTAACTGCTGCCCGGAGATCGTTCTTGAAAAAATAAAACTCGGAGTAACCCCGGGAACCACCTATATCCTCAACGCAAACGACCCGGTTTCCCAGCAGGTGATCTGGGGAAAAGAAAACCCGGTTATCTGGTTTGCTCTTGGCGAAAACGAGCGTTCCACCGATGAATGCAGAAGCGGAACCAATGACGCAAAGGTTTGCCCCAGATGTATGCATAAGCTTTCCTATGATTATTATCATTATAATCATGTGGGCGCTTTCCGTTGTGAAAACTGCGGTTTCGAATCTCCGAAAGCGGATTATATCGGAACCGACATGGATTTTGATGAACCTTCCCTTGCAGTAAACGGAAAAAGGGTAAAACTCGGATTCGACGCAACCTACTTTATGTTCAACACCGTTGCAGCGGCGGCTCTTTGCTGCGAAGCTTCCGGACTTGAACTTGAAAAAGTTCTTTCCGCTGCGGAAACTTTCGATATCGGCGTTACAAAACGTTATGAGGAACTTTCGGTCCTCGGAAGAAAGTGCCAGCTTATCCTTACAAAACAGAACCCGGCTTCCATCGATCAGAGCGTCGAGTTTGTAACCGATAAGGAAGGCCCGAGAACTCTTATCATCATTTCCAACAATATGTTCCATACCGAACGCAAGGACGTTCTCTTTATGTATGACGTTGCCTATGAAAACCTCAGAAACGTCGAATATATCGTTATTGTGGGAAAACGCCGCTATGATATGGCCGTCCGCCTTAAACTTGCGGATATCAATATGGAAAAAGTTCAGATCTGCGACGAAGCGGAAGATCTGCGCGGATGCCTTGAAAAAACCGAAGGAAATATTTACGTAATGACTTCCTCTGTTTTTTCCAACGAAGACAAAGTTCTGGAGGAGCTGAGAAAATTATGAGAAAAATAAGAATACTCAACCTCTATGGCGAGGCACTTGACCTTAACGGCGACGGAAAAAACGTTTCTGCCTTTGAAAAAAGAATTGCCGAAATGGGATATGAATTTGAAACCGAAACCATCGGCGTGGGTGAAGATATCGACGTTTCCGGATATGACGTTGTTTTTCTTACCCACGGAAAACCCCACAACGTTTCTGCGATAAGCGAACATTTTGTAAAATATAAGGAAAACATTCTTGAAAACATCGAAGCAGGAAAAGTTTTTGTCGTCACCGGAAGTGCAAATATGCTTTTCGGAAAAAGTTTTTCAATGCTTGACGGAAAAACCTATGAAGGAATCGGCCTTTTTGACTGCGTCGCCGAAGAATTCGACAGCCTTTATGTAAGCGATGCGGTTCTTGTTCCGGATTTTGCTCCGGAAGAAAAAATGTTCGGAACTTATTACCGCTGCGAAAGCGTAAAATTCAACACCCCGAACGAAAACAGACTTTTTAAAGTTCTTAAAGCGGACGAAGGAAAAGGCTCGATAGGTTCCGGCGAAGGCTGCCATTATAAAAATGTCTTTGCAACCTGGTGCCTTGGTCCGGTTCTTGTTCGCAACCCGCTTATGATGAAAGAAGTTTTGCATTGTGTTCTTGGCGAAGATTACCGTGAAACCGACTTTTCTCTTGAAGAAAAAGCAGTAAAAATGACAATAGAAGAGCTTCTTTGATACCTTTTTTGGGAGAAAAAGAATCCGAAAAATTCTTAACACCGTCTTTTTTTACAAAAGACGGTGTGTTTTTTTAACATTTTTCACAATTTTTGCAGGAAAGATAATATTTTCTTGCAAAATCACTTTTGCGTTGTAAAACGCTGTAACGATTTTGTAACAATGTGTTTTTATTCATTTTTACAATAAATATTCATTATTTTTGCATACAAAAGTGCAGTCGTTAAAATTGCAAAATTGCCGGAAATTTTGTATAAAAACCGCCTTTTGCGTTGAATTTGCTGAAAATATTTTATGACGTTAAAGCGAAATTTCACAACAAAAACACAGGTGTGTTTGTTGGGAATACACGAATAAATAAAAAAGTTTCAATATTTTTGTATTTTTTACTTGACATTTGAATAAAATGGGTGTAATATACTGGTTATCACAATGAAACTTTGGTTGCTAAGAATTTCATTGACGGTGAAATTAACAAACTGAATGAGGTGAAACGTAATGAAACTTAACAAAATCCTTGCTATGATCCTTGCACTTGTTATGGTATTCAGCCTTGCAGCTTGCGGCGCTGAACCCAATGAACCTGCAAACCCCGATGAACCCAACGCACCCGCTGAAGGCGGCGATGAACCCGCCGAAGCAAGAGTCCTTAACGTTCACGTAACCGCAGCAATCGATTCCATCGACCCGCACCTTACTTCCGCAGGCGATGACTTCGAAGTAATCGGTACCATGGTTGAAGGTCTTTTCCTTTGCGATGCTTCCGGTGCAGCAATCCCCGGTATGGCAGAAAGCTTTGAAAAATCCGATACGACCTGGACTTTCCATCTCCGTGATGCACAGTGGTCCAACGGTGCTCCCGTAACCGCAGACGACTTCGTATATGCATGGCAGAGAGCAATGTCTCTTCCGGCAGAATATGCATCTCTCTTTGAAACCGCAGGTATCAAAAATGCTTCCGCAATTTATGCCGGCGAAATGGATGCTTCCGAACTCGGCGTTTATGCTCAGGATGAAAAAACCCTTGTTGTTGAATTCGACGTTCCCTGCGCTTTCTTCGATACTCTTATGTTCTTCCCGGTATTCTACCCCATGAACAGAGAATTCGTTGAAGAATGCGGCGACCTCTATGGTTCCGCTCCGGAATATTATCTTTCCAACGGTGCTTTCACTCTTTCTGAATACACCCCCGCAGCAACCGAATTCAAAATGGTTAAAAACGAAAATTACTACAATGCAGAAAACATTGCAGTTCCCGGTCTTACCTATAAAGTAATCCTTGACTCCCAGCAGGCATATCTTGCATATCAGAACGGCGAACTTGACGTTTGCGTACTTTCTTCCGAACTCGCAGACCTCCTCAAGACCGATGCTGAATTCCTTGCAACCGAATCCGGTTACCTCTGGTATATGTCTCCTAACGTATCCAAAGGCGGCGCAATGGCAAACGTAAATATCCGCAAAGCAATCGGTATGGCTTTCGATAAAGAAGCAATCTGCAACAACATCCTCAGAAACGGTTCCATTCCTGCTGATTTCTGTGTTCCTGTTGGTCTTGCAACCGGCCCCGATGGCCTTGATTACCGTGAATCCTCCGGCATTACTTACAACGAATATAACGTTGAAGAAGCAAAGAAACTCTGGGATGCAGGTCTTGCAGAACTCGGCACCGATTCTGTTGAACTTACCCTTATCTTCGATGATGAAGAATCCATCAAACTCGTAGCTGAATTCATTCAGCAGCAGGTTCAGGAAAATCTTCCCGGCCTTACCATTACCCTCCAGCCTTATCCGAAGAAACAGCGTTCCGACCTTATGAAAGCTCACGATTATGACATCGGCCTTTGCAGATGGGGACCTGACTATGCAGACCCGCTTACCTATATGGATCTTTGGACCGACGGTTATACTCATAACTACGGCGCATGGCATTCTGACGAATATATGGAAATCCTCAACAAGATCAAAACCGTTGAATATGCACTTGATGCAGAAGCACGTTGGGATCTTATCAAACAGGCAGAACAGATCATTGCTGACGAAGCAGTTATCCTTCCTGTATATCAGAACGCAAACGCATCTCTTGTTAAATCCGATATCTCCGGCATCGAATTCCACGCTGTTGGTCTTAACCGTGTATTCAAGAATGTTAAAGTCGGCTGATTTTAATTAAGTAATAATTAATTTGATTATTTAAGGCCTTACAGTGGCCCGTTCAACCGCGGGCCACTGTATGCTTTTATATAAGGAGGGGTAATCC
>JAZQBJ010000105.1:0-9993 GCA_045545715.1 Oscillospiraceae bacterium
AATCTGGAGGATCGCATGAATTTTAAAAAAGCTCAGGTTTTTAGAGATACGCTTTTAGTCATAGGTTTCATCTTAATGTTTGCAGGATTTTTATGGAATCCCCTCATAATAATTGGTTTTATCACGGCTCTTTCATGCATCATTCCCGATTATCTCTATAACAGATGTCCGCATTGTGGAAAAAGGCTTGGCCGAAACGAAGGCAAATTTTGTCATCATTGCGGAAAAGAAATCGACACATAAACTTAAATTACAAAAACATATCAAAGAGGCTCGTTTTGGGCCTCTTTTTTTGATTTTCTTTCAAAACTGTTGAAAACAATTTTAAATCGACTTATGCTTTTAATATAAACTTTGAAAGCAAGGTGATGTTTTATGAACAAAGAAAAACTTCATGATTTTATAGAAAAGCAGCAGCCCAACATCTGCCAGATTTCGGCATATAAAAACAACAAAAAAGTATATTCAGATTGCTGGAACGGTTATGAAAAAACTGACTGTGTTCATATAATGTCCGCAACAAAGAGCATTATGTCTTTGCTTATAGGAATCGCAATCGATAAAGGGCAAATCAAAAGCGTTGACGACAAAGTTCTGGATTATTTTCCCGATTATAAAGTTAAACGAGGAGAAAAAACAATTTTTGATGTTACAATAAAACACCTGCTGACCATGAGAGCACCTTATAAATGCAAAGGCGACCCATGGTCGAAAGTTTGTTCAAGCGATAACTGGACCTTTGCGTCGCTTGATTTTCTTGGAGGAAGAAAAGGCCTTACTGATAAATTCAATTATCAGACGGTTTGCCTTCACATCCTTTCCGGAATTTTATATAAGGCCACAAATATGAAAACCGTCGATTATGCAAACGAATATCTTTTTAAACCCCTCGGCATTCCAAATCATAAAAACTATTATGCCGAAACCGCCGAAGAACATAAACGGTTCACCATAAGCAAAACGCCGAAAGAAAACATCTGGTTCGCCGACCCGGAAGGACTCGGAACTCCCGGCTACGGACTTTGTATGTCTGCGGAAGATATGGCAAAAGTCGGTTTGCTTTGCCTTAACAAAGGGATTTTTAACGGAAAACAAATCGTTTCTTCCGGTTGGATAGAAGAAATGACAAAACCGAAAGCCGTCGAAAGCGATTATTTCCGTGGAATGGATTACGGCTATCTCTGGTGGATAATTGACCGGGAAAAGAATATCTTTTCCGCCATCGGAAACAGCGGAAACGTTATTTACGTAAATCCGGAAAAGGATATCGTAATTGCGGTGTCTTCGTATTTCAAGCCGACAGTTTTCGACAGAGTTGACTTCATAAGGGAATATATCGAACCTTTTATCGAAGAAATTTAAAAAAATTAAAGGAGGCTCAAAAAGCCTCCTTTTTTCATACACCTCATCCGTCTGCTTTGCAGACACCTTTCCCTCAAGGGGAAGGCTTTTAAATAGCGCCGATTCCGCCGATAAATTCGCGGACTCTTTCGTGCTTCGGGTTTTCGAAGATATCTTCGGGCGAACCTTCCTCGAGGATTTTTCCTTCATCCATGAAGATGATTTTGTTCGCAACGTCCCTTGCAAAGCTCATTTCGTGGGTTACGACGATCATTGTCATGTTGCTGTCCGCAAGGGATTTTATAACTTTAAGAACTTCTCCGGTAAGTTCCGGGTCAAGAGCGGAAGTGGGCTCATCAAAACAAAGGATATCCGGTTTGAGCGCAAGTGCTCTTGCGATGGCGACCCTCTGCTGCTGACCGCCGGAAAGCTGGTGCGGATAAAAATCAAGCTTGTCCGAAAGTCCGACTTCATCAAGAAGTTTTCTTGCTTCCGCTTCAATTTCCGCCTTTATCTGTTTTTTGTTCTGTTTATAATCCGGGCGTTCCTTTTCAAGAAGCTCCTTCGCGAGCATTACGTTTCCGAGAACGGTATATTGAGGAAAGAGATTGAAGTTCTGGAAAACAAGCCCGAAATGAAGGCGCTTTTTACGGATATCGCTTTCGCTTGAATTATCATTTTGCGAAGCATCAAAAAGCGTTTCTCCGTTTACTATGATTTCGCCTTCGTTGGGAGTTTCGAGAAAGTTTATGCAGCGGAGAAGGGTCGTTTTTCCGTTTCCGGAAGAACCGATGACCGCCATAACGTCGCCTTTTTCAAGAGAAAAATCTATGCCTTTTAAAACTTCAAGTTCGCCGAAGTTCTTTTTTAAATTTTTTACTTCAAGAATAGCCATTTTTACACCTTAAAATAATCCATTTTCTTTTCAAGCCAACCGAGGAAAATCGTAAGAAGTCCGCTGAACAAAAGGTAATAAACACCTGTGAAAAGCATCGGCCAGATTATGCCTTCGGATTTGATAAAATCCTGTCCGTTCCACATAAGTTCATAAACCGCGATAACTCGGACAAGGGAGGTATCCTTAACAAGAGTGATAACCTCGTTTCCCATAGGAGGAATAATGCGTTTTATGACCTGGAGAAGAACAACTTTGAAGAAAATCTGACTTTTTGTCATGCCGAGAACTTCGCCCGCTTCATACTGTCCTTTCGGAATACCTTCGATTCCGCCGCGGTAAATTTCGGAAAAATAGCAGGCATAGTTGAGAATAAAAGCAATCATGGCCGCAACAAAGCGTCCGGTCGCGCCGCTTCCCCACCAGTTGTTATCAAGGATAATTCCCGGACCATAGTAAATTATGATGAGCTGGAGCATAAGAGGAGTTCCGCGGATCACCCATACCATAAGTTTGTTGAACCAGCGGATTATTCCGATATTGCTCATTGAACCGAAAGCAATTATAAGTCCAAGAGGAAGAGAACCCAAGAGAGTGAGCGCAAAAATTTCAAGAGATTTAAGAAAACCTTCGTTCAGCGAAAGCAGAACCTCCTGTATCTGGGGCCAATTCAGTTGGGAAAGAAAAGAAAATTCGAACATTTTAACCTCGTTTTTTCACCAATGCAGGGAACACCGATTCCGGCGTTCCCTGCATCGAAAGTTATTTTAAGTTTTGTAAGGGGATTTTTTATTTTACGATTACGGATTCCTGAACGCCATAGGTTTTTGCTGTTTCAAGAACGATTCCTTCTGCAGAAGCATCTGCCCAGAACTGATTGAATTTTTCAACAAGGTCGCTGCCTTTTCTGAAGCCGACAACATAATCCTCGCTTGTGAGAGAAACGGTGTATGTAAGGTCGGGATAGCCGGTTCCTTCACCGATCATTGCGCCGGCCATAAGAAGGTCGATTACGCATGCATCGGAAGTTCCTGCTGCAACTTCCATAAGAGCGTCACTCTGGTAAGCAACTTCGGTGAAGTTAAGGCCAAGGCTTTCGACGATTTCTTTACCTGCGGAACCTGCTTCAACTGCGAAAGCAAGATCTGCAAGGGAAGCTTCATCCTGATACTGATCGGCAACGTCTGCTTTAACTACAACAACCTGTGCATTTTTGCAATAAGGATCGGAGCAGCCCATTGCATCTTTAACTTTATCGGTAAGAGTCATGCCGTTCCATACAACGTCAATGCTCTTGTTTTCAAGTTCAAAAATTTTGTTATCCCAATCGATTACGATGAATTCAACTTCAACACCGAGATATTCGGCAAATTCTTTAGCCATATCTGCATCAAAACCGATCCATTCGCCGTTTTCGTCTTCAAAGTCCATGGGAGCAAAATCGGTGATACCGACTACGATTTTTCCGTTTTCGGTAACATATTCAAGGTCGGAAGCGGGTTCGTCATTGCCGCAAGCGGTAAGGCAAAGGGTAAGTACGAGAGCAAGTATAACAGCCATAAGTTTTTTCATTTTATTTTCCTCCAAAAATTCAAGTTTTATAAATTGATGTTTTTTATGTTTTTATGTTTTCCGATAAAAGCATCAATGTCGGTGTCGCTTGATTTCTGAAGGTTTTTGCCATATCGTAGCCATCATTTTTTCCTCCGTTGTTTTACTGTGGTATCATAGTAACACTTTACCACAATAAAGTCAATAGGTAAATCGAAGTTTTGTGAATTATTTTGAAAAATATTTGTTTTTTTGGTGTTTATAAAACTTTTCTTGATAAAAAACGGTTTAACATATATAATAGGATTTGTATTTTGATTTTATTTTAGGAGATGTTTCCATGAATAAAAAACTTTTTGATTTTATTGCAAAAAGCCCCACCCCTTTTCATGCCGTTAAAAACGTTTGCGGTGTACTTTCTGAAAAAGGATATACCGAACTTTGTGAAAGTGAAAAATGGGTTCTTGAACCGGGAAAAGGCTATTACGTAACCAGAAACGGTTCTTCCGTAATCGCGTTCCGCGTTCCCGAAGGCGATTTTTCCGGTTTTATGATGACCGCTTCCCACTGCGACAGTCCCTGTTTTAAAATCAAGGAAAACGCCGAGCTTTCCGACAAATTTTACCTCCGCCTTTCCACCGAAAAATACGGCGGAATGCTTTGTTCCACATGGCTTGACAGACCTCTTGCCGTTGCCGGAAGAATTACTGTCCGCACAGAAAACGGAATTTCCGTTCGCCTTGTTGATACAAAGGAACCTTGCGCGATCATCCCCAACGTCGCTATTCACATGAACCGCAACGCCAACGACGGAATGTCCTATAACCCTGCAGTTGATATGATCCCGCTTTTTGCGGAAGGTGACAAAGAAGTTTCCTTCCGTTCCCTTATCGCCAAAACCGCGGACGTTGATGAAAAAGACATTCTTACCACCGACCTTGTGGTATATAATCCCCAATACGGCACCGAATGGAACGGTTTTATTTCTGCGCCAAGACTTGACGACCTTCAGTGTGCTTTTGGTGCTCTTGAAGCATTCATTTCTTCCGAAAAAGCCGCAAACCTTCCGGTTTACTGTCTTTTCGACAACGAAGAAGTCGGAAGCCAGACAAAACAGGGTGCAGCTTCCACCTTCCTTACCGCTGTTCTTGAACGCATAAGCGAAAACCTTGGACTTTCCTCTTCCGAGCATTACGGAAAGATCGCCAACAGCTTTATGCTTTCCTGTGACAACGCCCATGCCGTCCACCCCAACCACCCGGAATATCAGGACAAAAACCATGCGGTTTATATGAACAAGGGAATAGTTATCAAATATAACGCAAACCAGCGTTACACTTCCGATGCTGTTTCTGCCGCAATTTTTGCCCTTGTTTGCGAAGAAGCAGGCGTTCCCTTCCAGCGTTATGCGAACCGCGCCGATATGGCCGGCGGCAGTACCCTTGGAAACATTGCCAACACTCAAGTTTCCCTCAACACCGTTGACATCGGTCTTCCCCAGCTTGCGATGCATTCTTCCTATGAAACCGCCGGAGCAAAGGACACCGGTTTTTATATCAAAGCACTCACCTGTTTTTACGGCAAGACCCTTGTTATGGAAAACGACGGAGAATATAAATTCATCTGATAGAAAAAGCGGCGGTTTTCCGCCGCCTTTTTGTTTAAACATTTATTGAGGAAAATCCTCTTGCGCTTTTTATAAATTACGGTTAAAATAATATAATACAAATATATTCCCGAGGTGCTTAATGATTTTTATTTTTCCGCTTATCGGTTTTGTTTTTGCGGTGCTCACGGTTTTTATCCGCAAACTTTCCGGAATCGACATTCTTTTTGACGGACTTTTTTATTTTTTTGATTACACCCTTCTTTCTGTGCTCATTTACGTCGGTTTTATTATTGTTCTTGCTTTTATGGTCGACCTTAAAAAACCGAACGAAAAATTCAATAAATTTTATAACAAGGTGGTTTCCTTCACCCTTAAAATCGCGCTTTCCGCCTGCAACGTCAAAGTCACTGTTGACGGAATTGAAAAAATTCCAAAAGGACGTTTTCTTCTTGTTCAGAACCACCTTGCGATGTTCGACCCGGTAACCACCCTTGCTTATCTCGGAAAATATGAGATCGGTTTTATCACCAAGCCGGAAAACACCCATCTTCCGATCATAAACCGCTTTATGCATCGCATCTGCTGTATTCCCATTGACCGGGAAAACCCAAGAAACGCGGTGAAATCCATCAATGCCGCGGCGGCAAACATCAAAAACGATGTTTGTTCCATGGCAATTTATCCGGAAGGAACAAGAGCCAGGGACAAAGAAATGCTTCCCTTCCATGCGGGTTCTTTTAAAATTGCCACAAAAAGCGGCGCCCCGCTTGTTATAACAACGGTAAGCAACACAAACAAAATCCACAGAAATGCGCCTTTTCGCAAAACTGAAGTTCGGCTCCATATCTGCGAGGTTATTTCTTCTGAAGAAGTTCTTGCTTCTTCCACCAGTGAACTTTCTGAAAAAACCAGAAAAATCATGTGTGAATCCCTTGGAATTTAAAACAAATAAAAAAAAAACACCTGCAAATTGCAGGTGTTTTTTTATGCCCTATTTTTTTAAAGGGCAAGGAAAGCGATATAACTTGCGATAATTCCCACCGGGCAGATAACGCAGGTTGCCTTGTTGCGGAATTTGAGCATAAGAGCCGCAAGAACGGAAGCAACGGAAGCGAAGATTATAAGATTCATGGTGGAAGGATCCGCAATGGTATAAATTCCGCCGCCGCGATAGAAGAAATCCGCAACGGAAAGAATTGTGAAGTTGAAAAGGCAGGAACCTACAATGTTGCCGACAGCAATATCGTAGTTCTTGATTTTGAAAAGAGTGAAGGTGGAAGCGGTTTCCGGAAGAGAGGTTGCAACACCGAGGAAAAGTGCGCCCGCAACGGTTTTTCCGAGATTGAGTCGAACGGAAAGTTCATCGGTGATATAGGTGAGGATAACGCTGAAAACAACGATTCCGACGCTTACAACGGTGAATCTGGTGAGGATCTGTTTTCTGGAAAGAGTAACGGGTTCGCCGTCGTCTTCGGTTTCGGAAGTTCCGCCCTTTTTATACATGATCCAGACGGTGAGGATGTAAAGAAGAATGATAAGAACGGAAGTTACGCTTACGTTTCCGATATCAAAAGCAAGGAATCCATATTTGTTGCAGACGATAAGAAGTCCCATTGCAACAACGGAAACAGCAACGATAAAATGGATTTTTGAAAGGTCGCATTTCGCGAATCTTACAACAGCGGTAAGAATGAAGAAGCTGAGCATCGCATAGTTAAAAAGGTTGCTTCCGAGGATATTTCCGATGCAAAGACCGGGCTGGTCGAGCATAAGGGTGGAAGAAATGCTGGTGAAAAGTTCCGGAAGAGAAGTTACCGCGGAAAGAAGGATTCCGCCAAGGAAAGCACCGGAAAGAGAAGTTGTTTTATCAAGCATATCCACATATTCGGAAGCTTTGATGGACATAAAGGTTACCAAAGCGGCAACCACAAGATAGAGCACATAAATCATTGTTTGTGTTTCCGTCCTTTTTGTATTATTTTTTGCTTTTCTGGCTTTATTATGCGGTTCAAAAAGTCCTGATACAATGTGATATTTTATCATTAAACCGCATATTTTGTCAAGCAAAAGCGACCTTTTCTCCCCTTTTATCCTCTTCAAATTTTGTTTATAAAAGCACAAAAAAACAGCCGGCAAAGCCGGCTGTTTTTTATTATGTATCAAAAATTATTTCTTTTCGATAACGGTGATTCTGCCCTGACCATAAACGTCGGAATATTCTTCGCCGACTACGCCGCCGAGTTCTTCAACGATATAGTTGATGAGAACCTGGTTGTCGATCATTACGCAGTCAAGGATAACGGTGTCGTCCTGGAACATATTGAAGCCGTCGCCGCCGTTTTTGAGCATATAGTTATGGCTTGCAAGAACGTAGGTTTTGTTTACGTCAAGAGGCTCGCCGCCGACCATAACGTCTTTAACTCTGTATTCGCCTGCAACTTCAACGAAGGTTCCGTTTTCATCGACAACAACGCTGGAATCAACGTTCATATCGATGGTGTAGGTGATACCTGCAACCTGGAGGAAGCCGCCGTTTTCAGAAGGAAGTTTGGAAGCGCCGAATTCAAGAGCATTGAGGATATCCTGGCCGTTGGTTTCAACAGTGCACATTTCGTTGCCGAAAGGATGTACGGAAATGATCTGGCCATAGGTGATGTCGCCTGCAGGGATGTCAGCACGAACGCCGCCGCCGTTTACGAATGCGATATCAGCGCCGGACATTGCAAGGTAAGCATCTGCGCAAAGGTCACCAAGGTTGGTTTCCTGACGACGAACCATTCTTTCGCCGGTTACGGGATCTTTGATGGTGAGGTCAACTTCGGTGGAAGCAACAACCTGGTTTACAAGTTCTTCGAACTGTTCTTCAACGCCTGCTACGAATTCAACGGTTGCTGCGTTGCTGATAAGGGTGGATTTTACTGCGCCGTCGGTTCCGATGGTGAGCATACCGATGTTTTCAAGTTTGGTACCGGTGGAAGTAAGAACTACTTCTTTGCCGTCTTTGTTTTTAACAAGGTCGCCTTCGATTACGGAATGGCTGTGGCCGTCAAGAACAACGTCGATACCGGTGGTGTTGTTGATAACTTCGGAAGAAGTCCAGGGGGTGCAGTCAAATTCGATACCGAGGTGAGCCATTGCGATAACATAGTCTGCGCCTTCTGCTCTTGCAGCATCAACGGAAGCCTGAACTGCGTTATAAAGTTCTGCGCCTTCTTCACCCTGGCAGAAGCCATAGATGTATTCGCCTGCTTCGTTCTGGAAATAGGTAGGAGTGGAAGTGGTGATGGTTTTGGGGGTGCAAATTCCAAGGAATGCGATTTTTGCGCCTTCTGCTTCAATAATTACGTAAGGAGCAAAAACCGGTTCACCTTCTTTGGTGAAGTTTACGGAAACATAGGGGAATTCTGCTTTTTCGGCAAGAGCAAGGAACTGTTCCATGCCATAGTCGAATTCGTGGTTGCCGGGAACAGCTACATCATAGCCGACATGGTTCATGATGTCGATGATGTATTCGCCTTTGGAAAGAGTACCGACGGTATCGCCCTGGATTGCGTCGCCGTTATCAACAAGGATTACGGTTTTGCCCTGTTTTTCAAGGGTATCTTTAACAGTTGCGATACCTGCGTAACCGAGGTTACCGGAAACGCCGCAGTGAACGTCGTTGGTATAAAGAACAACAACTTCGCCGGTAAGTGCGGGAGTTTCAACTTCGGGTTCACCAGGCTGTTCCGGCTCTTCTGCAGGTGCTGCGGTGCAGCCTGCAAAAACAAGCATAAGAGCCATCAAAAGTGCGATAATTTTGCGCATATCAAATGCCCTCCATATCTTTTTCTTTTTCAATTTTCTGGGCTTTGCCCAAAAATTATTATAAAATAAAAGGGATTTTTTTTCAACAATATTTTACAAATTAAAAAAGAAAAAGCCCTCTTCTTTCGAAAAGGGCTTTTTGATGTTTGTTTTGCAGCTAAACTTCGAATAAAAATTATTCGTTGATAGCGATAACAACACCGGAACCAACGGTACGGCCGCCTTCACGGATAGCGAAACGGAGACCGGTTTCGATTGCGATAGGTTCGATGAGTTCAACGTCCATTTCAACGTTATCACCAGGCATGCACATTTCGGTGCCTTCGGGAAGGGTGATTACGCCGGTAACGTCAGTAGTTCTGAAGAAGAACTGAGGTCTGTAGTTGTTGAAGAAAGGAGTATGACGGCCGCCTTCGTCTTTCTTAAGAACGTAAACCTGGCCGCGGAAGCATTTGTGAGGATGGATGGAGTTGGGTTTTGCAAGAACCTGACCACGTCTGACTTCAGTTCTCTGGATGGAACGAAGGAGAGCACCGATGTTATCGCCTGCTTCACCGTAGTCGAGGATTTTGTGGAACATCTCAACACCGGTAACAACAGTTTTCTTTTTCTCTTCGGTAAGACCAACGATTTCAACTTCGTCGCCGGTATGGATCTGGCCACGTTCTACACGGCCGGTAACAACGGTACCACGACCAGTGATGGTGAAGATGTCTTCGATAGGCATAAGGAAGGGAAGGTCTGCTTTACGTTCAGGAGTGGGGATGTAGCTGTCAACAGCGTCCATAAG
>JAZQBJ010000106.1:0-3547 GCA_045545715.1 Oscillospiraceae bacterium
CTTTTTTTAACTATTGTAAAAAAGTCCCTTTTTCGTCCTTTTTCAAGACGAAAAAGCAATATCTACAACAGAATATTATACATAATTATATTCTTTTCCGCAAGATGTTTTTTATAATTTTAGGTGCAGAGTTTTATAAAATTTTTGTTTTTTTGATTTGAAGAATTTTGTGCTTATATAACAAAAAAGCGGAACAGAAAGTTCCGCAAGTTTTTATATCAGCTTTTTAAGAAGTTCTTCCGGCGGAATTTCATAAAGTTTCCCGATGGCAATAAGATTCGTCGTGCTCGGTTCGGAAGAACCGTTTTCCCATTTTGAAACTGCCTGACGCGAAACCCCAAGACTCTCCGCAACAAATTCCTGAGTCATGTTCCTTTCGGTCCGGAGTTCCTTAAGGGTTTCGCCGAGGGTCTTGCGGATTTCTTCCTGCTTTGGAGAAACCTGCTCCTGCGGAACATAATTTTGTTTCAAGGGTTTTCTTTTGTTCGCGTAATAAACAACAATAATTATAATGGCAGCGACGACGGCAAGGGAAAGCAAAAGCCCAAGGCCGAAGAAAACAAATAATCTTGAACTGATAACGCTCATAAAAATCTCTCCTTTCATGCCCCCGATAATAACATTTTTTACCCGGTTGCACCACCAACTTTTGCGCAACTGAAGCGCAACTTTAAGTTGCATTCCGAATATACCAAAAAAACGGCAGGATAAAACTCCCGCCGTTCAGTTTTTTCAGTCACAGCTGAAATAATGTTTTGCCAAACCGCCTTCGGAAGTTTCGCGGTAGTGGCTTTTGATATCCCTTCCGGTTTCATACATGGTTTTTACAACCGTATCGAAGGATATTTTTCTGGTATGGGTAAGAAAATTCGCAAGCGAAATGGCGTTTATGGAACGCATTGCCGCAACGGCGTTTCTTTCAATGCATGGGATCTGAACAAGGCCGTCGATCGGGTCACAGGTAAGCCCAAGCATATGTTCCATGGAAACTTCCGCCGCATATTCTATCTGGTCAAGGCTCATTCCGCAAATTTCCGCAAGGGCCGCAGAAGCCATGCAGCAGGCTGTTCCGATCTCCGCCTGGCAACCGCATTCCGCGCCGGAAATGGAAGCGTTGGTTTTTATAAGATTTCCGATGATTCCTCCGGTTGCAAGTCCATGAAGAATGTCCATATCGGAAACCTTGCGCTTTTTCTGCCAATAATAAAGTACCGCCGGCATAACGCCTGCCGCTCCGCAGGTTGGCGCCGTTACAACAGTTCCATTGCTTGCGTTCTGTTCACCTACCGCAAAAGCATAGGAACAGACGATTCTGTTTTCCTTTGTTTCTGCGCTTTCGTCCATATGGTACTGGTTATAGAGAAAAGCCGCCTTGCGCTGAACGCCAAGCCCGCCGGCAAGAACACCTTCGGATTTAAGTCCTTCTTTGATGGTTTTTTTCATCTGGAGCCATACTTCTTCAAGATAATCCCAGATGCGGGGGCCTTCCATTCTTTCAACATATTCCCATATCCGGATTTCGTGCTCCCGGCAATATTCCGCAATTTCGTCGAAACTGTTTTCATAATAAACTTCCGGCGGAGCAACATAGTCCGTTCCCTCAACGGCAATTTCGCCGCCGCCAATGGAATAAACGCGGATTTTGTCGACCTCTTCGCCGTTTTTGAAGGCATGCATATCCATTGCATTAGGGTGATAAAAACTGCTTTCGTCCGTTTCAAAATCAAAAATAATTTCCGAAGGAATCGGAGCAAGGGTCTGGCGCAAAACAGCGTCGGTCATATGCCCTTTTCCGGTTTTTGAAAGGGAGCCATAAAGCGTTACGGAAAAACCGTCCGCTTCCGGATTTTTTTGTTTAAAATAAATCGCAGCTCTTTCCGGACCGATAGTATGGGAACTGGAAGGGCCTCTTCCTATTCTGTAAAGATTGGTTAAACTTTTCATCGTAACCCCTCTTTTGTCTTAAATCTTATTTATTCTCCTTGCGGAAATAAAGAACTCCGAAAGTTCCGGGGCCGCAATGTCCGGTAATGGTGCTTCCGGCCTCGTTTACGATAATGGTGCGGAACTTATGATATTTTTTGATTTCCTTTTCAATTTCCTTGAGAAGTTTTGCGTCAACGCCGGTCCAGGTGAGGAAAATGATATCGGTTTCGATATTATCGTTTCCGTCAAGTCTGTCGCGGACATATTCGAGTGCGCATTTTTCATAGGCTCCGCGATATTTTTTTCCGACTTTCATTTTGCCGTCAACAACTTCAATGCAGGGTTTGAGTTTGAGAAGGTTTGCGCCGAGAGCCGCAACACCGCTGCATCTTCCGCCTTTGTGGAGGAATTCAAGCTGGTTGAGGATAAAGCTTGCGTCAACTCTTGTTTTTGCTTCGGCAATATGCTTTGCAATAGCTTCCGCACTTTCGCCTTTTGCTGCAAGTTCCGCAGCAAGAACGACCTGAAGTCCGATTCCGGAAGAAAGGTTTGCCGAATCTATGGACCAGACGTGGCCGGTTTCCACCGCGGCGATGCATGCGTTCTGATAGCAGGAAGACATGGTGGAACTGATGGTGAAATGGATTACGTCATAACCTTTTTCGACCCATGGGGTAAAAGCTTCGGTATATTCAAGAACGGAAACTGCGGAAGTTTTCGGAAGTCCCTTTGTTTCCTCATAATATTTAAAAATATCCTGGGCGGAAATTTCAAGTCCGTCCTTATAAGAATTTTCTCCGAGGCTTACGGAAAGGGGAAGTACTTCTATATCATATTTTTCAATAAGTTCTTTCGGAAGATCTGCGGTGCTGTCGCTGATGATTTTAATAGGTCTCATTTTAAAAATTATCCTCCTTTTCATTAAATCAAAATAATACAGAATATATTATACAACATTTTAAGCAAACTGAAAAGTACCTAATATTTAATTTTACTGCAAAAGAAGTTCAATATTCCTTGAAAAACACCCTGTTTTTGGAATATAATATGCTTATTAAAAAGAAAGGCAGGATTTCTCCTTTATGCATGACGAACTCACCGCCAACGATATAAAAAAGATGCAGGAGGAACTTGAATACCGAAAACTGGTTCTCCGTCCGCAAATTCTTGATGACGTAAAAACCGCCCGCGGCTTCGGTGATCTTTCCGAAAACTTTGAATATAAAGAAGCAAAAAGAGCAAAAGGCCGCAACGACAGCAGGATACGCTATCTTGAGGCCATGATAAAAACCGCTGTTATAATCGACGGAAGCGCCGAGGAAGGTGTTGTCGGTCTTTATGACAAAGTCACCGTCTATGTTCCTGAAGATGACGAAGAGGAATCCTACCAGATCGTCACCGAAGTTCGCTATGACGTTTCTGCAGGATTTGTAAGCAAGGAATCCCCTTTCGGAAAAGCGGTTTTGGGCAAAAAGCTCGGCGACAGATGCACCGTTCAGGTAAATCCGGATTTCGGCTATGACGTCATCATAAAATCCATTGAAAAAATGGAAGACGACGATACCGCTCCCCTTGCAAGTTATTAAGCAAAAAGATAACCGGGTCAAAATTTTGGCCCCGG
>JAZQBJ010000107.1:0-4542 GCA_045545715.1 Oscillospiraceae bacterium
CCTTTGCACTTACCGTTTCCGCACTCGACTGCACCGGCTGCGGTTCCTGCGTAAACGTCTGCCCCGACAAAAAAGGCGTTAAAGCTCTTGAAATGAAAGCTCTTGACAGCCAGCTCGGCGAGCAGAAAGTTTTCGATTTCGGTGTAAGCCTTCCCGAAAAAATCGAAGTCAAAAACAAATTTGCTGCAAACACCGTTAAAGGTTCCCAGTTCCGCCGTCCTCTTCTCGAGTTCTCCGGCGCTTGCGCAGGTTGCGGCGAAACTCCTTATGCAAAACTCGTAACCCAGCTCTTCGGTGACAGAATGTATATCGCTAACGCAACCGGCTGTTCCTCCATCTGGGGCGGTTCCGCACCTTCCACTCCTTACACCAAGAACGCAGAAGGCAAAGGTCCCGCATGGGCAAACTCCCTTTTCGAGGATAACGCAGAATACGGTTACGGAATGTTCCTCGGTCAGGAAGCTATCCGCAACAGCTATATTGCAAAAGTAAGAGATGTTGCCGAAAACGGAAGCAACCCCGCTGCAGTAAACGCTGCAAACAATTATCTCGAAACTCTTAACGACGGCGAAGCAAACGCTGTTGCAACCAAAGAACTTGTTGAAGCACTCACCGCCTGCGATTGCGACAAAGCAAAAGCAATCCTCAAAGGCAAAAACTACCTCGCCAAAAAATCCGTCTGGGCATTCGGCGGCGACGGTTGGGCTTATGACATCGGTTTCGGCGGTCTCGACCACGTTCTTGCTTCCGGAAGAAACATCAACGTTCTTGTATTCGATACCGAAGTTTATTCCAACACCGGCGGCCAGTCTTCCAAAGCAACTCCTACCGGCGCGGTTGCACAGTTCGCTGCAGCAGGTAAAGACGTTAAGAAGAAAGACCTTGCTGCAATTGCAATGAGCTATGGTTACATCTATGTTGCACAGATCGCTCAGGGTGCAAACATGGCACAGGCAGTTAAAGCAATCTCCGAAGCAGAAGCTTATGACGGTCCTTCCCTTATCATCGCTTACGCACCCTGCATCAACCACGGTATCAAAGGCGGCATGGGCAACGCAATGGCAGAAGAAAAACGCGCTGTTGAAGCAGGTTACTGGCATCTCTTCCGCTTTGACCCCAGACTTGCTGAAAAAGGCGAAAATCCCTTCCAGCTCGATTCTGCTGCACCTTCCGCAGATTATAAAGAATTCATCAAGAGCGAAGTTCGTTATTCCAGCCTTATGCGTGCATTCCCCGACAGAGCCGAAGTTCTCTTCGACAAAGCAGAGAAAAACGCCGCTGAAAAATATGAACATCTTGAAAAACTTGCAGGCAAATAATTCTTGCAGATATACAGAAAAGCCCTTTCCGGATTTTCCGGAAAGGGCTTTTTTATGCGGTTCTATTGCCATGCAACAAAACATTGCGTGACTTTTTTATGCCCCCATAGTATAATCGAATCAGAAAAGGAGGCGATTTTTATGACTTCTGTTGGTGAAAACATTAAAAAGACAAGAAACAAAATCGGAATAACGCAAGAGGAACTCGCTGAAAAAATAAACGTCACACGCCAGGCTGTTTCCAACTGGGAAAACGGAAAAACCGAACCGGATATTGAAACTCTTACAAAAATTGCACAGATTTTTGATATCAGCATTGATGAGCTGGTGGACGGTATCCCAAGAGGCATTGCGGAACTGCGAGGTAAAAAAATATATTTGAATCTTGGAATAATTTTTTCCACTTTATATTTGATTGCATCGTTGTTTTTGTTCGTCATATATGATCCTGTAAAAGAATACGTTGCCGCAACCTATGATATTTTTGTTTATTTTCTCATCGGATATGTAATAAAACCTTTCACCGTTATTTGCGGCGGAATCGGAGTATCTTCCATCATTACTTACAGCACCGGTTTTTATGTGAAAAACAGTAAATTGCGGCTCGCATTTATAATTATCGGCATTTGTTGTTTTCTGCTGACAACGGCATATCTTGCATATATACCGCTTGTTTACAGATTGAACCTGCCGTTCATTCTATCTCCTTTTTATTATACCCATATTTTAGAGTACCCCTTTCTTCATGTTTTGGCTCCGGTTTTTATTTTCTTCGGACTTGCTAAAAAATAAGCTTGAGCACGTCGTGCTCAAACCGAAACAAAACCCGATGCTCATGCGCTTTTTTCGCATTTTACGCATAAAAAAATCCCGCTGAATTTCAGCGGGATTTTTTATTTAATATGTGTTATGAATTACACAAATCTTGCAGGGTTGATCTTTACGCCAGGGCCCATGGTTGCGGAAAC
This sequence comes from Oscillospiraceae bacterium, assembly GCA_045545715.1. Classification (GTDB taxonomy): domain Bacteria; phylum Bacillota; class Clostridia; order Oscillospirales; family Ruminococcaceae; genus UMGS1668. Next base: position 2,288 of record JAZQBJ010000107.1, read on the forward strand.
AACGCAGGATTTAACGTACTGACCTTTTGCTGCTGCCGGTTTTGCTTTAACGATTGCACCCATAAGAGTGTCAAAGTTTTCCTGGAGCTTTTCAGCACCAAAGGAAGCTTTACCGATCGGGCAGTGGATGATGTTGGTTTTGTCGAGACGATACTCGATTTTACCTGCTTTAGCTTCTTTAACAGCTTTAGCAACATCGGGGGTTACAGTGCCTGCTTTGGGGTTAGGCATAAGGCCTCTCGGGCCAAGGATTTTACCGAGTCTACCAACAACGCCCATCATATCGGGAGAAGCGATAACTACGTCAAAATCCATCCAACCTTCGGACATGATTTTCTGCATGTATTCTTCTGCACCAGCGTATTCAGCGCCTGCATCGAGAGCAGCCTGAACTTTATCGCCTTTTGCGAAAACGAGAACTTTAACTTCTTTACCGGTTCCGTTAGGAAGAACTACTGCACCACGAACCTGCTGGTCAGCGTGACGGGAGTCAACACCGAGACGAACGTGGCATTCAACGGTTTCGTCGAATTTTGCAGTTGCAGTTTTGCAAGCAAGCTCGAGAGCTTCGTTTGCTTCGTAGAGTTTAGCATGTTCAACAAGCTTAGTGCTTTCAACATATTTTTTTCCGTGTTTCATTAATGCTAACCTCCTTCACTTAGTCTTCTACGGTAACGCCCATAGAACGAGCGGTACCAGCTACCATGCTCATTGCTGCTTCAACAGATGCTGCGTTAAGGTCAGGCATCTTGGTTTCAGCAATTTTGCGGCACTGTTCGGAAGTGATGGATGCTACTTTAGTTTTGTTCGGAGCACCGGAAGCCTTATTGATGTTAGCAGCTTTTTTGATAAGAACTGCTGCAGGCGGGGTTTTGGTGATGAACGAGAAGCTGTGGTCAGCATATACAGTGATAACGACAGGAATGATCATGCCGATATCGTTTTTGGTGCGTTCATTGAATTCTTTGGTGAACGCCATGATGTTTACACCGTGCTGGCCAAGTGCAGGACCAACAGGCGGTGCGGGAGTGGCTTTGCCACCCGGAATTTGCAGCTTAATCAAGCCAATAACTTTCTGTGCCATTGTTTTTACAAACCTCCAACCATTACGTGGTCAAACGGAACCGATTGAACAAATTTTCGATCCCTCCCACACGCAGAATACCTATATTCTGCGTTCGCCGGCCGTTTTGGCCGACTACCTCAAAAAGTAATCAATCTTTGCGAGCAACCTGCTCGAGCTCAAGCTCTGCAGGCGTATCGCGTCCGAACATGGACACGATTACACGAACTTTGTTATCGGGAACATCGATAGATTCGACTCTTCCCTCAAAGCCCTCAAGCGGACCACCTACAATGGATACGATGTCGCCTACGGCATATTTAACTTCGACCGACCTGGATCCGATTCCAAGTTTTGCAACCTCTTCTTCGCTGAGCGGTACGGGTTTGGAAGCAGGACCTACAAAGCCGGTTACGCCGCGGGTGTTTCTGACAACGTACCAGGATTCGTCCGTAAGGATCATCTTGACAAGGACATAGCCCGGAAAAATTTTGCGTTCCACTTCACGCTTTTTGTTGTCGTTAACCTCAACGATAGTTTCGGTCGGGACGCTTACATCAAAAATAAGGTCTTTAAAACGTTTATTTTCGATTACCTTTTCGATATTCTCGGATACTTTGTTTTCATATCCCGAATAAGTGTGGACAACATACCATTTAGGAGTTTCAGACATAACTTAGTTCCTTTCGCGCATTAAGAGCCGAAGAACAGCCTGATGATAAGACCGAAGAAATAGTCTATAAGGCTGATACCGATTGAAGAGATGATAACGACTACAATTACAACGATGGTGTTGTTTACGACCTGTTTTTTGCTGGGCCATGCAACTTTTTTAAGTTCACCAAAGATGTCCTTGAAGAAACGTTTTACTCTTGAGAAAAGGGACGGCTTTTTCGCAGTATTTTCATTAGCCACTGTTAATACCTCTTCCTTTCCTTACTTCGTCTCTTTGTGGAGCGTGTGTTTACGGCAGAACCTGCAATATTTTTTCATTTCAAGTCTGTCCGGATCGTTCTTTTTGTTTTTCATGGTAGTGTAGTTGCGTTGTTTGCACTCAGTGCATGCCAACACTATTTTCACTCGCATTGCGGCACCTCCTGATACTTGGAATTTTTGCCTCCCTCATAAAAAAGGACACGGGTTTTTTTGCGCAAAAAAATAAACCCTTTTAGAGGTGTAAACAGTATATCAC
>JAZQBJ010000108.1:0-2237 GCA_045545715.1 Oscillospiraceae bacterium
GAGCAGGTCGCGGAAAAAATGGACATAAAGGGCATTTCGAGAAATGACGCAATCTGGGAAATCCACAGAAAATATTACAAAAGGTAGGGATTCGTTGATGAGAAAAAAAGATAAATACAGATATTTATATCCGATATATAACGAAATGAGCAAAAGAGAATTTTCAAAAACCTGCCGGAAAATAAAAAACGGCTTTAATGATCTTGAAGAAGAGGAAATCATTGAGGGAATAGGCCACAGCCAGATACAGATTTACCGCTATGAAGGGCAGAAAATCGGCGTTTATAACGATGAAACAATCGATGCCGTATATGTTTGTTCCGATGTTGAGCTTAATGAAATTCTCGGAGTAAATTCAATTTATTGAAAAAAGGGCGCAATCCCTGCGCCTTTTTATTTAAAGTGCAACAACACGAAACGTGTTATTTTGTTCCGAACAATCTGTTTTTTATTCGGCCGTGCGGCATTAACAAAAAATAATTTATCACAGAAACTCTTCTGTGTCAACAAAGTTTAATAAAACAAACAACACAAAAATGCAAGAAAACATATTATGGAAGGAGAAGAAATGGATAACGAGGAAATTGCAAGAGAACATCAGCTTATTTTTGATCTTGCGAAGGCAAATAAAAGGAGAATCGACAACCTTGAGGAAGAACAAAAGGAACTGCGAAGCCTTACCCAGGCGGTTGGACAGATGGTTGTTGAACAGAAAAATATGCGTGATGACCTTGCGGAAATGAAAAATGATTTAAAACAAATCAAAGAAAAACCCGGCAAAAGGTGGGATTCCATGGCGGAAAAGGTGCTTAACCTGATAACCGCCGCGGTGGTAGCATGGATGCTGGCAAAAATTGGACTTTAAGGAGGAAAAATTATGAAAATTATTAAAAATATCAACTGGAAAGCAAGAATCAAAAACCCTGTCTTCTGGACAACCGTTGTTCCCGCGGCGGTAAGTTTTATTTACTGTATGCTCGGAGCTTTAGGAATTGTTCCGGCACTTACCGAAAACATGGTGCTGAACCTTATGACCGCGGTCATAACCGCCCTCACAACCCTTGGAGTTCTTGTTGACCCGACCACCGCCGGAATCGGAGATTCCGCTCTGGCGATGACTTATAATGCACCGAGAAAAGATGACATCGGCGAGGAGATGGAAATTGAATGAAAGCCACTATAGGAATCGACCCCGGACACGGCGGAAGTTCTTCCGGAACATATTCCGTGAATACAGTGCGGGATGGACTTTTTGAAAAGGATTTTACCCTTGAACAGGCGTTTCTTATAGAAGAGCACCTTCTCAGAAACGGATTCAAAACCTTTCTCACAAGAAGAACGGATACAAATCCGGGAAACGTGAGTCAAAGAGCGGAAAAATGCGTTGAAAACAAAGCGGATTTTGCTCTTTCGATTCATTTCAACGGTTTTGGAAACGAAAGCGCAAACGGAACGGAAGTTTTTGTTCCCCATGAAGAAACTCTTGCGGGAATTGAAACGGGATTTTTTGAAAACCTTGGCGCTTTTTTCAGAAAAAGAGAGCCTTTTGCAAGAAGCAACAGCTTTTATGACAGAAATAAAATTTTCGATAAAAGGCTGAATGTGGAAAAAAGGCGTTTTGAATCCTTTTCTTCCGAAAAGGATTATTTTGGATTTGTCCGCACCTGTTGGGAAAAGGGCGTTTCCGCAGATCTTCTGGAAATTTGTTTTTTAACAAATTCTTCGGATTTTAAAAACTATCTGGATAACCGTGAAAAAATCGCCGAGGGTATTGCAAAAAGCATTGTTGAAGGTTTCGGCGAAAAATTTGTCTTTGAAAAAACCGAAGAAATTCCAAAAGAAAAGCCAATTGTAAAACCAAGAATAAAAAGAAAATTCGACGTTCTTAACTGAATAAAAACGGGATTTTATGAAAAAATAATCCCGAGGTGATAAAAATGAACAATTCCAAAAAATCAAAAGTTCCGATACCTCATAACGGAAAAAAGGTCAACGATTGGGAAACATTAAGACCCTATGTAGAAATGGCTGCGCCTCCTCTCAGGGATAATATTTCCGAAAAAGGGGAAGAGAGCCAAAAGATCGATCCTAAATGGGGTTTTGGTTATCAGGCGGAACTTTCCGGAAACAATTCGACTTTTTCACCGGAAAGCAAATGAAAAAATCACATGCCCAAGCTTGGGCACGGGGGTTTTTAAAATGGGCACGGGGGTTGGAAAACAGGGAAAGAGGGGTTT
>JAZQBJ010000109.1:0-12495 GCA_045545715.1 Oscillospiraceae bacterium
CCTTTTTACATTCTTTAACAAATTGTTTGCTATTTCTATTTTAGAATTTTTTTCTTTTTTGATAGTTTCCTTTATCTCCATGTCCCTTGCTTCGTATTCCTTCTTACCAAGTAACACGGATATATCTTTTAAACTTTCAACATCGCATTGTCCATCTTCATTTTTGCCAACAGACACAACTGTCCCATCGGATTTAAGGCCTACCGTATGGTCTTCACCGGCCGAAACCGCAACAATGTTTTTCCAATCCTCAACATCACATTGGCCGTTTTCATTTTCACCAACTGCAACAACCGTTCCATCCGATCTAAGGCCTACAGTATGTCCAAAGCCAGCAGAAACCGCAACAATATTTTTCCAATTTCCAACGTTGCATGCACCATCTTCATTATTTCCAACAGCCACAACCGTTCCGTCGGATTTAAGGCCTACTGTATAATAGCAACCTGCAGAAACCGCAACAATATTTTTCCAACCTCCAACATTGCATGCACCATCTTTATTATCACCGACAGCCATAACCGTTCCGTCAGATTTAAGACCTACTGTATGGTCGTTACCTGCGGAAATTGCAACAATATTTTTCCAACCTTCAACATTGCATCTACTATCGTGTTTATATCCAGTTGCCACTACTGTTCCGTCAGATTTAAGGCCTACACTATGCCAATTACCTGCAGAAATTGAAACAATCTCTCTCCATTTTGAAACTTTACACTGATCCATGTAATCATCGCCAATCGCAACGACCGTTCCATCATATTTAAGACCTAATGTATACTCGTCACCTGCAGAAACCGCAATAATATTTCTCCAATCTTCTACATTGCATTGACCTTTTTCATAATTACCAACTGCAACAACCGTACCATCTGATTTAAGGCCTATGGTATGATTTGCTCCTGCAGAAATATATTGTTGCCTTCCTCTGATAATACTTTCTTCAAGTTTTTCCGGAAACAGTTCTTTCCTTTTCGCAAATCTCGCTTTTTGTATTTCAGCCTGATTTTTCAATTTCTCTTTAAGCTCATCATCAGCAATACAAAGCAGCTTTTTATAATAATCACTATCTTCTATTGAACCTTTTTCCGATTCAGAAAGTTTTTCAACGTCGTTAACTCTCATTTCTACGCAAAGCTTGCAAAGATGTGCTCTAACATTCGCCGGATCGAATCCGATTGCCTTTCCCGCGGATTTGCTCGCTTCAAAATATTTTCCATTTTTCAGATCCTCAAACGCCAAATCGAGTAGCCCGCTTACATTTATGTGCGGAATATTTTGTGTATTGGCTCCAACGACTCTTTCTTTTATAACTTCTTTTACAATAACTTTTTCAACAACAGTCTCTTTCTTCTCCTCAACTCCGAGAATTTTGCAGACACCCCTGGTAAGATCCTGAATAAAGCCGAGTTTGCCCATATCCTGTGCCTGGAGGTTTCTGAACTCCGCAGGCATATCGTATGCGTCGATGTCTTTATAGCAAGGAATGAGAACCTTGCTCCTGTCAGTCTTCATAAGAGAAAGGAATCTGCTCCATTCGTTCTTGACCCAGACGGCATTGTAGTATTCTTCTGCGGTGCCGATGGCAAGCATGATTTTTGCACTGTTCAAAGCCGCAAATATGTAGGGCTCATATTCCATTCCGAGCTTGTCCTCAAGCGTAATTCTAGCGAAGAAAACCTTAAGTCCTTTTGCGGTCAGGGCGTCATAAATATCCTGTGCAAGAACGCTGTCCATAGTTCTGTCACCTTTGGAATCAGTCTCCTTGTAGCAGATGAACACATCAAAGGGCTTTTCGCGGTTTACGATGGTGAGAATGCTCTGCTGAAGAGTATCGATTATTCTTGCTTCGGAATTATACACTTTCTTTGCGACCGGGTCGGAAAGCTCAATGGCAGTTTTGAAGTTACTGTCGTCAAAAATGCTTTCAAATGCAGTTCTGTGGCAGGTTGGAATTTTCTCCGCCGTTCTCGGGTCATCTACATATTCAATACCGAATTTGCAAAGGCAAAGGCCCCAGTAAGCTTCTGCTTCCTGGGGAAATTCGGAGATGATATTTTCATAAACGCCTGCCGCACGGTCAAATTCGTTTGCGATTCTGAGCCTGTTTGCGCGGTTGAAAAGATTTGTTTTCTTTTCGCTGTCGCTGTTCGGAACGGTCTGGGTCGTTCCGCAATATTCACATTCGACTACTTTCATTCCTTCGGTGACCTCAAGGTCGCCGCCGCACATTTTACATTTGAATACTGCCATTTATGAACACTTCCTTGTTTGATTACTTCTTAAACGCCTTGCAAACTCTGTTTCTTTCTGCAAGAAGGTTATAAATCTCGGTTGCTTTTTCGATGATATCTTCCGCATCGTTTTCGGCAACTTCTTTTTTGAGTTCCTCAAGTTCTTCGGTTATTTTGTCCTCAAGTTCCCTGGTTGCATCGCTGGAAACAGGGTCGCTGTATTTGAATGCTTCGGAAAGCTTTTCAAGTTCTTTTTTTGCGGTTTCGTCCTTGCAGCGGTCAACGATTCCGGCAATATCAATTTTGAAAAGAGTGATTTTCTTTGTATCACGAACGTCTTTCTTTTCGGTATCTTCGATAATATCCCTTGCGTTATCGGTAATAACGATTCCGATAACAGCTGCGCCGAGAAGGATTACGGAAACAAGAAGAGTTACCCAATAAGGCAGTCTGATAAAGCTTGCAACAACGCATACAAGAACGCTGAAAATTGCCTGGGCAGCAACGTAATAAACGCTGATTTTGAAAATCGGAAAACCGTAAATTTTGCTGATGATCTCTTTTCCGTTTTCAAAAGCAAGTTTCATCGCATAAAGGCTTACGCAGAAAGAAACAAGTAGGAACAAAAGCGCAAGCCAGCTGGAAGCGCTTTTCGGGAAAGGAATAATGATGAATGCAAGAATACAGATGAACGCTACAATTCCGTAAACAAGAAGAACGGATTTTTCTTTTTTGCCAAGTTCGTTAAAACTGAATTTCATTGATTAACCCTCCCTTTTATGTCCGCAGTCCGGGCAGAACTTGGAAGTGATTCCCTGGCATCCGCATTCAGGGCAGTTCCAAACGGCAGGTGCTTCCGGTTTCTTCGTTCCGCAATCCGGACAAAATTTTGAGGTTATGCCTTTAAGTCCGCAAGCCGGGCAATCCCATGCTGCCGGCGGTTCGGGTTTCTTTGCACCGCATTCGGGGCAGAATTTGGATTTTATTCCTTTGCAACCGCATGCGCAGTCCCATGTATCATTTGCCGGTGCGGCGGGTGCTTCCGCAGAAACAGCGGCGGCAACAACGCCTGCGCCGATTTCGGAAGTGGATTTCATGATTGGGTCAAGTGCTTCCTTGGTCATGCCGATAACGCCGCCCATGGCGCCGAGAGTTACTCCAAGGCCTGCAATATCGCCGAGCATGGAAGAACCGCCGCCAAAATCTCCGGAGCCGGTTATGCCGTTCTGCATAGCTTCCATTCCGACCATTCTTGCGGTTTCCTGCTGATAGGTATAGCCTTTTGCACGCATTTCTTCCGCTTCAGCAAAAGCCTGTGCCTTATATGCTTCTGCTTCTGCCATTGCCTGGATTTTAAGTGCTTCCGCATCGCCCTGTGCTCCGACAATTTTAAGCTGTGCTTCGGTCTGCGCCTCAACAATTTTTCTTGCGTGGGCAGCTTCAGCCTCCGCCTTTCGGATCTCTTCTTCACGAACTTTAAGGGTTCTGTCGGCGAACTGCTGTTTAAGTCTTCTGTAGTTGGGGTCGTCGTCCGGGGTCATAACGGAAGTGATAAAGAATTCCGGCATGGTAAGACCGTATTCCGCAAGAGTTTCGTTAATAACAACGCGGAGTTTTTCGGAAAGAAGATCAATATATGCGTCGATTTCAAGAATGTTGATATCGTTTTCCTTGATGACACGGGCAAGGTTGGATTTTACCTTGTTCATAACAAGAGCCTTGAATTTTCCCACAACAACCTGGATTCCGAAAGGTTCAACACCCATAACATCGTGCTGATTGAATTCCGGCATAGTGCCGACAAGTTTTACAAGAAGCTTTCTGGAATCGGAAACACGGAGGCTGAAATTGCCGCAGGCGCCGATTTCGATATGTAAGCCGGAAGCAGGGTCAAAAAGTCTTACCTTGCTGTCGGTGCCCCATTTGATTCCCATCTGGGTGGTCATATTTACGAAATAGACCTCGGAATGGAAAACCTCATCAGCATTGGTGGGGAGTTTATAAAGTTCCTCAAGAAGCGGAATATTCTGGGTTGCAAGGGTATAGCGACCCGCTCCGAAAAGGTCGAGCGCTTTTCCGTCGCGGAAGAAAATCGCTTCCTGGGATTCGTGAACGATAAGCTGGGAACCGAGGTTAAAGTCCTCGATGGGGTGCTTCCATACGAAGGTGTTGTTGTCGCCTTCGTATTTGATTACGCTTGCAAGACCCTGGTTTTTAACATTCTCTTTTGCGATTCTTTCCTGAACGTCGATTACGGTATCGCAAAGCGGGCAGGTATAGCTTACAGCGGATTTATCTGCAGTAAGTTTGCAGTTGCAGGAAGGGCAAGTGAATTCCGCGATGTTGTTCATATCCTCCCGGGTATTGATTTTTTCATGGCAGACCGGGCAGATCGCGTCGTCGCCTTTGCTCTGGTCGAAAACAACGGTGTTACCGCAATGGGCACAGACTTTGGAGGCGAATTTTTCGGTCTTTACGTTTATGGTGTGGCCGCAGACGCAGTCAATTTTCTTTTTTGCAAAGAAGCCGGTTTTGGCTTCAACATATCTTCCGCAGTTCGGACATTCAATAACAAATTTTCCCATATCAATTTACCTCCGTTTGTTCATGTCTATTGTTTAACTCCTCTATTTTTGCTTCAAGATATTTTTTTCTTCCGTCCATCATTTCAAGTCTTCTGTTTATTTCATTTTTGCGTTTTCCTGTAAAGAGGCCTTTAAGGTTTGCAAGTTCATTTTCAAGAGCCGACTTTTCAATTTTTATATTGGCAATCTCTTTTTCAAGATATATTATTTGTTCTTTGCGTTCAGCTTCTTTGTGTTTTTTCTCGGCGGCAATAGTAGCTTCTTTGCGCATTTTTTCTTCTATTTTTTCTTTTTCACATGCTTCCTTCATTACTTTGAGTTTTGCTTCATACTCCTCTTTCCCAAGCGGTACAGCTATATCTTTCCAACCCGATACGTCGCATTCACCATCCTCGATATAACCGACCAACAAAACCGTTCCATCGGATTTAAGTCCCATAGTATGATCACTACCTGCGGATATTGCAACAATATCTTTCCAACCCGATACGTCGCATTCACTATCCTCGATATAACCGACCAACAAAACCGTTCCATCGGATTTTAGTCCTACTGTATGGCTTAACCCTGCAGAAACAGCAACTATGTTTTCCCAATCGGAAATATCACATTTACCATCTTCATTATTACCAACCGCCACAACAGTTCCATCGGATTTAAGAGCCACAGTATGGAAACCACCTGCGGAAACCGCAACGATGTTTTCCCAATTTTCAACATTGCATTGATTATTTTCATTTTTGCCGACGGCCACAACTGTTCCGTCGAATTTAAGCCCCACGGTATAATAATTCCCTGCAGATATTGCAACAATGTCTTTCCATTCCTGTACGTTGCATTCACCATATCCATTTTCACCGACCGCCAAGACCGTTCCATCAGATTTAAGTCCTACAGTATGATGACAACCTGCGGATATTGCGACAATGTCTTTCCATTCCTGTACGTTGCATTCACCATATCTATTTTTACCGACCGCAACAACCGTTCCGCCGGGTTTAAGACCTAACATATAGCCTATAATACGATCACCGCCTGTGGAAACTGCAACAATATTTTTCCAATCCGATACGTCGCATCGGCTATCATTATTTATACTGACCGCCAAGACCGTTCCATCGGGTTTAAGGCCTATGGCATATTTAGAATCTATGGAAGTATATTGCTGTCTGCTCCTGAGAATGTTTTCTTCAAGCTTTTTTGTGAACAGTTCTCTTTTTTTACGTTCTTTTTCTTTTTCCTTGCGTCTTTCTTCTGCAAGGTGTTCCTTAAGTTCTCTCAGGATATTTTCAATTTTTTCTTTCAAAGAATCATCCGCAAAGCGAACAGTTTTTTTAAAATTACCATTATTCTCAAAATCAATGTTTGAATCAGAAAGCTTTTTAACGCTGTCAACCCTCAGTTCAGCACAAAGCTTTCCAAGATACGCCATCGCATTTTTCGGTTCAAGGTCAAGAACCTTCTCGAAATATTTGTCCGCGCTTTCCCATTCTTCGTCCTCAAGGAAAATAAATGCTCTCTCAAGAAGCGAATTTGCTTTAGATTCATTTGCGCTGACAACTCTTTCCGTTACAACGGTCTTTTCAACAACAGCCTCTTTCTTCTCCTCAACACCAAGAATCTTGCAAACGCCGCGAACAAGGTCCTGCATGAATCCAAGCTTGCCCATATCCTGCGCCTGAAGGTTTTTGAATTCCTTCGGCATATCGTAAGCGTCGATATCTTTATAGCAAGGAATGAGCACTTTCTTTTCACCTTTTGCGATGAGCTTGAGGAAACGGCTCCATTCGTTCTTTACCCAGACAGCGTTGAAATACTCGTAATCGGTGCCGATTGCAAGCATGACTTTTGCGCTGTTGAGCGCGGCAAAGATATAGGGCTCATATTCCATTCCGAGTTTATCCTCGAGAGTGATTCTTGCGAAGAAAACACGAAGGCCTCTTTCGGTAAGGGCATCATAAACGTCCTGCGCCATAACGCTGTCGATGGTGCGGTCGCCGTTTGTGTCGGTTTCTTTATAGCAGATGAAAACGTCATAAGGTTCTTCCTTGCTGGAAACTTCGATTACGTTTTTGCGGAGGTTTTCGAGAAATTTTGCCTCTTCGCGGTAAACTCCCCTTGCAACAGAATCCGCATTTTCGCAAGCCTGTTCAAAATCACTGTCTTCCATTACGCTTTCAAAAGAAAGGCGGTGGCAGGTTGGAATTTTCTTTCCGGTTGCCGGGTCGTCAACATATTCAACGCCGTATTTGCAAAGCAAAAGGCCCCAATAAGCTTCGGCTTCTTCCGGAAATTCCGAAACGATATCGCCGAAGACCACTGAGGCCTTGTCAAATTCACACGCACGCAAAAGCCTTCCGGCTCTGCCGAAAAGGCTGGTTTTTCTTTCGTTATCGAGGGTCGGAACAGTCTGCTTCGTTCCGCAATATTCGCAGACAGCAACGCTCATGCCTTCCTCAATTTCAAGATCTCCCCCGCACATTTTGCACTTCATAACTGCCATAGCAAGTTCCTCCTCAAATTTACATTTTAATTGGAGTTATAGATATTTTTATTATAATACTAATGTCAGTTTTTGTAAACTATGCTGGAAGCATAGCATTTTTTGGAGAATACACAAAAGAGCCTGAGCACAGATGCTCAAGCTCTTTTTACTGTTTTATTCGACTGCAGAAAGGTCAATCCACATCGCGGGGCGGATGCCAACTTTATTCCAATCTACATTTGAATAACCAAAATCTCCGTCTGCATCAATAAGTACCGCTTCGTCGTCATGATATCCTGGAGCTCTTACCCACCAATATGTCATATAATTGTTAAACGATTCTGTGGAGCATCCTCTCCATTTTGCGATATGCGTTGGAACGCCTATACGCTCATCAACATCTAATAATTGCATTGCTTCAGTCGGTGTAAGAATAAATATTTTATCCTCTGTGCTTTTTTCTTTTGTATATTCATCCCTGTTATCATAATATTCTTTTGTATCCGGATATAAAGTAACATTAGAAATCATAGCCTTTTCCATCTCCGAAAAGGCCTCCTCATAAAAGTTTGCATTCAACCATTTGCGCAAAGAACATGTTTCCCAGTTAACCTTTTCATCCGTATCATTATATTTTACGCAATCAATAACTTCCTTACTTATAAGCAAAAGGCGGTCACCATTATTTTTAAGCACAATCCAATTTATTTCATCCGTTGACATTGGCGCTCCATCTTGTTCATATGTTCCAAAAGACACCAACGAGCCAACTTCTGCGCTTCTTAAAATTTGATTTTCTTTTTTTCCATAAATAGATTTCATCAGTTCACTGCTATCTTTATAGGGTGAAATGCCGTTAAGTGTATTATATGCTTCTATGTATTCTTTTTCCTCTATTAACAAAACTGCTTTTTGGTATTTCAATTCTTTAATACCATTCTGACACTCTTCAATCATTTTTTCAGAATCTTTATATTCTCCCAAAGCTTTAAAGGCGACTATCGCTTCTTCATATCTGCCTTCCTTCATAATAACAACAGCTTGCAAATACTTGGATTCGAGAAGTTTTTCTTCACTGTCTTTAAAATCCATTGCTTCAAACGCTGTTATTGCTTCTTGGTATTGTCCATTTTCCATAAGTGAAACAGCGGCATTATAGTTCATCATAGGCTGAATTACAGTTGTAAAAATAACAACTGCGGCTATTGCAAGAACAACAATCGGAGTTACAATTGCGGCAATTTTCTTATTCTTTTTTCGTTGTGCTTCCGCAGCAATTCTTTCTGCCTCTGCTTTGCGTTCAGCTTCGATTTTCGCTTTTTCTTCCGCAATTTTTATTTCTTCAATTTTCTTTTTGCAAATTGCAACCTGCTCTTCCGCGTCTTTGAATCCAAAAATCTGCTCAAAACGCAAAATTGCCGCTTCATATCCTTTTATTGTCTGCTGATTTTTGAAAGAGCAAGCATCAACATAAATTGCTTGTTTTCTTGCTTCTTCTGCAATTCTCAAAGCCTCTTTTCTCGCTTCTTCGGCAAGTTCAAGGCATTTTTCTTTTTTTGTTTTTGCCTCTTTAAAATCAATAACTTCGCCAAATTTTGTAGCCGCTCTTCTGTATTCCATTTCCCCTTTTGCGGAATCCATAAGGTTGCAGGCGGCACCGTAAATTTCATTTTTTCGATTCAGTTCGTTACGTTCTCTGATATGTCTGTTGTAATTTTTCAATTCCTCGCAAAGGTTCTCGTCACCAAAACGAATAATTTTTCTATAATCCATATCGTCATCAAAAGGCTCATCAAGGTTTATGAGTTCACCTTTTGTGCTGATTTCAAAACCTGCAAGAAGTTTGCCGAGATATGCTTCTGCGTTTTCAGGATCAATATCGAGAACCTTTTCGCAGTATTCGTCGGCACTTTCCCATTCTCTGTCCTCAAGGAACATAAATGCACGTTTGAGAAGAGGCGCGGTGTTTACGTTGGAAGCATTTCCGTTATTTACGATAACAGTTTCTTTAACTGTTGTTTTCGGTTCTTCGGTTGCGGTAAGTTTCTTGATTCCGCGGATAAGGTCCTGCATAAAGCCAAGCTTGGACATATCCTGCGCTTGGAGGTGGCTGAATTCTTCCGGAAGGTCATAAGGATCCATATCTTTATACGCCGGAACAAGAACTTTCTGTGCGCCGTTTTTGATGAGCGCAAGATAACGGCTCCATTCGTTTTTAACCCAAACAGCGTTGAAATATTCGGGCTTTGTGCCGAGAACTACCATTACTTTTGCGCTGTTGAGTGCGGCGAATATGTAGGGTTCATAAGCGGTTCCGAGTTTATCTTCAAGCGTGATTCTTGCAAAGAAAACTTTAAAGCCTTCCTGAGTAAGCTGATGATAAAGGTCGTTTGCAAGAACGGAATCCTGAGTTCTTCTTCCGCTTGCATCGGTTTCTTTATAGCAGATAAAAACGTCAAAAGGTTCTTCTTTCTGGGAAATTGCAAGAATACCTTTCTGGATTTCGTCAATGGTTTTTGCCTCGTGCTCATAAATTTCTCTTTGAGCACCGTCTGCGTGCTCAATGGCAGATTTGTAATCCTCGTCAGCAAAAACAGATGTGAACTGAGCACGGTTGACAGTAGGAATACGTTTATGGCTTGCGGGATCTTCAACATATTCTATACCATAGCGGCAGAGAACGATAGACCAATATGCCTCCGCATCGGTGTTATCCTCGTTGAGAATCTGTTCATAGATTCCCATCGCCTTATCAAAATCGTTGTTTCTGCGGAAATGGTTTGCTCTGTCATAAAGGTTTGCTTTGCGGTCATCGTCCAATTTCGGCAAAGTCTGCTTTGTCCCGCAATATTCGCAGACTGCAACGCTGTCACCGCTTTGAACTTCAAGAGCACCGCCGCACATCTTACATTTAAAAACTGACATTTTTATGCCTCCTCAAAGTTTATTTTAATGGGAGTTATAGATATTTTTATTATAATGCTAATGTCAAATTTTGTAAACCATGCTGGAAGCATATGTTTTTTGTGTGGTTTTGCCTCCGGCATTCTTCCGGCTTCGCAGAAGCCCTTTCAGGGACACAAAAATGTGTTTGCCGGCGGCAAAACTATATTGAAATCTATGGTAAAATATAATTCCACTCCAAGGAAATGACATAACAGTAAGCCAGTAAACCCATGTCAACGGAGGTATCCAAATGAAGAAAATAACAGCAAAAATTAGCAGCCACAGCGACGAACCGAAACAGTCCTATCGCGCCGAGTGTGAGGAATGCAAAAAAGAAATCACCTTTTCCAAAGCCGATATAACTCACGGCGCCTATGGTTGCGTAATGGTAGATTGCCCTTATTGCGCTGTATGATGTAAAACCACCCCCACCATATCAAACCCGCTCCCGAAAAGGGAGCTTTTTTATTGCAGAAATTTATTTATAACGGAGGAATTTTCTATGAAAAATTGTATTTTTAAAATTCAAACCATGCTTTACAAAACTTATCGCCGCCCCTATCACCGCAAAGCTTTTGCTCCGCACCATTACAGCCACGGTGGTTCAAGCCACTATCCGTACTCTTGACAAATTAAAACATATGCAGTAAAATTGATTTTGAATAATAGTATTACTTTATTTTGAAAGAAGTGTTTTTGTGGAATATAATGAGCTTGTAACACGCCTTCAAAGGCTTGATGAAGACGCTTCTCTACTTTACGATGATAACAACCGTTTCAGGCTCGTAATCGTCGGTGGAGGTGCTCTGATTCTTCTGGAAACAATTGACCGGGCCACTTTGGATATTGATGCTCTGAGCGTTTCGAGGGAGCTTACGCCGCTTCTTGAAAGATACGATATCAATGCACAGGTTGCCGCATATATCAATAATTTTCCGTACAACTATGAAGACCGTTTGCACAAACTTGATATTGGAAGCAAGAAAATTGATTTTTACACCGCATCACTTGAGGATATCGTAATTGCAAAGCTTTGCTCTTACCGCGACACAGACCGGCAGGATGTCATCAATCCCGAAGTCATAAAATCGCTTGATTGGAAACTTCTTGAAAAGCTTGCAACCGATGAAGATGAACTTAAAGCCAATATATCCGACAGAGGATACAGTGAATTTTTGTATAACTACGAAGAATATGTAAGGAGGCACCGTCCGTGAGAGAGCTCACCTTTTTGGGTTTTTTAACTGAATATGTGCGTTCTTTATCTAAAGCCGGTACAACCTCGGTTTTCACTCTTGCAAAAGAAGCGGCATCTGATAATCCTCGTCTTCGCGAACCTCTTTTCCTTTATGCACTGGCTTCCAATAAAAAGGATATTCTTCTTCGTGCTGCAAAAAGGTTCGGGCTTGAAGAGCTCTATGCCACTCCGCTTTTTATTATTAGTGGTAATAACTTGGAAGATATTATCAGCAAAGGCCTGCTTCCGGAAGGTTATCAGAAGGTCTGGAGAAGCTATCTCACCAAAAAGAACAGCCACTACAGCGATGATGTGACCAAAGAAATGATGCGAAACAGGATTCTCCGTTTACAGAAGGAAAAAGGTGTAACCAACTACCGCCTGTACACCGATCTTAAGATGAATCCCGGAAACCTTAATTCCTGGCTCAAGCACGGTTGCGGCAACAAAATAAGTCTTGATAGAGCCAGAGATGTTCTCCGCTACCTTTCCGAAAACAACTAAAAAAATTAAGCTCCCTTTCGGGAGCTTTTTTGTTTATAAAACGGTTATTTGATTTAAGCCAATACAGAGAAAAATTTAAAGATTAGCTTTGCCGAATATTTCAACATTTACCGCCCAGCACACCATGCTCCCGAAAAGTCCTCGCTGCCGCTGCGGTTTTATTTTTGTATTTTCGGCCTACCGGCCAGGGTGGTAAACTGTAATTTTCTTGTTCACCCATACATCACCGTTTACAAAAGCTCTATGTCGTTTTTATTTCAAAACATGTGGAATAGTTTACAGAAAGTTTAAAAAATATCGAACATTTGTTCTTGTTTAGGTGTTGACTATTCCTCAACTTGTGTTATACTTTTAATGTAAAGAAAAACATGCTAATGACATAGTCGGTAGAAAGCATTATTCTTAGAAAACAATTTAGGTTGCTTCTCTGTTGAGAAGTTTCTTTCTGTTTTTTATGAATAATGCTTTTTTCTTTTATATTTCATTTTCAGCAAATGGCTTATT
>JAZQBJ010000110.1:0-3330 GCA_045545715.1 Oscillospiraceae bacterium
CACGGCATTTTTTATTTTGTTTTAATTATTCTTTTGTTTCGGTGTTTTCTGCTTTTTCAGCAAGTTTCTGAGCTTTTTTATATTCTTTTCTGGCTTTTCTTGCGGCTTTGCGTTCCTGCCATTTGGGATTTTTGCCGAGAAAAAATCTTACCGCAAAAACGGCTGCTGCAATGATTATTGCCCAGATGATGAAATAAGGAATGTTCGCAACGAACCATACAAAGAAATCTTCCGCATTTATCCAGATATCATAAAGGTTATCGCTGAAATCCGCGGAAATTCTTTCCCAAACGGTTTTCTGTTCCGGGGCGGAAATTCTTCTTACTTCGTTTACGTTAAGATGAACGGTGCTGTAATCCACAAGGTTATCATAGGTGCGAAGCTGGCTCTGATAGCTTTCAAGCTGATAGCGAACCTCGGTAAGACGCTGCTGAAGAAGAATTATGGTGTCGATGTTTTCAGCTTCCGCAAGAAGTTCAAGAAGCTGGTCATATTCGGTCTGGAGCGATTTTATTCTTGCTTCGGTGTCAACGTATTGCAAAGTTACGTCGGTGGTATCTTCGTAGGAATAGGTGATGTTTCCGAGACCGCCGATGGTGTTTATAAATTCATCAAGCTTTTCCGAAGGGATTCTGCAGGTAAAACCGGCGTTTCGGTTAGAGGAATAGTTATAGGAATTTCCGTTTATGCTTGAGTTTTCAATATAGCCGCCGAGGGCGGAAACCTCGTTTTTGAGGCTTGCAATAAAAGAATCAAACTCAAGGGTTTCAACGTCAAGATCAAAAGTGCGGATGAGTTTTCTGCTCGAAGGGACAGAACCGTCTGAAATACTTGCGGAAGTGCTGTTGTCAAAGGCAGAATCTTCGGTAACGTATTCCATTTCAGGCATTTCCATGGGTGCTTCCGGTTCAACAGGCTTCATTTCCTCTGTCCAGCCGCCGGCATCAAAAGCTTCGTTTTTGGAATCAAAAGCTTCGGTTCTTGCGCCGCAGCCTCCGAAAATCAAGGCAACCGCAAGGATAAGGGTTAAAATTCTGAGTTTTTTCATAATAACAAACCTCCTTTTCACTATAATAGTGCAAAAATTTTCCTGTTTTGTTGCATTGTTGATCAAAGGTCCGGATAAATTTTTTCTTCGGGACCTTTATATTCATGATACGGAGGAACATCTTCCGGATTTCTGACTATGGTAAGGTCCTCATCAGGAGAAAGTTCTGGTTCATAAGGAACGCTTTCCTTTTCGCCGAGATATTCCGTCATAAGGGCGTAGTCGTCAGCTTTTCTGCGCTGGTCAAAATGGAAGAAAATGATATATGCTGCAAGACCGGCAGCGGAAAGAACGCTTATCACGGCACCGAGTTTAAGTCCGGGAGCGTTATATTCGAAAACTATTTCGCTTATTCCTTTTTCGGCAAAAACAGCCATAAAACCGACGTCAACTTTTTCGATCACTGTTTCATGCCCGTTAACGTAAGCGGTCCAGCCTTTTTCATAAGGAACAGAGAAGAAAACAAGGTTGCTTTCAAGAAGATGAATTTTCGCGGTAAAACCCTTGTGGTCATATTCAAAACTGTAGCAGGAGGAACGTCTTCTTTCTCTTGCTTCGTTTTCAAATTCTTCATAAGGAACGTTTACCAAAGGATTTCTGTTATGGTCAAGATAAGGCCCATAAAGTTTTGCCTGGCTTTCGTTAAGAACGATGGAAGAAATAAGAACTTCGCTTCTCTGGGTTTCGTGGATGTTATAATACTGGTCTTCGGTGATATAGGAATCGAAAGTGAAACCCATGGGGATATAGTTTTTGTTTTCGTAAACATGATAGCCGTTTTCTGTGGTAAGATATTTGAAACCTTCACAGAGAACGGAATCTTTCGAAGCTTCGTCTGCGTCTGCATAAAGATATTTTACGGAAAGAAGGGAACGGAGCTCGTAATAATCAAAATCGGGCTTGCTCGAAACGTCCCTGGTCACATCAACGGTGGGATAAAATTCCATTATCGAAGGGGTTACAACGCTGTGGAAACAGCGGATGGAGGGAAGGTTCCAATAAAGACCCATGTTTTCAAAACATTCGTAAAAATCATATCTTGCAAAGGAATCATCGTCTTTAGGAAGCGGCATTTCTTCAGAAAGACCGACAGCATCCTCAATGATTTCATCATGGTCGCCGGCAAAAGTATAACCGAGGTTAACGTATGCGAAACCGTAAATCGCGCAGATACCTGCGGTCATAAGAACAAGAAGAGGTTTGTAATAACTCTTTTTCTGAAGGAACCAAAGAACCGTTGTAAGGAAGATGCATACAACAGCGAATCCGGCGCTTAAGAAAAACCATGAATCGTTATAAAGAAGACCCATTTCCCAGTTTCCGTCATTATAATGCACCGGGGTAAAGAAAAGGATAAGGATAAGACCGACTATCACACAGATGGAAGGAAGAATACCCTTTCGAAGGTCGATGCGTTCTGTTTCTTCGCCGGAGGAAGAAGATTCAAGAGCTTTTGCTGTTGCAAGAACAAGCATAAGAATGAACATATAATACCAGCGGGCATAGAACGAATGGTTAAAAAGAATAAAGAGTGAATTGAGCACCGGAACGAGCGCAAAAACGCAGCAGGCGATTATCATTTTTTTAAGCCAGTCGTTTTTGACGCAGCGGACATAAGCAATAACACCGCTCATTCCGAAAAGCGGAAGCCATCCTGCCATGGAAGCCCATTGTGCGCCCTGGCCGGTGAACATGTTCTGTTTTGAAGGCATATCGGGCGGGAAGAAAAAACTTGCGATTATCGCGGGAACACGCTGTTCGCTGTAATAAAGCCAAAGGTTCCAGCCGTTTATGAAGTTGTCGGCGCCGGTTCTCGGGTTATCAAGAATTGCAAGAACGGAAGGCAGAACCACGACCGAAGAAACGAGAAGTCCCATTACGGATTCTGCCGCAACAAAAACAAATTTTTTAAATCTGTGTGTGATATCTTTGTCGGTGATGCGGATGAAGAAATAGAGAACAGTGAAAACAACTTCTCCGATGAAAAACCAATAG
Organism: Oscillospiraceae bacterium; assembly: GCA_045545715.1. Lineage (GTDB taxonomy): Bacteria > Bacillota > Clostridia > Oscillospirales > Ruminococcaceae > UMGS1668. The sequence continues at coordinate 3,044 of JAZQBJ010000110.1, forward strand.
TTTACTATTGCGTTAAGCGCAACCGCAAGAGCGAAAGGTCCGTGTTTATCTTCGGTTATAAGCATTTCAAGTCCGATAAGAATAAGCGGAAAAAACGCGGCAACGTCAAGAAAATGGTTGAAGAAAACGTTATAGATGGAATAACCGCTGAAAGCATAAAGAAGTCCGCCGATAACTGCAAAATTTTTATCTTTTACGAATCTTGCGACGTAAAAATAAGCAGTAATCGCGCAGGTCATAAACTTCAGAACGAAAAGGGGAGCCATAAGATAGGGCACCATCGAAGT
>JAZQBJ010000111.1:0-8640 GCA_045545715.1 Oscillospiraceae bacterium
GCACTTTAAGTGCATAGATGGGTGCTTTTACTGTTAATTTTCAGGCGAATAGCTTTTTATAGCTTCTATAAGTCCAAGGGTCTTTTTATTGGAATTTTTTGAATAATAAAGCCCGAAGGGAATGGAATAGGTTTTTGAAAGGGGAATACACTTGCAGAAAGGATAAACCTTTTTGCTGTTTTCCGTAACAAACATACTTCTGTTTTCATTTTCGCAGCGGTTAAAGGTCTTTATGCTGAATTTTTCGATTTCAAAAATATTTATTCCGAAAAAATCTTCTTTTATTGCGGAAATCGCGTTATCCCAAACAAAACTTCTTCCGCTTTTAAGGGTGGCGATTTTTTCTCCGCAAAGGTCCGCCGGAGAAATTTCGGTTTTATCCGCAAGTCTGTGGCTTCGCGGAACGGCGCAGCAGATTTCCGCTTCGGAAAATTTGACCGCGTTTATTCCGTATTCTTTCGCAAGTTTTTCATCATAAACATCGACGCAGATATCTATATCTTTTCCAACACTTCTGAGCATTGTACGATGGTTTTCCTTTGAAGTTCCGAAGAAAAACATACTTGAACGCACCCTGCGATTTTCTTTTTCAACGGGGAACCAGCTTGCAAGCATAAATTCATCGGAAAAAGTATCCATGATCCCTATTCTTACGGCGTCAGACTTGTTTTCATTTATCGCCTGGGCTTTTTCAACCGCGCTGTTATAGTTCTGAACAAGCTTTTTGGAATCATCATAAAAAGATTTTCCGGCGGGTGTGAGTTTTATCCCTTTAAGATTGCGTTCGAAAAGCGAAAGACCGAGATTTTTTTCAAGAGCATTTATTCGTTTTTTTACCGCATTTGGTGAAAGAAAAAGCGTTTCCGCCGCTTTTGCAAAGCTTCCGCATTCCGCGGCGCAGATAAAAGTTTTCAAATAATCATCCAGCAAAACAAGATCACCTGCTTTCCGCTATTAAGAATAACCTTTTGCGGATAAAAAATCAAGGGAGCCAAAAGGCTCCCTTTTCTTATCATTTTTTGTGGTCCACAAAATCTTTGTCAACGTCGATGACTGCAAAAAATCCTTCGTCGGTTTCGTGGATTTTGTTTGCGATTATCTCAACAATTTCCTCGTCGCTGTATTTGTAATTATATGGAACAACGATATCGAAAATTACATTTGTGTGGGTGGGGCCGCTTACCATTCTGAAATCGTGGAAAGTGATTTGTTCGTCGATTTCGGAAATTATTTCTCCGACTTTCGCTTTCATCTGCGCGGTAAGTTCGTCCCGAACGTCAACAGGATCCATATGTATTGTGGCAAGGCAGCCGGTTTCACGCATGATATCGTGCTCAATGTTATCTATCGTATCGTGGATATCCACAAAGTTTCCGTCGGAAGGAACTTCCGCATGGAGGGAGATAAAAACTCTTCCGGGACCGTAGTTATGGACTATCATATCATGGATTCCGATCATTCCGTCATGTGAAAGAACGATATCCTCGACTTTTTTGCAAAATTCCTCGTCCGGAGGAGTTCCCAAAAGGGAATCTATGGTTTCCTTTGCGGAAGAAATTCCGGCAAACATGATGAATCCCGCAACCGCAAGACCGACCCAGCCGTCAATCATTATTCCGGTTTTAACGGTAAGAATTGCGGAAACAAGAACGGCAAAAGTGGAAATCGTGTCGGAAATGCTGTCGGTGGCCGTTGCCCGAAGGGTTGAAGAATCTATCTTTTTTCCGATGGAACGGTTATATATGAACATATAGAATTTTGCAAAAATGGAAACTATGAGCACAGCAAAGGTTATCCAGGAATATTCCACCTTTTCCGGAACGATTATTTTTCCGATGGAATCTTTTCCAAGTTCAAAACCCATCATGATAATGACCATGGAGATGATAAGGCTTGCAATATATTCAAATCTTCCGTGACCAAATGGGTGGTGAGGATCCGGCTTTTGCGATGCAAGGCGGAAACCGATAAGGCTGATTATGGAAGAACCCGCATCCGAAAGGTTGTTGAAAGCGTCCGCCGTTACTGCAACGGAACCGCTTAAAAAACCGGCAAGAAATTTTCCGCCGAAAAGCAGAATGTTTATCACGATTCCGACAATTCCGCAAAGATAGCCGTAGGCGGAACGGACATTCTGGTCTGTGTAGTTTTCGTTGTTTTTAATAAAAAATTTTGAAAGAAGTTTTATCATAAAAAATCCTCTTGATAATATAAAATAATGCCGCCCGCTTGGGCGGCGTTTTTTGATCAGTATCTTCCGCGGTAATCCGCTTCAACGGATTCTACCCGTTCAAGATATTCATCCTTTTCCATCATGCCGGCCTCATAAAGACTTTTAAGCTGGTCAAGACGGTGTTTTCTTTCGCCGGCAGCATCTTTTACGTGCATCTGGTGGACCTGGCGGTTATATTTTGCGTCCTGAGAACTTTTCTTCTGAACGGTGGAATCTCCAAAGGTGTTTTTGAACATGTTGATAAGCGGAACCGCAACAAAAGTTACAATAAGAACTATGATAATCGGTAAAATGAACATTATATCTCCCATAAAAGCGGTCACCTCTTTCTTATATTGTATTTTTATTTTACCATATTATTTCCTTTTTGAAAACATCTTTATAATCAAAACGCAAAATTTTACTTGTAAAACCAAGTTCTTTGTGATACAATAACATCTGTTATGGGGGCGTAGCTCACCTGGGAGAGCGCGACATTCGCATTGTCGAGGTAACCGGTTCAAGTCCGGCCGTCTCCACCATAAAAAATCCTTCGGCTTTCGCCGGAGGATTTTTTATTTTTGTTCAAAGGACGGGCGGACGCAGAACCAAACCGGACGACGGCGTTAATAAAACGATTCTGTGAATCGTTTTTAGCCGGAGAGGTTTGCGAGGGTAAACGAGGAGGATATTTATTCTTATGTTTTCACCATATTTCCGACCGCCGAGTGCCGAGCAAAGCATTAAGATTTTGCGCAGCAAAAGCTTATCAAGTCCGGCCGTCTCCACCATAAAAAAATCCTTCGGCTTTTGCCGGAGGATTTTTTATTTTTTATCATCTTTAAGATTTTCGATTTGTGCTTTGTATTTTTTGCCGACATTGAGCTCGGACTGATAATTCGATGCCCGAACCACCGTTTCGGAACCGAAACGGTTTCGAATGGAGTCAAGGGCTTTGTCTATTCTGCGTTCCTTGTCCTTGTTTTCTGTGGGGAAAAAGGAAAGCTGGGTGTTGTCCTCGCCGGTTATCTGGGTAAGCGAAATTCCAAGAAGCCGAAGGGGCGTTCTTCTGTCCCAAAGTTCCGAAAAAAGTTTTTTGCTTATGGAATAAATCTCCGAAGTTATATCCGTTGCTTCGTCAAGTGTGTGCTGGTGAGAATGATTTTTAAAATCATTTCCGCGAATGGTCACCCCGACGCAAAAGGCTTTTTTATCGTCGGCTCTCATCCTTGAGGAAACGCTGTCAGCAAGGGCAAGAAGGATTTTATAGGCACTTTCCGTTGTAACAACGTCCTCTTCAAGGGTGGTGGAAATGCTGTATCCTTTGGCTTCTTCCGGTTCTTCAAGAACCGGAGAAGGGTCGATTCCGTTGGCATAATCGTGGATCTGTTTTCCGATCTTTTCTCCGATAAGCGACTGAACGCTTTTAAGATCGAGCCTTGCAAGGTCACCGATGGTTCTTATGCCGGCATTTTCAAGCCTGTCCGCTGTGGAATGTCCGATGCTGAAAAGTTCCCGAACCGGAAGCGGCCACATTTTTTGGGGAATTTCCTCCAGAAAAAGAGTGTGAACCTTGTTCGGCTTTTCAAAATCGCTTGCCATTTTTGCAAGAATTTTGCAAGGACCGATTCCGACGTTTACGGTAAAACCAAGTTCTCTAAAAATCCGGTCCTTAATTTCATGGGCCGTTGCTACAATATCCGGATAAAGCATCTCCATTCCTGTCATATCAAGAAAACATTCGTCGATAGAATATTTTTCAACAACAGGGGTGTATTCCCGACAGATATCCATAAAAGCTTTGGAACATTTTACGTAAAGACGGAAATCCGGCTTTGCAAGATAAAGTTCCGGACATTTTCTAAGGGCCATGGCAACCGGTTCGCCGGTTTTTATCCCGAATTTTTTTGCCGGAATGGATTTTGCAAGAATAACGCCAGTGCGTTTATCTCTGTCACCTCCGATAGCGGAAGGAATAAGCCGTATGTCATCCTCGCCGTTTTTAACTCTTTTTGCGGCTTCCCAGGAAAGAAAGGCGCTGTTCACGTCAATATGAAAAATAACCCTTTTCAAAAAAAACGCCGCCTTTCTCAACAGTATGATTTTATTATACATCAGGAACATATGTTCGTCAAGAAAAACAAATTATCTTCCTGTTTTTTCTCTTTTGTGTTGCGAAAAAAGCCGAAATATAGTATTATATTATGTTAGAGAATAATAAAAAGGAGGCGACGGTTTTTGGAAAAATTCATAACAAAATGCGAAGCGGAAACCGCCGCTGTTGCAAAAAAATTTGCCAAAACCCTTGAACCCGGAAGCATAGTTGCTTTCAAGGGCGGTCTTGGCGCAGGAAAAACCACTTTCACAAGATATATGTGCGAAGAGCTGGATTGTCGGGACGACGTTTCAAGCCCTACTTTTGCTCTTGTTCATTGTTATCGCGCAAAATTTCCGATATGCCATTTCGATATGTACCGGATAAACTCCTTCGATGATCTCTATTCCACCGGATTTTATGATTATCTTGATTCCGGTGCGGTGCTTGTCATCGAATGGAGCGAAAACATAATCGATTTCATTGAAAACGAAGATCTTATAACAATTGAAATAAAACGTCTTGGTGATACCGAAAGAGAGATCACTATCGAAAGGGGAGAAGGCTGATTTGAGAATACTCGGTTTTGATACTTCCGCAAAGGCGGCATCTGTTGCTCTTTCCGAAAACGGAAAACTGATTTCAGAATTCTATCTCGACAGCGGATTTACCCATAGCGAAACGGTGCTTCCAATGGCAAAAGCCGTTCTCGATGCAGCAAGAATAACCCCTGCGGACGTTGACCTTTTTGCGGTAAACTGCGGTCCCGGTTCTTTTACCGGTTTAAGGATCGGCCTTGCGGCGGTAAAAGCCCTTGGAATGAGCCTTGAAAAACCCTGTGCCGCTGTTTCGACCCTCGAAGCACTTGCCTATAATATGCAAAGCGCAGGCGGAGTTATCTGTGCCGCTATGGACGCAAGATGCAACCAGGTCTATACAGCTTTTTTTGAAAGCGACGGAACAGAAATCATCCGCCTTTGCGAAGACAGAGCTGTTTCCACAGACGTTCTTTTCGAGGACATCAAAAAACTTTATTCCGAAAAAGGTGAAAAAATAACCCTTGTGGGCGATGGAGCGGCCCTTTGCCTTAAAAAATTCGGTGACGAATTTGTAAAAATCGCTCCGCCCCAGCTTGTACTCGGACATGCTTCGGGCACCTGCATTGCCGCAAAACGGCTTTTTGAAAAAGGTGAAACAGTTTCCGCAGGGGAACTTGTTCCTAATTATCTTCGCCTTGCTCAGGCGGAAAGAGAAAAACTTCAGAAAGAAGGTAAATTATGATCGCACTTGGTTCCGACCACGGCGGCTACCTCTATAAAGAGGAGCTTAAAAAGCATCTTGATGAAAAAGGTATCGAATATATCGATTTCGGTACCGACAGCACCGCTTCCTGCGATTATCCCGTTTATGCAGAAAAAGTCTGCAAGGCTATCCAGTCCGGCGAATGTGAAAAAGGAATCCTTATCTGCGGAACCGGAATCGGCATGAGCATCTGCGCAAACAAATTCAAGGGAATCCGCGCGGCTTGCTGCGGCGACCATTTTTCTGCGGAATTCACAAGAAAACACAACGATTCCAACGTCCTTTGCATGGGCGCAAGAACGATCGGCGCCGGCGTCGCTCTTCAGCTTGCGGATATTTTCCTTTCCACCGAATTTGAAGGCGGACGCCACCAGAAACGCGTTGATATGATCACCGCTTTTGAGGAAAATTAAAATGCCCGTTATATCGAAATTCGATTACGATAATTTTTATGACATATTTTTTAAGGGGGAACCGAATATTATGAAAAAACCTTTCATCCTTGACCATCCGCTTGTTCAGCACAAACTTTCCATTCTCAGAAGAACCACAACCGGAACAAAAGATTTCCGCGAACTTATCAGCGAAATCGGAAACCTTCTTTGCTATGAAGCAACCCGCGACCTTGAACTTGAACCGGTCGAAATCGAAACCCCTATGTGCAAATGCACCGCAAAACAGCTTAAAGGAAAAGCTCCGGTAATCGTTCCGATCCTCAGAGCGGGTCTTGGAATGGTCGATGGTCTCCAGCGCCTTATGCCCAGCGCAAGAGTTGGTCATATCGGTCTTTACCGTGATGAAGAAACCGCACAGCCCATTGAATATTTCTGCAAACTTCCTGTTGATATTGCAGAATGCAGAGTTTTCCTTGTTGACCCGATGCTTGCAACCGGCGGCAGCGCAATCGATGCCATCGGTCAGCTTAAAAAACGCGGCGTTAAAAACATCAGCTTCCTCTGCATTATTGCAGCTCCGGAAGGCCTTGAAAGACTCAACGTTGCTTATCCGGACGTACAGATTTACTGCGCCGCTCTTGATGATCATCTTAACGAAGTAAACTATATCGTTCCCGGCCTCGGCGATGCAGGCGACAGAATTTTCGGTACCAAATAAATGAAAATTATGTCCGTAGATTTCGGCGACGCAAGAACCGGAATCGCTATGTGCGATAAAACGGAATTTCTTGCTTCTCCGATAACAGTTATCCACGAAAAACGTTTTGAGCACGCAATTGAAAAAACCGCTGCTGCCGCAATTGAAAACAAAGCGGAAGCAGTAATCGTCGGTCTGCCTCTCAATATGAATGGTTCCGAAGGCCCAAGGGCGGAACTTTGCCGCGAATTTGCCGCAAAACTTGCGGAAAAAATCGAAGTTCCGGTAAGAATGTGGGACGAGCGCCAGACAACCGTTTCTGCCGCCGGATTTCTCAACGAAACCGATACCCGCGGAAAAAAGCGCAAGGCAGTTATCGATGCCGTTGCGGCTGTTATAATCCTCGACAGCTATCTCCAGTGGCGCAAAAACCACCCCGGTGAATTTTAAATTTGCCTCCCTTGCCTAAAGGGAGGGGGACCGTTGCCGTATGGCACGGGGGAGGGATTCATTCAAAAACCGTAGGGAACGGTCTTGACCATTCCGTTAATTCACAAAAAAGCTCCCCGCAAAAGCAGGGAGTTTTTTATCATGTAAAATTATAATAAAGCGGGGGAACAATATCTATGCAATAAATCGGATATAGCAATATAACGTTTGCATAGCGGAAGAACAAAACACCCGTCCTTTTATTATAAAACAAAAAAAGCCACTTGATTTAACTGTCGAATGTGTTATAATTAGTTGAAAAAATAATTACCAATTGATATTTGTTATCAATAAAAGAAGGTGATTTTATCTGGATTTTTGCTGCAATAGGTTCTGCTTTTTTTGCCGGCTTAACTTCAATCCTTGCTAAATGCGGAATCAAAAAAACAGATTCGGATATTGCAACCGCGATCCGAACCGGAGTTGTGCTTTTGTTTTCATGGATAATGGTTTTTGTGGTCGGTTCCGCGGGAACGATAGCAGAAATCAGTCCCAGATCTTTTCTTTTTCTTGCTCTTTCGGGAATTGCCACCGGAGCTTCTTGGATATGCTATTTCAAGGCGCTTTCCATGGGAAATGTAAATAAAGTTGTTCCGATAGATAAATCCAGCACGATTCTTACCGTTATCCTTGCAATAATATTTTTCGGAGAAACGGAAGGAATTTTTGTAAAACTCATCTGCACCGTTTTTCTCGCTCTCGGAATTTTTATGATGATAGAGAAAAAGGATTATTCCGGCGAGAATAAAAAAGGCTGGATGATATATGCTGTTTTTTCGGCAATTTTTGCCGCGGCTACTTCAATTCTTGCAAAAATCGGAATCGATGGTGTGGAATCCAATCTCGGAACGGCACTCAGAACGGTGGTTGTTCTGATAATGGCCTGGGTTGTGGTTTTTATGAAAGGCAAGCAGAAAGAAGTTAAAAATATGGATAAAAAGGAACTCGGCTTCATCTGCCTTTCGGGAATAGCGACGGGTGCTTCCTGGCTGTGCTATTATTATGCTATTCAAAACGGAATCGTAAGCATTGTTGTTCCGATAGATAAACTGAGTATTCTTGTTTCGGTGGTTTTTTCCTATTTTGTTTTCGGCGAAAAACTCAGCAAAAAAAGCGCCGCAGGCCTTTTTGTTATGGCTGCGGCAACGGTTTTGATGGCAATTTTCGGTTAACAAAAAAAGAACCGCCTTACAAATTTTTGAAAGGCGGCACTTTTTCGTTTGGTTTTAAAAAGAAAAGAGGGGAAAGCGATGAAAAAATTTCGACTTTTTCTGTTGCTGTGCCTATATTATATCGTTAAATTATGAGCATAATTCGCAGATTATTTTAATAAAATGTAAAGATATATGCCAAAAAGGACTATTCCGCAAAGCGGAACAGTCCTTTTTGGAGTGACCGGAAAATAAGCCGGGTTCTGTAATGACGACAATCTATCTTCGCCGCCGGTCGC
>JAZQBJ010000112.1:0-13047 GCA_045545715.1 Oscillospiraceae bacterium
CTCAAGGGGAAGGCTTAGTTAAACTTATTCATCGCCTCGTCAAGTTTCCCCGGAGGGCCTCCTCCCTTGTCAAAGGGAGGGGGACCACCGCAGGTGGTGGAGGGATTCTTTATATGGAATCCCCCTGTTTCGCTTCGTCAAGCTTTCCCGAAGGAAAGGCTCCCCTGTGTAAGGGGAGCTGTCAGCGAAGCTGACTGAGGGGTTGTAATAAGCCAAACCGGGCGGATAATATCCGCCCCTACCGAAAAAATCGATATGATTTCGGTTCCGTAGGGGCGAATCTATGTGTTTGTCCGCAAAAGTATTTTTTACAAAATAACACCTCATCCGTCTTTTTCGCCAAAGGCGAAAAATCCACCTTCCCCTCAAGGGGAAGGCTTAGTTAAATTTGTTCATCGCCTCGTCGAGTTTTCCGGAAACCATAAGTTTCGCCGCCTCGAAGGAATTTTCATACATTCCCTGAAGGGTCTTGAGGTCTTCTTCGGAATATTTTCCCAAAACCCAGTCCGCAAGGTCCCAGCCCTCGGGTTTTTTCCCGATTCCGATTTTGATTCTCGGAAAATCGTCTCCGCCGCAATTTGCGATTATGCTCTTAAGACCGTTGTGACCGCCGGCGCTTCCCTTTTTGCGGATGCGCATTTTTCCAACGTCAAGGGTGGTGTCGTCAAAAACAACGATAACGTGGTCAAGGGGGATTTTATAAAAATCCATCGCGGCAAAAACCGCTTCGCCGGAAAGATTCATAAAAGTCTGGGGCTTCATAAAAAGAACGTTGTGTCCGCAAAGTTCGGAAGTTGCGGTAAGCGCCTTGAATTTAAGCCGGTCGATATGGAACCCGAGTTTATCGGAAATAAGGTCAAGCGCCATAAAACCGGTGTTGTGGCGGGTTTTTTCATAATCTTTTCCCGGGTTTCCAAGGCCGACTATAATATATTCCGGAGGACCGGAAACTTTTTCGGTTTTTTTGATTTTATCGAACAAACTCCAGATGTCGCTCATAGTTTCCTCATAAGGCCCCCTTGCCTAAAGGGGGCTGTCTGCGAAGCAGACTGGGGGATTCCTTTTGGATTTTCCGGAATTTCGGAAAGAATCCCTCCGTCATTTCCTTACGGAAATGCCACCTACCTTGTTAAAGGGAGGCTTTTTATCAATGACCATATTCAAGCCTTCCCCTTGAGGGGAAGGTGTCAGCGAAGCTGACGGATGAGGTGTTTTTCCGCAAAACTCCGTTTTGAAATGCGGGCGGATAATATCCGCCCCTACGGTTTAAATCAGAGGCAAATCAATGCGCCAGAAGCCAGGTTTTACCGATTCCGACGTCAACTTCCATGGGAACGGAAAGCTTTGCCGCGTTTTCCATTTCGTATTTAAGAATTTCCGCAACCTTTTCCGCGCAGTTTTCGTTTGCCTCAACGATAAGTTCATCGTGGACCTGCATGATAAGTTTGGCGTCGAGTTTTTCGGCCGAAAGGCGGTTTTCAACCTTTACCATCGCAAGCTTTATGATATCCGCCGCGGTTCCCTGAATGGGCATGTTTCTCGCAACCCTTTCGCCAAAAGCGCGGAGATTGAAGTTGCCGGAAGAAAGCTCCGGAAGATATCTTCGCCTTCCGTAGGAAGTTACCGCAAAGCCGCATTTTTTCGCCGTTTCAATGCTTTCCTTCATAAAACGGTCAACGCCGGAATAATGGGAAAGATAGCTGTCGATATATTGCTGGGCCTCTTTTGTGGAAACGCCGATGTTTTCCCCAAGGCTCCAGGCGCCGATTCCGTAAACGATTCCGAAGTTAACGGCCTTTGCGCTGCTTCTCATCTGTGAAGTCACGTAATCTTCCGGAACGCCGAAAACCTGTGAAGCGGTCTGGGTGTGTATATCCGTTCCGCCGGTGAAGGCGGAGATCATGTTTTCGTCCTTCGCAAGATGTGCAAGAACCCTAAGTTCAATCTGGGAATAGTCCGCGTCAACAAGGGTGTAACCTTCCTTCGCGGTGAAAAATCCGCGCATTTTTGCGCCAAGTTCCGTGCGTATCGGAATGTTCTGAAGGTTCGGTTCAAGGGAACTTATTCTTCCGGTTCGGGTCTCCTTCTGGTTAAAACGGGTGTGAACTCTTCCGTCCGGAGCAAGAGCATTGAGAAGCCCCTCAACATAGGTGGAATTGAGCTTCGTGAGCTTTCTGTATTCGAGAATTTCGTCAATTGCCGGATGATAGGTGCGCAGATCTTCAAGAACGTCGGCGCTGGTGGAATAGCCGCTTTTGGTCTTTTTCTTTGCCGGAAGTCCAAGATGCTCAAAAAGCACCACCCCAAGCTGTTTCGGCGAAAGAATGTTGAATTTTTCGCCGCAAAGTTCATAGATGCGCTCTTCTGTTTCCTTGATGGTGCTCAAAAGTTCGTCACCGAAACTGCGGATCCCTTCCGGATCGATTTTGAATCCCCGAAGCTCCATTGAAGCAAGAATTTTCGCAAGAGGAAGTTCGATTTCATCAAGGATTTTTTCCTCACCGTGGTTTTTAAGTTCGACACGGAGCTTTTCACAAAGGTCGGAAAAGACAGCAGCCTTTTCAAGAATGTCTTTATGAGCACCGATATCCTCCGCTTTGCCGGAAAGTTCGCGGCTTTCCGCATGATAGAGCGAAGAAAGCCTTCCGGCGGAATAATCATCGCCGGAAACGTTGAGGATATATCCCGCAAGGGAGGTATCCATAACGCAGTTTTTAACTTCTCCGCCGTGGTTTTCCGCCCAGCGGGAAAGGAATTTCAGGTCATCGGTGCGCTTCTTGATTTTTGAGCACAGGAAATTTGCGAATGCGGAATCAAAAAAGAAACCGTCGTTCTCAATGAGCACCGCATATCCGCCGTTTATAAGGCAGCAGCAGGTAAGATCGTCCCCGTCGTTTTCAAAAAGTACCTCGACGTGCTCGGATTCTTCAAGGCCGCCGAAATCGGAGGTATCCCCAAGTATAACTTCGAGTTTTTTCTTGGGCGCAAAATTTTCTTCCGCCTTTTCCGGAACTTTTGAAGGGTCGAGCCCAAGCCTTTCAATCATCTTATACATTTCGAGCCTGCTCAAAAGAGCAACCGCCGCCGCTTCGTCCCGGTTTTTGAGCATATAATCCTCAAGGTTTTCGGAAATGGGCGCAAAGCGGTTGATTTCGCCAAGGCGGCGGCTCAGATATGCCGAATCCTTGCCCTCTTCAAGCTTTCTTCTCTGGGCGGGCTTGAGCTCAAGTTCATCAAAATGCTCATAGATATAATCAACGCTGTGATATCTCTGAATAAGGTCAAGTGCGGTCTTTTCGCCGATTCCCGGAACGCCCGGAATGTTGTCGCTGGTGTCGCCCATAAGCGCCTTGACTTCGATAAGCTGAAGCGGTTCAACGCCGTATTTTTCATGCACCGCCGGAATATCCATCATGGTGGAAACGGGCTGTCCCATTTTCGTTGTGGCAAGGCGGACGGAAGTGTGCTCGCCGATGAGCTGAAGGCTGTCCCGGTCACCGGTGGAGATGATGCAGTCTGCGCCTTTTTCCTCACAGATCCTCGAAACGGTTCCGAGAATATCGTCCGCTTCCCAGCCTTCTATCGCAATGACCGGATAACCCAGATATCCGAGGAGTTCCTTCATTACAGGGAACTGGTCGATAAGTTCCTGAGGGGTGGCGTGCCTTCCGGCTTTATATTCTTTATAAAATTCATGGCGGAAAGTGGGCGCATGAACGTCAAAAGCAAAAACAATTGCGTCCGGCTTTGTTTCGGAAATTGCGGTCAGCAAAATCGAAAGAAAACCGTAAATTGCGTTTGTAAAAAAACCGTCCTTCGTCGTAAGAACCTTTATTCCGTAAAAGGCCCGGTTCATAATGCTGTTGGAATCCACAGCCAGAATTTTCATTGGGCGAATCCTCCCCGAAAATATGATTTAATGGAATATTTAAAAATATTATATTAACTTATTATAGCATATAAAAAATCCTTATGCTATAATATTATAATAAAATTCCTTATAAGGCTCCCTTGTGTAAAGGGAGCTGGATTTTGCCGCAGGCAAAAGACTGAGGGATTGTAAACCTGTTTCATAAAAATTTTTCCCCGGAGGACAAAGTGACAAAATCCAGAAAATTTCTTACAGCATTGATTCTTTCCGCAATAATACTTTCATCTTCCGGATGTGAATTATCTCCGGAAGTTCCTGTGATAAATTCCGAAGCGGATATCTCCGTTTCCGAAAGTTCCTCATCCGAAATTTCCGAAAGCGTTCCGGAAGTTATAATAACCCCCGAACCTTCCGAACCGGAAGAAATTGTTGAAGCGGAACCGGTTATCGAACCGGCAATAAGCTTTCTTTCCCAAACCGCCGAAAAGGGAAGCTATTTTGTCATTTCCGCAGAAAATATCGATCTTTCCGGCTTTGCTTTCACCGATCCTTTCGGATATGAACGCCGCTTTTTTGAAAAAGACGGGGTCTGGTATTGCCTTATTCCAGTTGAACCTTCAACAGACGACGGATATTATCCGCTTAAAATTTCCTGCGGCGATTTTGAATTTAAGACGACCATAACCGTTGCGGACAGAAAATTCAAAAGGCAGTATCTTGTTGTTGACCAGGCAACCCTCGATGCCACCCTTGAGGATACCGCGGTTCGCGAAGCTTTTGCCGCTTTTTTTGAAGAAAAACGCTTTCATTTTTCCGAAGAAAAACTCTGGGAAGGGGAATTTCTTCCGCCGCTGGGAGATTCCTGGTATAGGGAAACAACTTCCTACGGAACCTTCAGAACTTTTTCAAGCGGAAGGACCGAATGGCATAACGCAACGGATATGGCCGTTGGCGGCGGAACCCCGATTTTTGCGACCAACAGCGGAAAAGTCCTTTTTGCGGATTGGCTGGGCCTTACCGGAAACACCATAATAATCGACCACGGCTGCGGAGTTATGAGCTGGCATTATCACCTTCATAAAATAAACATTGCCGAAGGGGATTTTATCGAAAAGAATACAAAAATAGGCCTTGTCGGAACGACCGGACTTTCCACCGGAAACCACCTTCATTTCGGAATAACCGTCGGCGGAGTTTTTGTCGATCCCATGGGCATGATCGGAACGGAACCGGAACTTGATTTTGAAAAGGTGAAAACAGAATGAAAATAGGAAACATCGAACTTCCGAAATATGCCGCTCTTGCTCCCATGGCCGGAGTAGGCGACAGAGCCATGCGCGAAATAAGCCGTGAATTCGGCGCTGTCTGGACAGTCGGCGAGATGACCAGCTCCAAAGGCCTTTCCTACGGAAGCAAAAAATCCGCCGAACTTCTTGAAATAAACGAAGCGGAACGCCCCTGCGCCGTCCAGCTTTTCGGAAGCGAACCGGAAGTTATGGCCGAAGCCGCAAAAATGTCCCTTGAATATAAACCGGACGCAATCGATATAAACTTCGGCTGCCCGGTTCCGAAAATTGCCGGAAACGGCGGCGGCTCCGCACTTATGAAAGATCCGGAACTTGCGGGAAGAATCGTTCGCGCCGTTGTGGATGCTGTGGATATTCCGGTAACGGTAAAATTCCGCGCCGGCTGGGATAACGAACACCTCAACGCCGTGGAATTCGCCTGCATCTGCGAAGCAAACGGCGCTTCGGCCCTTACCGTTCACGGAAGAACAAGGACTCAGATGTATGCTCCTCCTGTCAACTGGGATATTATAAGACAGGTAAAAGAAGCGGTTTCCGTCCCGGTGATCGGAAACGGCGACGTAACTTCGCCGGAAACAGCAAAGGCTCTTTATGACCAGACCGGCTGTGACCTTGTAATGGTCGGCCGGGGAGCAATGGGAAATCCCTGGATCTTCAAACGCATAGCCCACTATATGGAAACCGGCGAACTTCTTCCGGAACCGACGCCCGAAGAAAGAATGGCTGTCCTTAAAAAACACATCGAACTCCTCTGCGAATACAAAGGGGAATATACCGGAATGCGCGAAGCGCGAAAACATTCCTCCTGGTATATCAAAGGAATGCGCGGTGCCGCTGAATTCCGAAGAGAATGCGGCGAGCTGACAACCCCCGAAGACCTTGAAAATCTCATCGACCGGGTGCTCCTTGCTTCGGAAAATGAAGGAGATTTTTGAGCATCTTTCAAAGCTTTGTGAATAGAAAAAACACCCTATACAGGTTATCCAAAAATTTCCAAATGGGCAGAAAAATATACCCAAAAGTATGAAAAACCCGTTTTCAACAAAAAAATTATGAATAAACGGCATATTTAAGCCATTTGGTGGAGTACTTGGTGGAAAACGTTGAAAACTTTATGTTTTTCATAAAAAAACATAAGAAAAACCGGAGTTTTCAACATCGCCATTGTGGAAAATGTTGAAAAGTGCTCAAAAAAACCGCTTTTTAAAGCCATTTTAAGCCAAAAGTTTTCCATGTGGACAAATTTTGAAGGTCAAAAACCAAAAAATGAGCACCGCTTTTTAACAAAAACCAAAAAAAGAAAGGAAGGGAGCACCATGAATAAAAACCCCCCTGCGGGACTGTATATTCACGTTCCCTTCTGCGCCCAAAAATGCAGATACTGCGATTTTTATTCTTTTCCAAAAGGCGAAGAATATTTTGAAATTTATAAAAACCGCGTTATAGAAGCCATTAATTTTTACGGAAAAAAATATGCAAGGCCTTATAACTCTTTGTATTTCGGCGGCGGAACTCCCCTGCTTCTCGGTGAAAAACACCTTTGTGAAATTATGGAAGGAGCAAAACCTTTTCTGACTCCCGATGCCGAGGTAACTGCCGAGGGTAATCCGGGAATTTCCGAACGGGTGGATTTTTCCGTTTTAAGAAATGCCGGAATAAACCGCCTTTCCTTCGGTTTACAAAGTTCGGATGAGCGGGAACTTTCCGCCCTCGGAAGAATTCATTCCGCAAAAGAGGCTGCCGAAACGGTAAAAGCCGCCCAAAAGGCCGGTTTTGATAACATCTCCCTCGATTTGATGCTGGGGATCCCTTATCAGACGGAAGAAAGCCTTATAAGAAGCATAGATTTCTGCGCCTCCCTCGGCGTATCGCATATTTCTTCCTATATGCTTAAAATCGAGGAAGGAACGCCCCTTTCGAAAAGCGACCTGCGTTTTCTTTGCGCCGATGAGGAAAAAGTTTCCGATTTTTATCTCCTTGCCTGCGAAGAACTTGAAAAGCGCGGTTTTATGCAGTACGAGATATCTAACTTTGCGAAGGACGGAAAACGTTCCTTCCATAACACCCGCTATTGGCTGGACGATGAATATATCGGAATCGGACCTTCCGCCCATTCCTTTATGGAAGGCCGCCGGTTTTATTTTGACCGAAGCATAAAGGATTTTCTCGAAAAGCCTTTTGATGAAATTGAAAAAGAGGAATCTTCCGGCGGCGGCTGGGAAGAATTTGCGATGCTTCGGCTTCGGCTTACCGATGGTCTTGATGTTTCGGAACTTGAAAAACGTTTTCCGGAAGTTTCCGGAGAAAAAATCCTTGAAAACGCAAAACCTTTTGAAGCACCGGGCCTTTTAAAAATTTCCGGAAGCAGAATTTCCTTTACCCCAAAAGGCTTTCTTCTTTCCAACGCCCTCACCGCGGAAATTTTATATTAAGCCTTCCCCTGGAGCAAAACCTGTGAAGCGCGTCCTGTGGACGATGAAGCGAACAGGGTTTGGCGCCGCGGTCAAAATATTCAAGGCGTATGCCGAAGAATATTTTGGGCACCGCAAGAGTATAGGTGGATTTTTCGGCAAAACCGAAGGTTTTGACGGATGAGGGGTAAAACCCCGTCCCACGAATAACGGGCGGATAATATCCGCCCCTGCCGTAACGCACCGATATTAATTCCGTCTCCGTAGGGGCGAACCTGTGTGTTCGCCCGAAAAAACCTTCCCTATCAGGGGAGGCGGCGAAAGACGAAAGGGCGGAAACCAACATCAACTCCCACCGTAATAAAAAATCCCTTCTCCACCATCTTCGATGGTCCCCCCTCCTCCTCTGAGGAGGTCAAAACAGGGTCGTTCAATATCCTTAATTAAAAAATTTTCTCCCCAAAAGGAGGTTTTCCATGAAGAAGATAAAAATGCTCGGAATCATAACAATGATTTTTATTGTTCTGATAATCGCAGTTTTTGCGGTTTTGGCTTTGTTCGGGGTTTTTCGTTTTGAAATCGACCCGGAAAGCGGAAAAAGCGAAATTACCTTTGAACCCATCGATAACAGAAATCCGGCTTTTGTCTGGCAAACTTCCGAAACCGAAGGGGATATCACCGCCGTTATAAAAACCGAAAAAGGCGATATCGAAATAAAACTCGGCGACTGCGCCGCCGCGGAAAAATTCGTTTCTCTCGATAATGAGGGCGCTTTTGAAAACGCGGAATTTTCCGTTCTTGCAAAAGATATGTTCATCCAGGCTTCTGTTTCCGGAGAAAACTTTGAACTTGAACAAACTGAATATCTTCCGCTTTGCGGAGCCGTTGCTTTTGTTATGGACGGCGAAAAAGCTGCGCCGTCTTTTGTGATAATAACCGGCGAAGAACTTTCCGGAAGTTCGCGAGCTTTTCTTTCAAACAACAACTTCGGCGAAGAGAAAACCGGGTTTTATAAAAACTTCGGCGGAATTCCGGAATATGAAGGAAAAATCATAGTTTTCGGAACGGTCACTTCCGGTTTCGAAACTCTGGAAAAAATCTCTTCCGGCGAAAATTCCGGCTATACCGGCGGATATCTTGCCGCCGAACCGGTAAAAATAAATTCCGTTGAAATTTCGTTCCCGACAGAAGCTTCGGAATAATCTTTTTTGATTGACTTTATCAGCGGATTATTATAATATATTAATGTAAAAAAACCCCCGAAAAGGAGAAATATCAAATGAGCAAACAGAACAACAATATTCCCGAAAACGAAGATTACGGCAACGATTATATCACCCTTGTTGACGGAAACGGAAAAGAAACCGAATTCGAAATCGTTGATTCTCTCGTTACCGAAAACAACGAATATTTTGCACTTATCCCCGTTGAAACCGCAGAAAACGTCGATTCTGATGACGGCGAACTTGTTATCCTTAAAGTTGTTGAGGAAAACGGCGAAGAATTCCTTGATGAAATCGAAGATGACGACGAATTTGCTGAAATTTCCGAAATCTTCATCGATCGCCTTGAAGAACTTTATGATTTTGAAGAACAGGAAAGCTGATTTTTATGCCGCAGGAATTTGAAGAATATAACTCCGTTACCCTTACCGATGAAAACGGCAACGATATTGAATTTGAACTTGTTGACGCCATCGAACATAACGGAAAAAAATACTGCGTACTTTATCCGGAAGGCCTTTCCGAAGAAGAACGCGAGCTTGAAGAACCGGTGATCCTTGAATATGTCATCGACGGCGAAGGCGATTATCTTGAAGAGATCGTTGACGAAGATGAATATGACGAGATCTACGGAATCTATTTTGGCGAAGAGGGCTATGAGGCATAATTTCCGCCGAAAAAAATAATAATAGTAAAACACCCTGCATTGTGCGAGAATCGTCCGTTTTTTTAATCCAACAAATCTTGAAACGGGAGTCTTTCTCCGTTGACGTAATGTATGCCCCGTTTTTTTATATCCGGGGGAACGTGAAACCTTCGGGAAGGCGTACCCACCCTTGTCTTATGACCGGGTTTCAACGATGGACTGTTCGGCAACGCGGGGTATTTTTTTAATTCATAATGCAAAGTGCATAGTGCATAGTGCAAAATTATAAAGGACGGATAAAATCCGAAAAAAGTATTCCCGGAGGGTAAGCCTTCCCCTGGGGGAAGGTGTCAGCCGAAGGCTGACGGATGAGGGGCAAAACCCTTTCCCACGAATAACGGGCGGATAATATCCGCCCCTACCGTAACACACCGATATTAATTCCGTCTCCGTAGGGGCGAACCTGCGTGTTCGCCCGAAAAAAGGATTCCCGGAGAGATTTTTTAATGCAAAGTGCAAAGTGCATAGTGCAAAATCATAGGTCGGATAATATCCGCAACCACCATAATTTAATGTAGGGCGGGGGCTTGCTCCCACCGTAAAGCCTCCCTTGCCTAAAGGGAGGGGGACCGCCTTTGGCGGTGGAGGGATTCCTTAAAGCCTAAAATTTTGGCCGTAGGGAACGGCCTTGACCGTTCCGAAAAAAGTATCCCCGGAGGGCGGGCTCCCTTGTGTAAAGGGAGCTGGCAGCGAAGCTGACTGAGGGATTGTCAACCCTGTCCCACGAATAACGGGCGGATAATATCCGCCCCTACCGTAACACACCGATATTAATTCCATCTCCGTAGGGGCGAACCTGCGTGTTCGCCCGAAAAAAGGATTCCCGAAGGCTGACGGATGAGGGGTAAAACCCTGTCCCATAAAAAACAAAACCGAAAGGAGCAATGCCCAAAATGTCAAGGCTCGAGCGAACGGAACTTTTCCTCGGAAAAGATTCCCTTGAAAAACTTAAAAACGCAAGGGTCGCCGTGATGGGCCTTGGCGGTGTCGGCGGTTCCGCGGCCGAAGCTGTTTTAAGAGCGGGCGTCGGCCACCTTCTTTTCGTCGATGGCGATACCGTTGACGAAACCAATATAAACCGCCAGCTTCTTGCCACCTATGAAACGGTGGGACTGGATAAGGTCGAAGCCGCAAGGCTCCGCTTTGAAAAAATCGCGCCGGATTGTGATATAACCTATAAAAAGGAATTTTATCTTCCGGAAAACAGCGGTTTTCTCTATGACTGGAATCCGGATTATATAATCGACGCCATCGATACCGTTACCGCAAAACTTCATATGGCTGAAGAATGTAAAAACCGGGGAATAAAACTTCTTATGTGCCTTGGAACAGGAAACCGCCTTGACCCGGAAAAGCTTAAAATCGGCGATATTTCCGAAACGGCCGGCTGCGGCTGCCCTTTGGCAAGAGTTATCCGCAAGGAACTTAAAAAGCGCGGAATCGAAAAACAAACCGTTCTTTTCAGCACCGAGGAAGCAAAAAAAGCCGCCCTCGATTCCGAAAACGGCCGCCATGCCCCGGGAAGTATCTCCTTTGTTCCGCCGGCTGCCGGGTATATCCTTGCAGGAAAATGCGTCCGGGATATAATCGGTGAATAACATTAATTTACTGTAGGGCGGGGGCCTGCTCCCGCCGTAACAAAACAAGCAGCAATACATAAAAAGGAGCCAAAGCCAATGATAAAACCCGGGCGCTACCGCCATTTTAAAGGAAATGAATACGAAGTGATCGGAACCGCAAAGCACAGCGAAACCCTTGAGGAAATGGTCGTCTATCGCGCCCTCTATGGTGAATTCGGGCTTTGGGTCCGTCCCGCAAAAATGTGGGAAGAAACCGTCGAAAGGGACGGAAAAACTTATCAGCGTTTCACCTATATCGGAGATTCAAAAGAATAACCGAGCAACCGTTTTTGAGGAATACCCAATGAACAAAAAACTTATTGCAATCGTGCTCACAATCGTGCTTTCCCTTGGTTTTGCGGTGCTCGCGATCGATTCAAGGTTAAAGACAGTTTGCTATACCGTCGAAAATCCGAAAAGCGAAACCCCTTTGAGAATAGCTTTTATCTCCGATCTTCATTCCTGCCTCTATGGCGGAAGTGACCAGAGCGACCTTATCGAGGCTGTTCGTGCTCAAAATCCGGATATGGTGCTCCTGGGCGGGGATATCTTCGACAGCAGAAGAATGCCCGATGACGGCGCGATAACCGCGCTGAAAGCTCTCGGAAGCGAATACCCCTGTTATTATGTTTCCGGAAACCATGAGGTAAGGCACGGAAAACTTGATTATTATAAGGAAATCGTCGCTTCCTGCGGTGTAACGGTTCTTGACGGTTTTAACACAAAAATTGCGATTTCCGCCGTAAGCGGAACGCCGGATATCTATGGTTTTGATGATACAACCGCCTATAAAAATCTTGACGAACAGCTCTCGCATATAAGGCAGACAACGGAAAATTTCCATTTTGAAGAATCCTTCAATGTCCTTCTTATCCACCGTCCGGAGCATTTTGAGCACTATGTTGATCTCGGATTCGATCTGGTGCTCAGCGGACATGCTCACGGCGGCCAATGGAGAATACCCGGAATCCTCAATGGGCTCTATTGTCCCGGCGAAGGTCTTTTCCCGAAGTATGCCGGCGGTCTTTATGAAAAAGACGGAACAACAATGATAGTCAGCCGCGGTCTTGCAAAAGAATCAAACGCTGTTCCGCGAATTTTCAACCGCCCGGAACTTGTTATAATCGATATTGTTTAAAAGGAGGAATCCCAATGGCAAAATATGAACGCAGGTTGAGCGGAAATTTTGATGAAATTTCATGGAAAATCGAAAACGAAATTCTTTCCGCAAGTTCTACCGCAAGCCTTGAGGACGAAACCCATTTTCGCAGTGATGATTCCCGCTGCGCCGTAAAGGTTTTCGAAAGATACAGCGCATTCGGCGGAAACCGGGTGAGCCTTACGGTAACAATTTTTGAAGACAGAGAAGTAATAACCGTTTCCGGAATAACTTCCGGCGGAAGCCAGGCGGTTTTCTGGAAGGTGAACACCCTTGGGGAAGAAACCTTCCTCGGTCTTTTTCAAAAAATCGTCGATTCGCTCTGATAAAAAGCACCCGCAAGGGTGCTTTTTTAATGCAAAATTCAAAGTGCATAGTGCAAAATTAAACGGGCAGAGAAAGGCCTCCCTTGCCTAAAGGGAGGGGGACCGCCTTTGGCGGTGGAGGGATTCTTTTTTAATTCAAAATTCAAAGTGCATAGTGCAAAATTATAAGGGGCGGATAATATCCGCAACCACCGTAATTTAATGTAGGGCGGGGGCTTGCTCCCGCCGTAAAAGGGGTAAGCCTCTTTTGCCTAAAGGGAGGGGGACCGCCTTTGGCGGTGGAGGGATTCTTTTAATTTATAATTCAAAATACATAATGCAAAATCGGGGGGCGGATAATAACCGCGACCACCGTATTTTAATGTAGGGCGGGGGCTTGCTCCCGCCGTAAAAGGGGTAAGCCTCCTTTGCCTAAAGGGAGGGGG
>JAZQBJ010000113.1:0-5840 GCA_045545715.1 Oscillospiraceae bacterium
GTCAGCTTTATTGTTGACACCGAAAGATACGAGAAACTTTATTATGGTCTTTATGATAAATATGGTGTTTAAAATAAAAAGGACTGCGCTGCAGTCCTGTTTTGTTTTTATTTTATCATTGCGGCGGCGGAAAGCGGGGGAATTTTTATTTTTCCTTCCGCAAAGAAAAGATGTTCATTGCCGGAGGTTTTATCAAAAATCCGCACACTCCATCTTCCGACGGGAAGATAGATTTCTTTTTCCTCTTTTTCCGCATTAAAAGCGATAAAAATCGCTTCGGCGGTTTCGCCGTTTACGTTTCCCCAGATATGGAAGGCAAAAACGCCTTCTTCGCCGGTTTTAACGTCGGTAACGTGGGAATAAACATCGCCCGGAGTTTTCATCCTCAATGCACCGTGGGATTTTCTGAAACAGATAAGACCTTTATAATATTCAAAAACCTGACGATATTCCGGTTTTTCAAGATCTCTCCATTTAATGCTGTTGACGGAATCCGGACTGTTATAGCTGTTGTGCTCAAAACTTCCGTCCGGCTTTGTTTTGCTTCGAAGCATTTCCTCTCCCGCCTGGAAAAGCGGAACCCCCTGGGAAAGCATATAAACTGACGCAGCAAGGTTGTTGCGGCGGACTTTTTCATCAAATTCCGCTTCCGGCAAAACGATTGATATTCTGTCGAAAAGGGTGTATCCGTCGTGGCAGGAAACATAGTTTATACATTTGCTTGGGTTTTTGCACCAATCCGGCATTCCTCTGAAACATTTTCCAAAAGTATATCCGTGATTTTTTCTTCCTGTAACAAGGCCCTTTTCCTCCGCTTTGAAAGTCGGCCCGATAATCATATCTCTTATGGTGTCGCTGAAAAAAGAACAGCCGGGCATTTTTTCGGAATTGAACTGGTTTGCAAGTTCAACCACCGGTTTTGTAACGCAGGTCTGCATATTCCAGCCTTCGCAATAGAAAATTACGTTCGGGTGGCCTGGATGGACGGCACTTGTTATTTCATTCATTGTTGCGATATCAAGAAGTCCCGAAAGATCAAAGCGGAAACCGTCTATATGGTATTCGTCCGCCCAGTATTTTACGGAATCCACAATATATTTTTTTACCATACTGCGCTCGGAAGCGGTGTCGTTTCCACAGCCGGAACCATCGGAATAAACTCCGTTTTCATCAGTTCTGCTGAAATATCCCGGAACAAGAACGTTGACACAAAATTCATCCGCATGGAAAACATGATTATAGACCATATCCATAACAACGCCGATTCCGTTTTCGTGAAGTTTCTGCACCATTTTTTTCATTTCGGAAATGCGGACTTCGCCTTTTTCCGGGGTGCTTGAATATGAACCTTCCGGAACATTGAAGTTCATGGGGTCATATCCCCAGTTGAACTGATTTTCCTCCGGTTTTGATTCATCAACGGAACCGTAATCAAAACTCGGGAGAAAATGGACATGGGTGACGCCGAGTTCTTTTATATGGTCAAGACCGGTGGAAATTCCGCCGGAAGTTTTGGTATCTTCTTCGATAACTCCGAGAAATTTTCCTTTATTAAAAATTCCGGAACTTTCGTCCATTGAAAGATCGCGGACATGGAGTTCATAAAGAATTGCGTCGGTTATGTTTTTATCATAAAAAACGCCTTTGTCGTTTTCCCAGCCTTCCGGATTCGTTGAGGAAAGATCGACGACCATGGAGCGTTTTCCGTTGGTTCCAAGTGCCCTTGCATAAGGGTCCGGAACTTCCGCACTCTCTTTCCCTTCAACAACGGTGGAAAAGGTGTAATAAACACCATTAAGGTCGCCGTTTTTTTCGGCGACCCAGGTTCCGGAAATGTCGGCGGTCATATTGATTTCTTCAATCAAATCCTCTGCCGCGGAATCTCCGGTTTTATAAAGCCGGAGTTTTGCTTCGGTCGCGGTAGGCGCCCAAAGGCGAAAAAAAGTTTTTTCCGGCGACCAGAAAAAGCCCAAATCGCCGGAATAGGTATATTTTGATTCAAAATCTTCGGAGGAATAAACCTTCGGATCCACGGTAAAAGTTCCCCTTTTTTCTTATTTTTTGCCGAAAAGTCCGCCAAGAACGTCGCCGACTTTATCCATATCGATTTTATCAAGAGCGATTTTCGCCTTTATTCCGTCAACGATCTTTTCGATCTGATCGTTCGGAAGATCGATTCCGATGAGGCCTTCAACGGTGGTTATAGGGTCTTTTTTGAATTTTGCGGCAATATCTTTATCATTTTTTATTTTTTCAACTATTTCATTTATTTTATCTTTAATGATATCCATTTTTCCTCTCCTTATCCTTTGAAGAATGTATCGAAAATTCCGCGGACAATTTTCTTTCCGACTTCGCGTCCGATAGTGTTTGCGGCGGAGTTAACGGTTTTATTGAATGCGCTGGTCGCTTTTTTAGTTGCCTTGGAAGTTTTTTTCTTGGATTTTTCTTTTTCCTTCTTTTCTTTTTCCTTAGCTTCTTTTTCGGCAGCTTTTTTCTCTTCTTCAGCTTCTTTTTCCTGCTGTTCGGTCAAAATTTCGTAAGCGGATTTTTCATCTTTCACTTCTTCATATTTTCCAAAAAGCGGACTTTGTTTTATTGCGGCCTTTACATCTTCGTCTGAAGCAGCATCCATTGAGCTGCTCGGCGGAAGAATGTTCGCCTTTTCGACAATGGTGGGAACACCTTTTTCATCAAGGACGGAAACAAGCGCTTCGCCGGTTCCAAGAGCAACAAGTGCTTCTTCGGTATCGAAATTCGGGTTTTCGCGGAAAGAATTTGCCGCGGCGCGGAGAGCTTTCTGATCCGCAGGGGTATATGCGCGAAGTCCGTGCTGAACGCGGTTGCCTATCTGGCCGAGAACGGAATCAGGAATATCCGAAGGATTCTGGGTTATGAACCAGACGGAAACGCCTTTTGAACGGATAAGGCGGACCATTCTTTCGATGGTTTCGATAAGAGCCTTCGGCGCATCGTCGAAGAGAAGATGCGCTTCATCAAAGAAAAATGCAAGCTTTGGTTTTTCAAGGTCGCCGGCTTCCGGGAACATTTCATAAACTTCCGAAAGCATCCAGAGAAGGAAGGTTCCGTAAAGAAGCGGATGCTGGAAAAGTTCCTGGCATTCCAGTATATTCATAACTCCGCGGCCGTTTTCGTCCCAATCAATCCAGTCGGAAAGATCGAGATCGGGTTCGCCGAAGAAGACGTTTCCGCCTTCGTCCTCAAGCTTGAGCAATGCGCGCTGGATTGCGCCGATGCTCTGGGGCGAGATATTTCCGTAGGTGAGCTTATATTCCTTTGCGTTGTCGCCGACATACTGGACCATTGCTCTTAAATCTTTAAGGTCGGAAAGAAGAAGTTCTTCATCATCAGCGATCCTGAAAATAATTCTGAGCACTCCGTCCTGAACGGGAGTGAGTTCCAGAAGTCTTGAAAGAAGTTCCGGACCCATTGCCGTGACAGTGGTGCGGACCGGATGGCCTTTTTCGCCATAAACGTCGAAAAATCTTGCAGGGTAGCTGTGATAACCATAGCCAAAATCATCAAGGCCCATGTTGTCGATGCTTCGGCGGATATGTTTATTTTCCTTTCCGGGATTTATCATTCCTGTAAGGTCGCCTTTGATGTCGCCGAGGAAAACCGGAACGCCCATATCGCTGAAGCTTTCCGCAATAACTTTGAGTGTAACGGTTTTACCTGTACCGGTTGCACCGGCAATAAGGCCATGGCGGTTAGCCATTCCCGGTTCAAGAAAAACAGCTTTTTCGCCGGTTGCAAGCCAGATTTTATGAGTATCTTTAAGGTACATAAAAACACCTCCGAAGGCAATTTAGCTGTTTTATATTTTAACACAGCAAAAGGTTTTAGTCCACAGTTTTGGTAATTTTCGGAAACAAAACTTATTTTTATTGGGTAAACTCCGGCTAAACTTCCGGTCCAGCAAAATAAACCGACCGTCGGTTGAGTTATTTTGACCGTTGGGGTATAATCGAATCATCGAAAGGAGATGTTTTTTAATGGAAAAACAGACATTGGGGCAAAAAATTTTTGAACTTCGAAAAGCGAAAAACATGACCCAGCTTGAACTTGCGAATATGCTCAACATTACGGACAAGGCGGTTTCAAAATGGGAACGCGACATTTCCTGCCCGGACATAAACACCTTCCCGAAGCTTGCGGAAATCCTCGGAGTTTCCGTTGACGAACTTTTGCAGGCAAACGCTGACGCAAAGGCTGAGCCCGGCGAGAAGAAGGATACCTTTGACATGGTGCTCAAAGCCGTTCCCCTTGCCATGAGCGTTGCAGTAATTATCCTTACTTTTGTTGACCAACTTTATTGGGAAGATGCCGCAACCCTTCTTGCAATTGCAGTTCTTTCATTTTCGATAAGAAACTTCCGAGAAAAATAATATCGGCGGGAGCAAGCCCCCGCCCTACTGTAAAAATCCTACAAATCAAAACCCGGTGCTCAAATTTTGAGCACGGGGTTTTGAATACTGTTATTATTCGCTTATAAAATTTTCAAAACCGGAAGAATAATGGATAGTTCCGTCCGGTTCGACCCACATTGCCTCTGTGTTTTCAATGGATTCGATAAGTTCCATTCCTTCCTCGAGAGAAAGGTTGAAGCAGGCGGTGGAAACCGCATCCGCAAGACCCGAATCCGGAGTTAAAATAGAAACCGAAGCGAAAGTATCTTTCGGGAAAAGGGTTTCCGGGTCGATAATATGGTGATATTTTGTTTCGCCGACGTAATAATAACGCTGGTAGGAACCGCTTGTTACAAGGGCAAGATCGGCAAAAGAAACCCTGAGCAGGAATGTTTCTTCGGAAGTGAGATCCGGATTCTGAATCCCGGCCACCCAACCGGTTTCGTCACCTTTTGTACCAATGGTGCGGATGTTTCCGCCGATGTTGAGGGTGTAGTTATCGGTCCCCATTTTTTCAAGTTCAATGGCAATTCTTTCGGTTGCATAGCCTTTTCCGATAGCGCCAACATCAATTTTGAGCATCGGATCCGCAAAGAAAACGGTTTTGTTTTCCTTATCGATTATAACATCATTGATGTTACAGTGTTTTGCAGCTTCCTCGAGTTCTTCCATGGAAGGGACTTTTGCGTTTGCCGGATCGTAATTTCCCTCTTCGCGGTAGTTATGCCAGATCCTGAGCACGGAACCCATCGCATAGTTTGTTTTTCCTCCGGTAAGGTCATACATTTCGCGGCAGAATTCAAAAAGCGCAATAATATCCTCGTCAACAACCACCGGAGCGTTTCCGGCTTCCTTATTTATGGTATAAACATTGTTCACACCTTCATAAGCATTATAGATATCATAAAGCTCATGAAAATGCCTGAGCTGTTCTTCAATCACCGCGCATTTTGCGTCGAATTCCTCCTGGGAATAATCATAGCCAACGATGGTGGAAATTGTGTCAAAATAATCCATATAGGATTTTGTGAATTTCGTTTTTTCCGGTACGGAAGGATCTTCGGGTATTTCCGGTTCATTTTGAGCACAGCCGGAAATTCCGAGCACCATGAGCACCGCAAGCAAAAGAGAAAGAATTTTCTTCATTTTTTCCTCCTTTTTTTAATAAGACAAAATTTCGGCAACAGCGTTTTATCGAAAAAGACAAAGCGTTCTTGCCGGGATTTCGATGACTTCATTAATTATAAGCTCTTCCGCCGCAGCATACGGCACCTCCACTGTTATGCGAGGTAATAAAAAATAAAAGGGGGATTAAAATCCCCCTTTATTTTTTGCAACTAATTTTAAATTAGTCAGCGTAACCTACTGCTTTAACAGTTGCTTCGATGTAGGAGTTAACCTGCATGGTGC
>JAZQBJ010000114.1:0-34381 GCA_045545715.1 Oscillospiraceae bacterium
AACATGGCGTGCTATACTGTGTTTACAAAGTAAACAACATTGGAGCGTGACGCCTTATGGATAATAAAAATATAAACCTTACCGAAAGCGAATGGTATGTTCTGGAATGCCTTTGGGAATCTTCCCCGCGAAGTGGAAGAGAAGCGGTGGATTACCTTAAAAACCGCGTCGGCTGGAGCAGAAGCACGACCCTCACAATGCTCCGCAGAATGACCGAAAAAGAACTTATCAGAGTTGATGAAAGCGGCGAAATGAATATGTATTATCCCCTTGTTGAAAGGGAAGCCGCCGCGAGAAAGGAAACCGAAAACTTCCTCGAAAGAATTTATAACGGAAGCCTTTCCATGATGGTCAGCGCTTTTACCGAGAAAGAAAAACTTTCTAAGGAGGAAATAAGAGAACTCTATTCAATTTTGCAAAAAGCAGAGGAGGCGCAGAAATGACTCAGTGGATCATAACATCATCCGTGCTTATTTTGATAATAGCCGTGCTCAGATTTGTTCTGCGCGGAAAGATAAGCCTTAAACTCCAGTATGCTTTGTGGGGACTTGTGCTCATAAGACTTATGCTTCCTTTTTCGGTTTTCGAAAGTCCTGCATCCGTGCTCAACCTTATGCAGGAAAGAGAAGAAACTTATACTCCTCCGGCATATTTCGAACCTTATGTTCCGGAAACCATAACCCCGGCAGTACCTGACGAGGATATTTTTATCCTCGATGATAATATTGAGCATATAAAACCGGATGTCAACGTCGTCGTTGGCGATAACGGATACGTTACCGAGCCGGAAATTAAAGTTATCGATTGGAACGACGTGCTCATGGGTGTTTGGCTTGCAGGAATAGCTATTTTCGGTGCTGTTTTTGCGGTTTCAAACCTCCGTTTTCACAAAAAACTTAAAAACACCCGTATGCGGATAAACGGAACAAAAGCATGGCTCCCGGTTTACGAAAGCTCCGCGGTAAAAACTCCATGCCTTTTCGGAGCTATAAAACCGGCTATCTACGTTACAAAAGAGGTCCTTGCGGAGGAAAAAGTTTTCTCTCACGTTCTTGAGCACGAAACAACTCATTACCGCCACGGCGACCATATCTGGTCGGTGCTCAGATGCTTCTGCCTTGCGCTCCATTGGTACAATCCGCTGGTATGGCTTGCGGCATTCCTTTCCATGCGTGATTCGGAACTCGCCTGCGACGAGGATACCATCAAAAGAATCGGTGAAGAAGAGCGGATCGACTACGGCCGCACCCTTATAAACCTCACCTGCGAAAAACCTGCGGTCGGAATCCTTTCCGCCGCAACCACCATGACCGGAAGCAAGAGCAGTATCAAGGAACGAATCCTGCTCATTGCAAAAAAGCCGAAGATGCTTAAAATAACCGCGGCTGTTGTTGCGGCGATCGCCGTCTTTGCAATTATTTTTACCTTTACTTCCGCCGAAAATTATAACCCGAAAACCACCGATGAACTTGTTTTAGAAACCTATTCAAATGTGCTTTTTGCAGAATACTCGGACATAAATAAAGCTGTAAGAATGAAAGTGACCGGAGCTTCCGAAAAAGAGATCACAACAGAGGTCTTTAACGGAACATCTGAAAACGTTGTTTACAGCGTGGGTTACAAACTCCATTTTGAGCAGGACGGAAAATGGTATGAACTTCCGGTTCTTGATGAAGAAACTTCCGATATGAGGATGGCAGGAACAACGTTAAAAGTTACGCCGGAAATGGAAACATCTCCGTTCACAAACGACATTAAAAAATCCTATGGAAAGCTCCCTGACGGAAAATACAGAATTCTCAGAACTTTTGAATACCGGGGAATTTCCGAAAATTCCGAAGCGGAATCTTTTGTTCTTGCTGCCGAATTTGTTCTTGAGGACGGAAAGCTTGCCGCCGAATACCCTGCAAAGCTTGAAGAAGGCGAATATGTTCCTGTTGAACAGATTTTTATGAATTTCGCAAGTTCCTTCTTCGGAATTCCGGAGGAAAAATACCAAATCAAACAGAGGGCTTTCGTAACTTTTGATTCCGAAACCGGCGAAGAAATTGAGCTTATACCGGTTTCCGAATGGAAATGGCAGGAATTCCCCTATTCGGAAGATGAATGGAAAAATCTTTTTATAGCGACGGAAACAATTCCATTCCCGGATATTTCCGCTTACAGAAACAGATATTATCAGCCCCTTGAGGACGGAAAATTCATCGCATCTCTCGACGGAGAACTCTGGCTTGTCGATATAGATCCGAAAAAGATGTCGACTCCCGATGATCTTTGGGTCTGGGATATTTACAGAATTGCTCCTGCGGAGGAAGAAACGATAACCGACGATATGATTGGAAAAGATCATTCCGACGAGCTTTCAATAAGAGAAACCATCGACGGAACAAGAATTTCCGTAAGAGGAAACGCCCTTGGCCTTTCGCCCTCAACCGTAATCGCCGAAATTCCGAACGAGATCTATTATATCTATTCCAAAAACGGAACTCCCGCAATCGATCACCCGGTGGACAGCTATTTTGAATATTGCTACGATGACCTTATCAGCCAGTCTCCGGAACAGTGGAAACATTACTGCGTAATAGAATGTACCTATAACTATGACTGGTACCGCTATGAAAAGAACAAAGATGGAGTTTATGAACTTGCGGTTAAGGAAGAACAAAGCAAGGTTCCTTTCGGAAAATATATGAAAACCTCCTATTACTGGAGCTGCAGACAGATGGGAATGGGTCTTGAGGATAAAGACGGAAACGTTCTTCTCGATCCGATCTATTTCAGAATAAACAATCAGTTCGGCGACAGAATTATAGCAAGCGACGGAGTCAAACAAGGGTTTGAAACAGCAAGGGATTATCTCTTTGATGAAAACCTGAATCTTCTGACTTCCGAATTCAACAATATAAGCTATTATTTCTTTGAAGATTATTCCTATGTCGGCGTGGCCCATTGTTTCGGCGAATACGCAGAAGTGATTTGCTATGACGAAAACGGATTGGTCTGCGAAAGCGGCGTGTGGTTTGTTGATAAAAACGGAAAGAAAATAAGCGAAAAATTTGAATCCATCACAATGAACCTGAACCGCGTTGAATATGACGGCGGAAACTACGCAAGAATGGAACCGGACGGAACCGCTGTTGTAATAACCGAAAACGGCGAGGAAAAAACCATCGACGTAAAAAAAGAATATGCGATATATTCCGAAGATACCTACGCAAACGGATATGATCCCTTTCTTGAGGATTGGGTGCGCAGCCTTTATGTCACCAAAAATTATAAAACCGAAAAAACTTTCCCTGCGGCGGTGGGCGCTGTTTTCAGAGGTATCACAAACAGCGAATACGTCAAGGTAAAAGAGGTAAAAAGCGTCGAGGTTTCCGGAAGCGAAAGCGAATTCTTCGCGGCCTATACCTATATCGATACTGAGGGCGCGGAGCAGGTTCTCCAGGTAAGAATGAGAAAAACCGAAGAAGGCTACGGACTTCTCGCCCGGGGCGGCGGCCCGATCGATTACGGCCTTTCAAAAACCACTCTCGGCCTCGGGGATATCGATATCGAAGGTTCGCCCTATCTTAATCCGGTTTCCGGCGGACTTTCCGTTTCCGTCGGAACAAACGGAAAAATCGGTCTTCTTAAAGCCGACGGAACCGTTGCCGCGGATTTTGTCTATGATTCCTACGATTACTGCGGAAACGTAATAGTGCTCGGAAAAGAAAACTCAAAAACAAGAAAAGTTATTGCCGAAGAATATGCCAGAGTTATCGGCACCGAGGAAAAACCCTGCACAGAATACAGGTTTTATCATTATAAAACCGGCGAACCAATAACGGATAAATACGGCGAAGATTATTACTACACCGAAATTGATAAACATCCTTTTTCCGAATGGAGCGATGCCTTCCGCTTTTGTGAAAACGGAAACTTCTATGAATACCATTATCACGATAACGGCGAGGTTACCCTTACCGAATCCCGAAAGGCCGGCCCGACCGGAAAGACCCTCAACGGTTTCCCGATGATACAGTATTATTACGGCCCTTCCGAAGAAAGAGTAAAGATTGGAATTTCCGACAAAAACGGAAGAGAAATTGTTCCGCCGGTCTATAACCGGATCGAAGCCCCCTTCGGCGACAGATTCCTCGCGAACTATCACGATATGATGGTAACAAACACCACAAGGATCTATGATCTTTCGGGAAATATAGTCTGCGATAAATACGATACCATCAAATTTTTCCTTTTCGGCGGCGGTTCCTATATCGGAATCGCTGAGTGCGGCGGTGCGGAAAGCCAGTCCGGAACCATTTGCTTTGATGAAAACGGAAACGAAATGCCGAAAGGCTTCTGGTTCATCGATAAAAACGGAAAAGCCGTAAGCGAAAGAATGGATTATTACGAATGGCCGGGAAAAATTCTTTCAGAAGATGATAAGATAACCGTATCGTATTTTGATAATGATAACGGCGGTAAAGAAAAAGAAATTTCCGTAAAACCCTATTGCCTCAAAAATTACGAAACGGATCTTTCAAAACTTAAAAAAGCAGAAAAAGGCGATACCGTAAATTTCGGTTACTATCACGGCGAAACTGAATGGACAGTCCTTGAAAAAGATGGGGATAAACTTCTTCTGATAAGTAACCGCAGCCTTGATATGAAACAGTTTAGCGAAGGATATGACCAGAACGTAACCTGGAAAAATTCCACCCTTCGCAAGTGGCTTAACGAAGAATTTATCTTCGAAGCCTTCAGCAAACCGGAACAGGATATTCTTGTTGAAACCGTTACAGCAAGGAACGACGTTAAAGACAAAGTTTCCCTGCTAAGCTATTCCGAAACGGAAAAATATTTCCCCGGCAAAAATTCAAGAACAGTCTCTCCTTCGGAATATGCGGCACAGCAGGCTTTCTATGTTCCAAGGCACGAAGACGGAAACACCTGGTGGTGGCTCCGGGAAGGAAAAGCGGAACTTTCCATCGAAAGAGTAACCCCCGCCGGAGACGTCATAGGGTGTATGATGACAGAATCTGGTTTTATCCGCCCGATAGTCTGGATAGATACTTCGAAAATCTGATAAAAACAAAAATCCGCCCAAAAAAAGGGCGGATTTTTTTATGAAAAAATATTCTTTTCCGGAATAGACTATAAATTTAGTCTTGACAGGACTACAAAAATAGTCTATATTGAAGCTGTAAAGACTATAAGTTTAGTCCAAAGGAGGATTTACATATGAAAGCGAAGAAAGAAAAGCTCAATAACTCCCAGGTAAAAGTAATGCAGCTTCTTTGGGAAAACGGCGCAACAACCGCAAAAAACCTTTGCGTAATGGCGGCCGAACGTTATGACTGGAACAAAAATACCACCTATACAATAATAAAATCCCTTGTTGAAGCAGGTGCAGTCGAACGCAGCGAACCGGATTTTCTCTGCACTCCGCTTCTTTCTCTTGAAGAAGTTCGCAGAACCGAAACAAAAGGCCTTGTGGATAAATTTTTTCATGGCTCCGCAAGCGCGTTTTTCTCCGCGTTTCTCGAAGACGAAAACATTTCCTCCGAGGAACTGGAAGCCTTTAAAAAAATCATCAACGAGAAAAAATGATTCCCGCTTTGATAAATCTGAAACGAGGTGATTTTTGTGATCGTTGATCTGTTTTTAAAAATACTCAACCTTTCTATCGGCGCGATTCCGCTGATGGCGGCGTTGCTCGTTCTGCGTCTGCTTTTCAAAAAGGCCGTTCCGCGAAAGGTTTTCTATATCGCCTGGGCGCTGGTTTTTCTTCGCCTTATGGTGCCGTTTTCGCTTGAAAGTGACCTCAGCTTTTTTAACATTGTTCCAAAAGCGACGGTTGTTGAGGAAAACGTCGGAACCTCGGTTGTTTTCGTTGAAAACGAAAACGAGCGGGTGGAGTTCCCGGTTTTCATAAATCCTGAAAGGGAAAACCCCAATGTGGATATGCCGTACCATTCCGCCATAACCGGCGAAATCGTAACCGGGCCGGATATCACCACCGTTCCCATGGATAAAAACCAGATTTACGGAACGGTCTGGATCTTCGGAACGGCGGCTCTGCTCCTTTTCGGAATAATCGGATATTTTGCAGTGCTTGGAAAGCTTAAGGCCGAAAGCATTCCCTATACCGATAAAGTCAGCCTTTCGGAGTTTTTCAAAACTCCCGTTGTCTGCGGACTTATCCGCCCGAAGATAATTCTTCCGATGAATTTTGACCTTGATGACGAGGCAAAGATAAAATCCGTAATTTCCCATGAATGTACCCATATCCGCCGGGGAGATAACCTCTGGCGGCTTCTGGCAACGTTCACTCTCTATGTCCATTGGTTCAATCCGCTGGTCTGGATTTGCTACAACGCATTTATCCGGGATATGGAAGTTTCCTGCGACGAAGCGGTTCTTTCCGGCGCGAAAAACGATATCCGCACCGAATATGCCGAAAGCCTTGTTGCCCTTGCCGGAAACGGAACAAATCCCCTTTATGGCGGAGTTCTTTCCTTCGGCGAATGCGCTGTTAAAGAAAGGGTGAAATGTATAATGAATTTTAAGAAAACAACTTTGATGATAATAATTCTCTGCGTTGCGGCAATTGCGGCGCTTGGGGTTATTTTCCTCACAAATCCAAGCGTGCTTGAAGAAGGTGAACAGAGCGTTTCTTACGAAACATTTGAAACCGAAAATTCAAAGTCGGTTTACAGCAAAGAAAACGGACTTGAAATTGAAGTTAACATAAAAAATACCGATGAGAAAACAATCTGGCTCGGCCCTGCAACCTATATTTATTCTGCGGTTGATGGCAACAAAAGCCAGTTCATCGGTGTTTACAACAACGGCGGAGTACTTATGATAAGAAAAGGCGATGAAGCTCTTTTCTGCGATTCTATTCCGGCGGAAAAATTCCACGAATCCGTCAGAGCTGCTCTTCCGGCAGGCGAATATATCCTCGAAAGAGAAGTATTTTTTGACGAAGGACTTACGCCCACAAAGCTTTATGCGGATTTCCGATTTGAGATAAAAGAAAACAAAACCTCAGCAGTAAGCTTTGCTTACGCACGCATAGGCGACATTGTAACTTTCGGAAATTATAACGGAGCATTGGAGTGGTTTGTAATTGGGAAAGAAGAAGGCAAAATTCTCCTCATAACAAAAGACTGCATTGAAGCTTTTCCTTATCATAACGAAAGAAAAGAAATAACCTGGGCTGACTGTGATTTGAGAAAATGGCTTAATAATGATTTTATAGAAAATGCTTTTTCCGAAGAGGAAAAGGTGCTTATTTCCGAAACTGTTCTTGAAAACCCTGACAACAAAAGAATGTTCGGCGCAATAGGTGGAGAGAACACAACCGACAGAGTTTTCCTTCTGAGCCATGACGAAGTTCTTAAATATTTCCCAAACGGTTTCAACATTTATACCGAACCAACCCCTTCTGCGGAGAAAAATCTGGATAAATATGAAGACAACGGAAGAGAATATTGGTGGTGGTGGACCCGTTCTCCGGGTCTTGGTCAGGATATGGCAACGGTTGTCAACGGAGTCACTTTCGGAATCGGAGATGACGGACTCCTGGCAGACAATAAATGTGGCGTTCGTCCGGCAATGTGGGTATATATTTCCATTGAAGACGTGCAGGAAAATATAGAAAAAGAAGAATCCAACCCTGCAATCGGCGTCCCCTCTGTTCCCACCGAAAAAGAACCCGGAAGCGAAGGAACTTCCGAAAGCGAAGTTATTTCCGGTGTAGAACCTATCTCTACTGATGAATATTATCAGATTCAGGCAAATCT
Organism: Oscillospiraceae bacterium; assembly: GCA_045545715.1. GTDB lineage: Bacteria > Bacillota > Clostridia > Oscillospirales > Ruminococcaceae > UMGS1668. Next base: position 7,794 of record JAZQBJ010000114.1, read on the forward strand.
TTACCGCAACAGCGACAAAACCTATATACCATCAATGCAAACGGAAAGAATAGTCGGTTTCTTCGAGCTTTATAACTGGACAGAGGCAGAAGACAAATCTGCCCTTGGAAACCCGCTTGAGGGTGTTGACGTTCTTGAACTTTCAAGGGAACGGGACGGAAAGAAATATACTTTGGAACTCTATGAAAAAGGTTTTGTTTTAAGCGGAAGTGCCGTTGCCGATGAATATAACAGAAAAGCCTGGATCTGCGAACGCGGCGCATGGAATAATCTCATCGCCGATATAAACGATGAATATTCCGATGCAAACGAACTTTATCCCTATTGGTTCGGTATTATTAATATCAAAAATGTATCCGTTGCTCTTATAGACGATGTGCGCAGGAATGGCGATACCGAAAAAAGTGCAGCACATAATGATTTTGCATCGGAAGATGATTGCATGAGTGAATTTATAACAAGACTCCGTGATATTCCGATAGTTTCCACAGAAAAAACTAATAATGCAAAACGTGAAGAACTTCTCGGAAAAGAAGATAAATATGTTTATGTTCTGCTTATTTTTGAAAACGGAACCGAGTATAAAATCTATTTTACAGATGAAGATATTCTTGTTTCCTCTTCCGGAATGACCTATGGTTTGCGTTATACGCCTAAAGAAGGAATCAACCCATATGATCTTTTCCTTGATTTTTCCGAGGAAGGCGGCCCCGTCAACCCAATGACAGGCAAACCCGTGATCTATCTTTATCCCGAAAAGGAAACCCTTGTTTCCGTAAATCTCGATTTTGACGGAAAGATTACCTATACCTATCCTGCCCTTAATAACGGCTGGAAAGTCCTTGCAAAGCCCGACGGCACCCTTACAAACCTTGCGGATAATTCCACCCATTATTATCTTTTCTGGGAAGGCACCGCAAGACCGGAATGGACCTATGAAAAAGGCTTTGTGGTAAAAGGCAGCGAAACCGAAAGCTTCCTCCGTGAAAACCTTGCAAAAATGGGCCTTACCCCAAGGGAATATAACGATTTCATAACCTATTGGGTGCCGAAAATGCAGGAAAACCCCTATAACCTCATTTCCTTCTCCGGCGATGAATATTCCGAAATCGCAAAACTCACCGTTGACCCCAAACCGGATAGCGTTATAAGGATCCATATGGTCTGGAAGGCTCTTGATAAACCCATCGAAATAGAACCGCAGGTTCTTCCCATTTATGAAAGAAAAGGTTTCACTCTTGTTGAATGGGGCGGAACGGAAATTTATTAAAAGGAGTTTTTATGAAAGACCCGATTGCTTCAACCTTTTCAAAAATTCTTTATTATTTTCTGCCGGTATTCTTTGCAACGCTGACGTTTTTCATCAGCTTTGAAATGCGGGAATTTCCCTGGCTCTGGTGGGGATATATCCTGTTCCTGTTTTTCGGTTCGCATCTGCTCGATAAAGGAAAAATCCTCGGAATGGTGCCCGGAATCCTCCTTGGAATTTACGTGATACTCGATGATTTAAAGCCGGATGTCGGCCCGACTGTGGCATGGATAGGAATAGTTCTGATAATTTATTATGTGATCTGCGGAATCTGCGTTTTTATAAAAAACAGAAAAGGAGCAAAAAATATCTGAAAACCCCGAAACATAATCCGATTTTTTGCGACTTTATATATAGGAGGTGGAACAGATGCTGACAATGCTTAAAAACCTTAGAAGGGAAAGAAAAATGACCCAGGGAAATCTTGCTCAAATTTTTCATATCTCACAGACTTCCGTCAGTAAATATGAAACCGGCGAAGCTGTTCCGGATCTTGAAATGGTCGTAAAAATGGCGGATTTCTTTGGGGTTTCTCTTGATGATTTCATAATCCGCGAAGCAAAATAAAAACGATAAAGGCGCATCTCCCGTCGGGCGATGCGCCTTTTTTAGGTTTTGCAACCCGAAGTTGCGGAAATTCCACCGGAAATCGATTGTAAAATTTGGTTATACATATTAAATTTAAGGCAGAAAAAGGAGCTTGCAAAAATATTTTAGACAATTGTAAAATATTTTTTAAAAAACTATTGACAACAGCGTTAGACAGATGTACAATCAAGCTGTAATTAGACAACTGTAAAAAGGAGATTTTTAAAATGGCCGAAAAAAAAGAACTTGTTCATCTTCCTAACTCCGAACTCGAAATTATGATGGCAATCTGGGAAATGAAAAAAACTGTTTCCCGCCCGGAAATAGAAGAAAAACTTGCGGGAAAAAGCTGGCAGCCGACAACCATTCTCAAGTTTCTTTCCCGTCTTACCGAAAAAGGTTTTCTTTCCTGTGAAAAACCCGAAGGCGCAAAAACAAACCTCTATACCGCCCTTGTTTCAGAAGAAGAATACCTTGAATTTGAAAGCAACAGCGTCCTCGGAAAATTTTGCGGACGCTCGGTAAAATCCCTTGTTGCAAATCTTTATGAAAACAACACCATAAATGACAGCGAACTTGACGAGCTTCAAAAATTTATTGAGGAAGCGAAACAAAAACGCTGAAAAACGACACTTATATAGTAGAAGAAAATACTTATAAGAGGGTGAAAACTTGATTGAAAATCTCTTTATAAATATTCTCGGAATTTCGATAACTTCCTCTGTCGCGGTCGCTGCGATTCTTATTATATCAAAACTTACTGAAAACAAATTCCGCAAAAAATGGAGATACTGGATCTGGATTTTTCTCGCGGTCTATCTTATCATTCCGATAAAAATAAATCTCCCTTCCGCACCGATAAAAATGGACGTTCCTCCCCATGAAATGATAATAACCCAGTCTGCGGAAGTTTATGATGAAATCATAACCGTTCCGGAATCCGGCGAACAGTTCGTTAAGCCCGAGCATGAGGAAAAACCGGCTGTTCCGGATTTGAGCACCGATGAAAAACCTTTGAGCACCGAGCCCAGAACCTTCGTTTTCCCGGTGGTTTTTGTGGGCGCTGTTCTTTGGATTTCCGGCGCGGTAATAGTCTGTGGCTGGAACGTTGCAATGTATATCCGCTTTCTCAGCCGTTCAAAACCCTGGAACCGCGAAATAAAAGACGAGTTTGTGCTGAATCTTTTTGAATGTATCAAAAAGGAAATGAAAGTTCCGGAAAAAGTAAAAATTTATGAAAACCGACTTATAAAAAGCCCGATGATGGTCGGTTTCGGAAAACCGAGGGTGCTCCTCCCTTCGGAATCACTTCTTCCGGAAGAATATGAATTTGTTCTCCGCCATGAGCTCACCCATTATAAGCGCGGCGACCTTTGGTATAAAATGCTTCTGATGCTTGCGGCATCCGTCCATTGGTTCAACCCGTTCATCGGTTTTATGTGCCACAATGCGGAAAACGATATCGAAATAACCTGCGACGAAGCGGTCGTAAAAGCCATGGAAGGCGACAGAAGGCAGGAATACTGCGCCACAATTCTCAACATTATGAGAAGGGGACAGAACAGTCCGCTCCTTCTTTCAACAAGTTTTTACGGCGGAAAAAAATTCCTTAAAAGCCGTTTTGCCGCAGTTCTTAATCCAAAAACCCACCGGGGAATTACTCTTTTCATAATTGCTGCAATGGTAATTGTGATAAGCGGAACAATGGTCGCCTGCAATTCCGAAACGGAAAATCCCGTGGAAGAACCTGCCGTTGAAAACGAACTTCCAAAGCTCAGTTCGGAAGAAATAATGACCTCAGCGGATGAAATAATCCGGTTCGCCTTCACCGAAATAAACTATCACGAAACCGGATATTATACCGATCTTCTTTCCGAAGAAGTTGAAGAATACATAAAAACTCTTACAAAAGGTAAGAGAAAATATAATGAAGAAAATAATATCATAATAAGAGAAGAAAGCTATTCTGTTATTTCCGAAGTGCTTTCTTCCGCAAAACTCGGCGAAAAAACCGAAATTCTCTATGTGGTGACAGAAGAATACGAATGGAACGATCCGGGAGTTTCCGCGGATTTTTCCCAAAGAACTTTTAAATACCACGCAAAGCTTACCTTCGACAGAGAAGAAGCCGCTTTCAGCGATTTTGTAATCTACGGAGTTCAGTGGATGGAAGATCCCTCCTATTATGTCGAAATGGCTTCGGAAGATGACCCGAGACCCGAAGTTACCGGCCCGGATGAAAACGGATATTTTCCTTTTATCCCTTCCGCCGATTGGGACAGATGGGTGGTTTATAACGGAAAAGCGGATACCGAAATTCCGACAGAACCGATTTCCTCCGTTCTCGAATGTCCGGAATTTCTCGAATATCTCAGCGAAGCCTATCCGGATATAACCGATTGGGAAATCGTCTATGAGGATCGCTATTACGAACTTACAAACTGCTATGACCCCTATAGCTACAGTTTCCGCGAAATCTATATGCCGGAACGCTTTGCGGTTTTAAAAACGGAACAGGCAAAGGATTTTGACCGCCTTTTCGTAAGCACCCACGAGGATTATTCCGCAGTATGGGGCGAAGGAGGCCTTTATCCGAGAAAGGATTTCCAAAGCAGCTGCTATAGAGCCCTTGAATCGGAAGTTAAGGCCGGCGATATGAGTACCGCAGAACATTACCAGACCCAATATGCCGTAACAAGGGGAGTCTGGTTCCCGAAAGAACAAAGAATGATTTCTTTCAACTGGGATTTTGAAAGCGTAATGGTGATAAACGGAATTTCAGAGCCCATTTGCGTAACCTCCGTCGGAGATTTGGGAAAATGGACTTATCATATCGACGGAATGACCCTTGTTGAACTTCCGGAAGAAAGAAAAGATGACTATTATCTTCATGTAAGCGAAAACGGCGGCGGACATAAGGAAGAAATGGCTATCTATTATTATTACGGCGATACCAAAATTGCAAAGAAAATCGAAGATTCCGACGCAAAGACGGAATACAGCCACCCGCAGGTATATTTCCTCGATTCCGAAACAATGATCATCGATAACGGTGCAAGCATCAACTTCTATGACGTTTCCGCCGGAGCGGATGCAACTGTCTGTATCCGTAAAATCGATGCCGGAGCACTTTCGAAAAACAGCATAAAAACCGTTATTGAAAACGAGGATAAAACCATAAAGGGAAGATACCTCCTGATCTATGACGATCTTGAAACACAGCAGTATTGGATGGCTACCTTCGATAAGGAAGGAAACGTCCTTTCCAACTTCAATCTCGAACTGGATGATGAAGGACATTTCGGAAGCGCAAGCTATCACGACGGCCTTGTTTATTTCAGCTATTATCACAGGGGCGCAGGCGGAAGAGGCATAAATTACGCCGTTGACACAAGACCGGATAAAGACCACACTTTGCAGGCAAATGCCTGGTAACGGATATTAAAAAAAGAATAAAAACAGTGCCGAAAGGGCGGATTTTCCGTACCTTTTGGTTACTGTACCAATTTTTCGGAAAACGGAGGTGTTTTTCCTTGAAAAGAACTGTTTTTACGTCGATCATAATGTTTATTCTTGTCATGTCTTTTGTTTCCTGCGGCTGGAATGTGGAAATTGTCAATCCCAGGGAACCGATTGAAAATAATTCCGAACTTATAATTTCAGAGGAAAAAGAACCGGATATTGAAATTCCTCTTGCCGGAGATTACCCCTATTCCGTCCTTGAAGTTCCGGAAGATTTCGTATATTCGCACATTTTCGAATTCGGCGAAAAAATTCTTTTTGTCGGAGAAAAGGTTTTCTGCTTTAATGCCGAAAACGGAAAACTCATCTATGAAGATGAAATAACTGCCGAAAAAATATATGATGCGGAAGAATATTACGCAAAAGAAGGATTTGATTACAGAATAATCCTTGAAGACGGAGTTATTTATAAAAACAGCGAAGACCCGGAAAAAGAATTTTTTGAAGATATCCCGGATGAATTGATTTTTGAAAACTACGGAAGAAAAAATTATGACGTAAGCGAAGAAAAATTTGTCTTTGACGTCAAAGAGGGAGTTATGCTTTCGGATAAAAACGGCGAAAACGAAAAACTTGTTCTCGATAACGAACTCCTCTGGGATTTAAAATCCGTTCTCCCGAACTTCGAATGGGATCAGTCTTTCGGAAATCCCTATTATTTTGCAGATCCCCATTTTATCCTTGGCGGAACCAAAATAGCCGCCCTTGTTTTCAGTTGGGAAGGAATTGAACAGGGATTTGTTGTCTATGATATTGCGGAAGATAAAATCGAATTCGGCCGTTTCTGTCCGGAACCCTGGGTGCCGTTCTTCCCGATAGAAGACAGATACGTGATAGTTCACGGTTCATGGGTATATACGGAATTTTACGATGCAGAAACCGGCGAATTTTTTGAATATAAATCCTATTCCGACGGTTCTTTTGATGATGATTACGGAACCTATGATTTCAAATCCGTAATCGCTGTGGATTATGATAACGGAAACGACGACCCGGTAGATTATACAATGATGAGTTCCTATCTTTGCACAAGCAAAACCCTTGGCGACAGAACAAAACCTTTCCTCCATGTTACGGATAACACAACAAGCGCGGGAATCTATGCCGCCGGCAAAAACTATGCCGTGATTTCTCTTTATGAAGAAAGGGACGAAACCGTTTACTGCGTCGCAAAATACAGCGAATGATTATAAGGAAGTGACATAAATGAAAAAACTTATCTGCCTTGCGCTCGTTTTTATAATGCTTCTATCCGGCTGTTCCGAATGGAACGTGGAAATCGTCGATCCCACAAAACCGGTTTCGGGCGAAAGTGAACTTGCCGCTTCCGAAAATGAAAAAGAAGAAAAACCGGAAAACGAAGAACAATCAAAAGAACCTGAACAGCCCGAAGAAGAACCCTATACGGTAAAGCCAGTTGAAAAAAGTGAAGCCAAAAGCTTTTTTTCGGATAGAAAAAGCTTTGAGGATATGGCATTTTTGGCCGGTTGGTTTGGCACAACGGATTTTGAAAGCACGGAAGAACTTGCAAACTCCTATTCTCTTCGATATTTTGTACCCGAAATTTATGAGATTCTGGGCGATGAAGCACTGGATGAAAACGATTTTATAAAAATACCCCGCTCTATTGCAAACAGATATTTTATAAAATATTTCGGAATCGGTTACGAACCCGACGAAAACGACCTTGTTTATGATCCCGAAACAGACAGCTGCTGTCTCGCAACCTATGGAGAAGGCCCGAAAGAGCTTTTAAGCTACAGCCATCTTTCAAATGTTTTTGAAAACAGGTTTTCTGTAAAACTGCTTGTTCTGGAATATCAGGACGAACTTGGAAAACATTTTGCATATTCAGAAATGGTTTTCGAGGTTATGGAGGATAACGATGGAAAATTCCTTCGGCTTGTTTCAAACAAAGTAATCGAACATTTCGGAGAAGCATCTTTTGAAATGCAGGCCCAGTCCCTCACAAAACATATGCTTATGGTCATGAACAAAAAGAATATCGAAGACGAAAACCTTGAAGTTACCGATGGCGTTGCGGCAAATTTCGTGATGCATGCGGCAATCTGCGCCAATGTAACAAATGCTTTCGATAAAAATTCTCCCTATGTCGGTTCCTTCGGCATGAAAGAAGGATACAGATATTATCTGCCCCTTTCTGAAATTGAGAAAATCGCTTACGAGGTTTTCGGAATCGAAAATTTCGCCTATGATTTTGGAAGCAACTTTGAATATGATCCCGAAAAAGACGAATATATTACCGGATTTGAATGGGGAATGGGAAGCGGATATAACGCAAAGGACATGACAACAACCGTTGACGGAAACAACTATTCCGTTGAATTCACTCTCCGTTATATCGGAACAAACTCCGAAGGTGATCCGGAATGGATGGACGGAGAAAAATATATTATGAATTTTGAACTTACCGAAGGTGAATTTTTAAGATATATCGGCTTTGAAAAAGCCTGAATGAAGGTGACATAAATGAAAAAACTTATCTGCCTCGCACTTATTTTTACAATGCTTCTATCCGGCTGTTCCGAATGGAACGTGGAAATCATCGATCCCACCGAAAAACCTTCCGAAAACCTTGTGGATCTTCTTTCGGAACCTTCCGAAGACGAAGAATTGATTTATATAACCGAAGATATGCTCAGCATCGACGCAACGGGTCTTCTGCGTTATAAAATTCTTTATTATGACCCTTTCGAAAATCTTGAGCCGGATGATTCCGAACCGGTCTGGTGGGTGAATAACTACCCGATGATTTATATTTATGAACCCTATCAGTGCAAATATGAGGTTTTTGAATACCGCGCAGAAAATTCAAAAGCGACCCTTAACCAGCTTGTTAACGAAACGGTAAACCGTCTTAACAGCTATATCGATAAGGAATGCTTCAAGGTTTCCGTAAGTGTTCATAAAAATATGGCGGTGGTTGATTTTTATGATACCACCGACGGCTTCTGGGGATACCTTATGGACGAAAAACAGCATGATGAGTTCCTCAACTCCATTGCCATGACTATTTCCCAAAGCGCCGGCTATTGGCCGGTTGGCTTTACCCTTGATGGCGGAAAACAGTTTAAAACCGATTTTGTGACCCTTGAAGACGATGGCTACGGCGGTTATGATCCTCCGGAACTCTATGCGGAAATTTCCGGCGAGGAATATGCGGAACTTCGTGCAACTTTCCCTTATGACGGCTCCTGGAAAGAGGACCCGATTCCCGCATTTGATTACGTGAATTTCCTTACAAAGGCCTATGATGATTCCGTAAAACTCCGTCCGGAAGGAATGGATATCCTTCTTTTTGCCGCAGGAAGAATGGGAACTTTCAGTTCTCCGGATGAAATCAGCGACAGAGCAAAAGTTTCTGCCGCAACAAGTGTGCTGGATTGCACCGGAACTTTTTATGCCGAAGAATACACCCCTGCCGCAAAAGCAATCAGCGAAGCTGTTATGGATGATTTTATTCCCAAGGAATGGGTCGAAGAATTCGTAAGAGAGGTTTTTGGTCCGGAGGCAAAAGTAAACCACACTTCCGCAAACCACTATACCTATCATGCCGAAGTGGGCGTTTATACTCCGCCGCATATGGGCGGTTGGGCGGATGATTTTCCCTATGTTTTTGACGTAAAGGAAACCGCCGAAGGATATGAAGCGGAAGTTGCCTATGCATATATCGGAATGGGCGGATATGGGGTCGAAGCCGGAGCATGGTATGCGGATTACGATTATAGCTATGAGAAACTTGAAGATGACCCGGTCGCAATGGATTTTATCAAAAACCACCTTTCGAGATATAAGGTCAATTTCAAAAAGACTGCCGAGGGCGAGCTTTATATCGCTTCTTCCGAAAAACTTCCGATGAATACGGAAGAGGAATATTTTGGAATAATGCAGAAATATATCGCACCGATACATTATCTTGCTGTTGGTGAACCCTGGAGCGATTTTAACGAAGTTCCGACGGAATATCTTCTTGCGGCGGGTTATTCGGACCGTTATAATCATTATCCGAACGCAGGATATCTTAACGAATATTATAAACTTGAAGACAGACTGCCGGAATATACGGAAGACTGGGACTTTGAAGCATTTGCAACAATCTATACGAAAGTTCCGGTTGAAAAACTCCGGGAACTTCCTTATTATGATTCTGAAAAAGAAAATTACATTCTTCCGGAAAATTTCTGCTTTGGGGAAGAAAAATATCCGGTCGTAACCTATGTTTATGAACTTGACGATACCGTTTCCGTTTTCTATGATATCGTTGATACCGAAGGAAAAGTTATCGGAAGCAGGGAACTTGTGGTAAAAATTGTTGAGGACAAAATAGACGGTTGGGGAAGCCGCTGGGAATATCTCGGCTGTTACGAAAGGGAGTAATGGAGATGAAAAAACTTATCTGCCTTGTGCTCATTTTTATTCTGGTGCTCACCGGGTGCTCAAAATGGAATGTCGAAATCGTCGACCCCACAAAACCTTCCGAAAACGAAGAAATTTCTTCCGAATCGGAAGAAAAAATCATAATCGAGCATGCAGATAAGGTGCTCGATTATATCTGCAGCGGTGACGGTCTTGACTGGAACACAAACATAAACAAGCTCGCTTCCGAAGGAATAAAATATAAAGCCGAAAACGTGAATCTTGACGATAACTGGTATTGGAGCGCAGATCTTATCCTTGAAAAAAACGGAAACGAACTTGTTATCCCAATCGAAGGCCTGCACTATTATTCCGAAGAATATGACGTTGTGAAGGCGCCCTATGGTTCCTTCGCGTTTTTTGAAGATCATATCATCTATTGCGGAAAAGAGAAAGTTATCTTTTTCGATTCCGAAACCCTCGAGACCCGGGATTTTTCTCCGCAGCTCAACAAAAACGGATTCGATGATATCTGGGTCAATGCCGCTGTTTTCGATGAAGAAAGTGAAAATTATATTCTTCTGACGACTGTTCTTGATAAATTTGATAAAACCGAACGCAAAACTGTTGTAAACATTTACGATAAAACCGGAAAACTCCTTTCGGAAAAAGAAACCCTGCTGGATATGGTCTCTCCCTATGGCGAAGAGGATTATATGTTCCCATGGTTCAGCCTTCTTCCGGGAGAAATGTTCCATATCGAAAATAATTCCTATATCAACATCAATGCAGTACTTATAGACATCGAAACCGGAGAAACCTTTGAATTTTATGAACAGGGAAATTATATCGACGGCGAACATTCCCTAAGGCTTTTCAGCTACAGCAAAAAAGAAAGCAGCGAAAGGGGATTTACCGCTCTTCTTTATAAAAACGGCGAACAGACCGATGCGTTTTTCTTCGAAGAATATAACATGAGCATATATTATGAAGAAATCGATAAACCGGATATAAAAATCTCTTCCAACGGAAAAACCGCCGAATATTACAGCGATTATTTCGCCATGACCCTTGAACTGGATTTTGAAAACAAAACCCACAGCCTTCGCTATGAACCTGAAGACAGACATATTTCCAAAGATTACGAAGAAATAAAAAGTTCCGACAAAAAATATTCCCTCTGCAATTTCGGAGAAATGGGCGGCGGCGACGCCTGGTACAGCCATATTGCCCTTCGGGATAACGAAACAGGGAAATATTCCTATATCGGACAAACCGGCGGAATGTACGGCGGAAACGGCGGCTATGGATTTCTCAAAAACAACGATGTATATAATTATTCCGTAACAAGCCTTCAGATTTTTGACCCGGAGACGGGAAAAATCAAATTCGATATAAATGAAAACTTTCCTCTCGGTTACAACCCGAATGGAAAACAGGGCAGAGGAATCCTAACTTTCCGCCGCGATCCCGAGGATTTCAGCTATATCGTGGTGTATTATGAATTTGACGACGGATACAGCTGGAAGGAAGTTGAGGACGAAAAATTCGGCTGGCGTGAAGAAGCAAGCTTCAATTACAAAATCGGTTTTCTCGATGCAGAAGGCAATCTTATAGAAAGCTATGATACCGGTCTTCCGGTTTTCTCAAATTATTTCGGCTATCACACTGTCGAAATGAGATATTCGGAAGAAAAACTTATGCTTTTCTTTGATAACAGCGGAAAAGGTGACAGCCATATCGAAGGCGTTTTCGATATGGAAACAAAAGAGTTTACCGTTTCCTGATGAAAAGGAAGTGAAAAAATGAAAAGAATCATCTGCTTCGTGCTCATTTTTACAATGATGCTCACGGCGTGCTCAAAATGGGACGTTAAAATTGTTGACCCTACAAAACCGGTTGAAGGGGACAGCGAACTTACCGTATCCGAAGAAAAAGAACAGCCGGAGCATAAGAAAGAATCCGGATCGGAACCGGAAACGGAACCGCAGCCGGAAAATCCTCCTTCTGAAGAGAAGATCCCCGAAGAAACAGAAGAACTTACCGAAAAAGATGAACCTTCGGTTTCGGATTTTACTTATATAGTTGTTTCGGAGGAAGAAAGACTTCCGATTTCCGAAGAACAGAAAGAACTTATAAATGAACTTCTCCAAACGGAAAAATGGACTGATATTCCAAAAGACTGGCAGGGGAAAGGCGGACTTCTCTCTCCAAGCAATATCTTCGGAAGCAACGGAAAAGGAACACTGTATGTAAGCCCGGACGAAGAAAATACGCTTATCATGCTCAAATGGGGAAAAGGACAAAAATATAAGAAATATTATTATGCGCCAAAAGAAGTTGCCTATGATATAGAAAAATTCCGCGAAAAAATCGTTCTTTCAAAAGAAATTTTTGAAAACCAGCTTTTTACCTCCGATGAATTTTCAGACTATCAGAAAAAATATCTGAATAATTTTACAAGTTCTCTTCCTCTTTGGAAAACTTTTGATGAAGAAAATTATTTTGACGGAATCTATTCCTATTTCCTTTTCAGCTCAGCTTTTTATGCGGATAACGGATACTATCCCGAGGAAGATCCGGAAGGAGAAGACTTCATATATCCGGAAGAATTTGTTGTTGATCATATTCAGAAATATTTCCTTTGGGATGCGGAAACGATCCGAAAAAACGCGAAAGAAGGAGAATTTGATGAGGAAAACAATACTTATTATTTCTTCTTCGGCGGTGGCGGCGGCTATTATCCGCCGGTAATTTCCGATGTCCGCCAAAACGGGAATATCATAGAAATGGATATTGAACAATATTCCGCAACGGATGAAATCCACGGAAAAGATTTTAAAATCACAAGATTCAACACGCTTACAATAAGGCTTGATGATGACGGAACATGGAAATATCTCAGCAACAAAGTCTATTATGAGGGTGAATAATCAACTTACCGGAAGGTGAACAGATGACAATAATGCTTAAAAATCTGCGGAAGGAAAGAAAAATGACCCAGCAAAACCTTGCAAAGGTTTTTCATATTTCCCAAACCTCAGTCAGTAAATACGAAACCGGTGAAGCTTTTCCGGATCTTGAAACGGTAGTAAAGATGGCGGATTTCTTCGGTGTTTCGCTTGATGAATTTATAAACAGAGAAAAACAATAAAAAAGAGCTGTTCTTTTGAACAGCTCTTTTTTATAAAATAAATCATCGCTCATTTCATTACTCGTTTTTATTGATAAATGAGTGATGAAATACCGCAAATGTTCCGCAAATTTGCTTTTATAAAAACAAAAAAGTGGCTTGAAATCAAAAGATTTCAAGCCACTGAAAAGCCAAAAAGGATTATTCCCACTCGCTCCCGGAAAATACAACCTAACACTTTTTGCTTGGGCATTTTAACTCATATTATCGGGAGTATTCAGATTATCCTAAAAACATAGACTATCAGAAATTCTGTTGTCGTTTTGTTGTCACGAATATTATGCATTATTAGATTTTAGAATACAAGTCCATTTTATAAAACGAAGTATTGACATCTATTACACAACTGTATATAATGGAGCCAGAACCACTATACAGTTGTGTAATATAGCGTACAGGAGGAAAAAATCATGGCAAAAAGCACAAGACTCGGCGACGGCGAACTTGAAGTAATGCAGGCAATCTGGGAAGCAAAGGAACCCGTTTCTGCCGGAAGCATTCTTGAAAAAGTTAAAGAAAAACGCACCTGGGGACTTTCGACCCTTATGACCGTTCTCGGAAGACTCATCGAAAAAGGTTACCTTTCCGTCGATAAAACCAGCGGAACCAATATCTATACGCCCATAATCTCTGAAAAGGATTACAAAAACAAGGAAGGCCGCTCCTTCCTTGAAAAAGTTTACGGAAATTCCCTTTCCGCATTTGTTGCCGCTCTTTATGACGGCGGAAATATCAAAAACGAGGAACTGGAGGAGCTCCAAAGATTTATCGAAAGCGCAAAAAAGGAGGAATAAACAATGAAGGAAATTTTTCTCGATTTTCTCGAAGTTTCCGCTTCAATGGCCGTTGTAATCGCCGTTATTGCGCTTTTTTCTTCGCTGATTGATAAAAAATTCAGTGCAAAATGGAAATATTGGGTCTGGCTTTTCATTGCGGTAAGGCTTCTTATTCCGTTCAGCCCGGATTTTGAAATTGCCGAGCAAAAAATGGAACTTTCCGTTCCGGATAAGGTGGTCTATTACAATGCGGAGTTTGTTCCGGGAGAACCAGTTCCAAGTGAACCCGCAGTCGTTTTAACTCCTTCCGGCCAGGCTTCTGTTATGACCACACCGGATTCACTTGTCGTAAAGGAAACGAGAAGAACCGTTCTCGACGTTCTCGGAATCATCTGGGCGGCAGGAAGCGGAGTTTTTGTAATATGGTATATCGGCGGATATTTTTATTTTAAAAACAGACAGCTTAAGAATTCTTACCCCGCCAGCGGCAAAGCAAAAAAAGTCGTGCTCAAAATCAAAAACGAGCTCGGAATAAAAAGCGATTTTGATGCTCTTGTTTCCGAAAACGTAACAAGCCCAATGGTTATGGGTTTTATAAAACCGAAGGTTATTCTCCCGGCGGAAGATTTTGAGCAGGAAGAACTTTCGCTGATTCTTCGCCACGAACTTACCCATTACAAACGCCACGATACGCTTTATAAAGCGCTTTTATTGCTTGTCAACGCGCTCCATTGGTTCAATCCTATGGTCTGGATAATGCGCAGCATTGCCGCAACCGACCTTGAACTTTCCTGTGATTATTCCGTAATTGGCGAAATGAGCATGGATACCAGAATTAAATACAGTGAAACTATTCTCGCCTGCGTTCATAGGGAAAGAACCGCCTGCACCGTATTTTCTACCCATTTTTACGGCGGCGCAAAAACCCTTAAAAAGCGCTTTGAAAATATTTTGAGCACCGAAAAACGCAGAAACGGTTTTTTTACTTTTGCTGCCGTGCTCATGCTTGCCGCAGTAACAGGAAGCCTTATTGCCTGCAGTGCGGTTTATAATGAACCTTCCGAAAATGAGATAAAAGAACTGCTCCAAAAGGCGGATTCGGTTTACCAAAGGAACGATTACAGCCTTTTCAAAACCCGGAACAATACCGTTGTTTTCAGCGAGGGAAATGCCTATATCCTCATTGACGATTACGATTCTGTCGTCCGGGAGATTTTTACCGAAAAGGAAATTGAAAAGCTTGAAGCAACTGGAACAAAAGATGGTATTCCCATTTATCTTGACCTTAACGGCAAAGTATATAAACTCCGGGGCGAAAACCCGGCTTTGATAACAGCAAAAACCCATTACAGCATTATCCATTGGATAAAGCTTATTTCCATCGAAGGAAACCGCTTCACCTATGACGTCTGCCATTCCGGAACGGAACTTGTCACAACAAGAAGCAGAATCGTTATAGTGAACGAAAGCGGAAAATTCCTTCTTGATGAGTTTGACAGCCACATGGATTACATAATCACCGAAGACCTTTTTAAAATCGGTGACGAAATGAGAGAAACAACCCTCGAAACGGAAAAAGAGATTGCCGAAAACGAAAAAATTTCTTCCTTCCTGAAAAACTATCCTGACCCGCTCGTAAAGATACCAAATCTTTCAACCGCATCGCCAAAGCGGATTTCTCCCGAAGACGCAAAGAATCACGAGGAGCGCGAGATCCTTGAATTCCTCTATACATATTACAGCGCCTTTGCCACCCTTGAGGAACCGGATTTTTCCGGTTTCCTGGGTGGTGGCGGGGATTTTACCGTTGCGGAGCAGGTTCTGCGCTGCAACGCTGCAAAACAAAGGCTAAATAAAACATTCTGGAAAGATTTTGAACTCGAAACGGAAGTTCTTTCAAGAAGAGGTAAATTCGGTCTTGGAATGATCAGTTATGAGATAAAATGTAGCTACTTTGCAACGGATAATTACGGAAAAACCCTTTCCGGAACGGATTACTGGGATATCGAGCTTGCCGCAAAGGCCTCTTCAAATCTCGTCTATATGAAAACTTTCACGCCAAGCAGTAATTACGCAAGCGAAAGCGGATATATGGAAACTCTTAGCGAACTTATAGAAACTGCAAACTATTTTCCGGAACTGAAATGGGATTACAGAAAACTTGCGGATTATATGATTGCGGAATATTATCTCGGAATCCGCCCTACGGATTAAAACCCAAAAAATTCTCTTTTAGAAAAGAGGTTTGATATATGTTTAAAATTGCTTTTCGCGGACTTTTGGGAAAGAAAAAAGATACCCTTCTTCTTTGGAGCGTTGTAGCTCTTGCTTTTGTTTTTCTTGTTCTTTCAACAACGCTTATTGTTTCGCTTAACGAAACGGATTCCCACCAAAGAATTTCCACCTACGGAAGCTGGCAGGTTATGGGAACCGGCTTAACCGAAAACGAAGCGAAAAATTTATCTTCCTCCGCCGAAAAATCCGCCGTTCTTCCGATGATAAAAGTCAAAGGCGCGGATTATTTTGCCGGAGACAACGAATATTATTTCAGCACCATGAGCGATGACCTTGCAGCACTCGGAAGTTTTGAACTTAAAGAAGGCCGCTGGCCCGAAAACAGCGACGAAATTGTTCTTGAATATGCAAGGCTCACCGCTCTCGGTCTTGAAATCGGCGATACTTTCACCGTTGCATCTACCGTTTATCTTCCCTTCGATGAGGAAAAAATTGCCGCACAAAGAGAAAAAAGAGATGAATATATCGAACTTGCAAATCAGGCGAGAATCGACCGTTGCCTTGAAATTTTCAGAACCGGAACCTGGGAACTTTATACCGGAATCGAATATACACGCTGGGACGCTCCGTTGGATTTAAGATTTTTTGCGGAATATACCCTCGGCGAGGGAAAAGGTTATATCGAAGTTTTTGCCGATGAGGAAAATCCAAACGGAAGATATATTCCCTTTGAAGAAATGACCGATGAGGAATTCCTCAAGGTAATTACACATTATTTCAGTTATTACGGCAATTACGGGCTTGATATAATTCCCTTTATGACCGAAGAAGAAAAAGAAACCTGGGCTTCATATATAAATGATCTTATGGGATATAAGGATATGAACATAAGGGTTTCCCAAGAAAAAAGCCTTTATTCGGATTATGACCCATATATCGAAATGGCAAACACCACCGACCTCACCGTTACAATTCCGAAAACCTATACTGTCTGCGGCGTTATGGAAACCTATTCCGACCGTTGGGACAGCGGAAAACATAATCTTCCAAGCGGATTTATTCTTCCGGAAAGCTACGCGGATTTTGTGAATGCTCAAAAAGCGGTCATAGAAAAATATCCCGATTTCGGTTTTGTTGAATATGAGCATATTACTCTGCTTCATTCCGAAGATAAAACAGCGCTTTTTGATTCCGTAAACAATTATATTAACGAAAGTGCTCCGCTTTTTAATGTCAACAACAGCGTTGTTTTTTATTGGGACGAGCAAAACGGTGAAACTTTCGATTCGAGGTTCCTTCTCGGATTCAATCTTCTTGATGAAGAGAAAGAAAAATTAATTCCGATTAATGCTGTTTTTGTGCCGAAAAACATCGAAAACCCGGAAGAATATGCAAAAGAAACTCTTTCCCGTCAGCGTGCGGAACAGTATTATATCCCGGCGGAAAGTTTTACTTTTGAAAACAGCGGAAAACGGATTTCTGTTCCGTATTATGGCAGCGGTCTTTATGAAGATTATATGATGGTTACCCTTCCGGAACTTTCCGGAGGAACGGTTGTTGTTGAATATGAAGGCGAAAGTTATAAAATTCCTTTCGAGGATTTTATCA
Organism: Oscillospiraceae bacterium; assembly: GCA_045545715.1. Taxonomy (GTDB): domain Bacteria; phylum Bacillota; class Clostridia; order Oscillospirales; family Ruminococcaceae; genus UMGS1668. The sequence continues at coordinate 25,402 of JAZQBJ010000114.1, forward strand.
AAAATGATTTTTCCGTCGCCGGAATGAAAATTACAAACCCGAACCATGTTTTTGCATCCGGAGAAAATGAACAGGGCGATTATGACCCCATTATGGTCAACCGCTTTGCCTATCCTTCATCCTCCGAAGGCAACGGAAAAGTTCTTGTCCTTGTCACTCTTATCCTTTTTGTAACAACGGTTTGCTCCGTTTTTCAGATTTTCTTCACCCAGGTAAGAAAACGTCTGCGCAGGGTCGTTCTTATGAAATCCATCGGTGCGGAAAACGGACAGATTGCAAAGATGTATTTCTGGGAATTCTTCATCTTCTGGATTTCCACTTTGCCCATCGGAATAATCTTCGGCCTTGGGGGTGCGCTTGTTTCAACATCCGTTCTTGAAAAAATCCAGGGCAGAGAAATAATCTTTTCCGTTGACCCGGCGGTTTTTGCTCTTTCCCTTGCGGCCGGAACCCTTGCGCTTATCCTCGGAATGCTTATTCCGGTAATTATGGCTGTTGGCGTTCCCCTTACCGGAAGGACCACCCATAAAAAGCCCTTTGCCCCGCCGAAAAAGGAAGTTTTCCAAAGCTTCCTCAACGTAACCATAAGGGGACTTTCCGCCAACAGGAGTAAAACTTTCGGCAACGCGGCTCTTTGCGTTTTTATGGCGCTTATTATGACCCTTTGCATCTTTATCGGTTCCCGTTTTATGATGCCATATCGCGAGGCTGTTCAAAGGGAGAGCAAGCCGGAATATCTGCTTCAAAGCCCATTTGCCATGTCGGACCGACAGCTTGATGAATACATGGCGCAAATAGATGAACTGGGAATATGCGATTCCGTTTCCGTTTTTCGCTATTGCGGAGAAGCAATCATCCCGCTGGGTGATGCTCCGGAAAGCAAACCGCTCAAAACCGCATTCCCGGAAAGCGCTCTTTCCGTTTTTGCCCATTCCGGCGTTAGCGGATATCCCGTTTCGCTCTATTCCCTCAATTCCGGAAGCGAACTTTTCATAAAACTGCAAAACGCCGTGACCGATGGAAGGCTGGATGCGGAAAAATTTGATTCCGGAGAAGAAATACTTCTTCTTGTTCCCCTTTATAAAGAAACAAAACCGAAGGAGGGTTCCGAAGGCCTTTCCGGTTGGGAAAATCTTTCGGAACTCGGAATCGAAACGAGCTATTATAAGGAATATAGAAATATTTATGAGCATGATCCGGCGGCTGAAGCCGGAAAGGAAATCACCGTTGCGGCGGAAACCCGTTCCCCGAAGGAAACTTATTATTCATACGAATATATGCAGCACGATTACAAAATCGGCGCCGTAATTTATTACTTCCCGGAGGAAGGAATATGGCCCCTTGGCGCAAACGGAGAAGGTTATCAGATAGTCTGCTCCGAAAAAGCAATGACAAAGATACTTTTTGAAGCCTATCGCACAAGATCGGCGGATGAACTTCGTGCCCTTGAAATTATGAACATGGCAAGCGGCTATGGCACCACGAATTTTTATATCAATGCAAAAGAGGATGTTCCCCGCGAGGATGCGGATACCGCTCTTCTTATCTTCAGCCGCGCAAACTATATGGACATAGAGTTTTACCATGAGAGCAGTCAAAAACTGCTGAATGACGCAATCAATAATATCCTTTTGGTCGGACTTCTCGGCTTCACAGCTGTGCTGATTGCGCTTCTTATTTTCTCCAACACGGTATCTTCCGATATCGAACAGGAGCGAAACAAAATCGGAATTCTCCAGTCCCTTGGCGTAAGCAACAAACAACTCATCAGGCGCCAGCTCTATATCGGACTTGCCGTTTCCGGAATTGCCGTTATTATTGCAAACATTCTTCTTTGGGTCGGAATCGCTCTCTATGCTCTTCTTTCCGATGCGGTGCTCGGAAACCTCCTTTGGGGATATCCCTGGTGGCTGCATTTTATTTTCTGCATCGTTCTTGCGGCGATAATAACAATTCTTTATATTCTTCCTATGAAGAGCATCCAGAAATATCTTCCCATTGAAAACATCAAAACAAGAAAGTGAGGCTTTTTGAATGGATATTTTAAGAACCGAAGGTCTTTTTAAAACATATAACGAAGGCAGCGAAAACGAAGTTCATGCGCTGAAACCTCTTGATATTTCCATAGAGGAAGGCGTTTTCTATGCCATAATCGGTCGAAGCGGTTCCGGTAAATCAACCCTTCTCCAGATTCTCGGCGGACTTGACAGACCTTCCGGCGGAAAACTTTTTATTGAAGATAAAAGCATCTTCGATCTTTCCAACAACGAACTCTGCCGCCTCAGAAGACAGAGAATCGGCTTCGTATTCCAGGCCTATAACCTTCTTGAAGAGCACACCGTTAAAGAAAACATTCTTATGCCTCTTCATCTTGACGGACGAGATATAGAACCGGAGTTTCTCACGGAACTTGTTGAAGCTTTGGAAATTTCCGATAAGCTCGACCGCTATCCCGATCAGCTTTCCGGCGGCGAACAGCAAAGGGTCGCAATAGCTCGCGCTTTGGCTTCCAAACCCGCAATTCTCCTTGCGGACGAGCCCACCGGTAACCTTGACCCCAAGACCGGCGACCAGGTTCTGCGCCACTTAAAAGCCCTTGCGGCACGTTTTCACCAGACTATTCTTCTTGTAACACACGATATGGAAATTGCTGCTATGGCAGACAGGGTTATAAGACTTCATAATGGTGAGATTGTTGAAAACAAAGAAAATTAATTGAAAAAGCCGGCGGATTTTGAAATCCGTCGGCTTTTTATTTTCTTTCATCGCTCATTTCATCGCTCATTTTTATTGATAAATGAGTGATGAAATGATATAATAACTTTGAGGTGATCTGTTATGCGCAATAAAAAACCGCCGTTTGAAATTACAAACGCAATGTTTGATGAAATTACAGAAATAGCAGAGCTTGTGGGGCATGTTACTGCAACCCAAGGACTTTCCGCTAACCCGACTTTGCGCCGCACAAACAGAATACGCACCATATATTCTTCCCTTGCCATAGAGCAAAATACTCTCAGCCTTGAACAGGTTACGGCAGTTCTCAACGGCAAAAAAGTAATTGCTCCGCCGAAAGATGTTGCCGAGGTAAAGAATGCCTATGAAATTTACGATATGCTGGATTCTCTGAATCCGTATTCGCTTGATGATCTTCTTAAAGCTCATGCTGTTATGACAAAAGATCTGGTTGGAGAATCCGGATGCTTCCGTTCCAGACCGGTTGGTGTTGTTGATAAAGAAGGTAATGTTCTGCATTTCGGAACTCTTCCGGACTATGTTCCGGGACTTGTTGCAGAACTTTTGGACTGGATTAAAAACAGCGATTTCCACATGCTTATAAAAAGCTGTGTTTTTCATTATGAATTTGAGCTTATTCATCCTTTTGCGGACGGCAACGGGAGAATCGGACGTCTTTGGCATACTTTATTGCTGGCGCAGTGGAAACCTATGTTTGCATGGCTTCCGGTGGAGTCAATAATCCACGATCGCCAGAACGAATATTACAATGCTATAAACCGTTCCAATATGGAAGGCGAATCCACCGCATTTATTAAGTTTATGCTTTCTGCGATAAAAGAAGCTTTGATAGAGGCCATACAGACAACCGGCGCAGCAGAAAATATGTCCGTGAATGAATTGCGCTGGTATAAAATTGAAAAATTCCTTAAGAAAAACGAAACAATCACAAATGCCGATGTGCGTGAGATGTTTAATGTTTCTTCCGCAACAGCAAACAGAATTTTGGCGAAACTGGTTGATGAAGGTAAGATTCGGAAAATAAGAATCGGCAGAAGTTGGGGATATACTGCTATATAAAAAAAGTCCGGCGGAAATACGTCGGACTTTTTTTATTTATTGTTGTCACAAGGCTTAACAACCTCACAGAAACCGCATGCTCATGCGGTTTTTTGACATTCGTTTGTTATTCCCATTCGCTCCTGAAAAATAAATCTTAAACAGATTTGCTTATGGGATTTAGCTCAAGGTCTTAGGATTATTTCCATTATTCAGACAGCAGGAGCTATCTGATTTTTTGTTGCCATACTGTTGCCAAAGCGCAGGCTGTAACAGCGGCAAAATCTTTTAGATTATTTATATTATATCAGATATTACGGTTTTTTCAATACATAGAGCAAAATTGATCAGAAAAAAGCTCCCGCCGGGATGGCAGGAGCCTCCTTTGTCAAATTAGAATTTGTCATTCTGTTTTCATTTCTACAAGCACCGCTTCATCAGGAGAAAAATAATCTGCTGTGTTACTACTAAATCCCGCAGCTTTCCACGCTTGCTCAAAAGTAATATTCTCTATGTTACACTGATCCAGAGGAAGGACACTCCAATCGCTCTTTTATAAACTTAACCGAAGCATTCAAAGAGGCTCATTATAACTTGGATAGAGATTTAGCTGATTGCTTGAGTGCTCCGATTCTTTTTCAATGCAATGAAGAAATAGTGAATCTGCTGACCGGATTAAAGCTCAACGGATTAACCGAGAATCTTCTTGAAGTTTACAAATCCTCATTAGACCCATTTTTCACAAATACAGCCTATATCGGGATATACGAAAACTATAAGAACTTTGCCTCTCTCTATGAAACATTAGCAACCGTGTCCGGGAAGAGACCAATTAGACAACTGGAGGAATTATCTCCTGAGCAAAAGAAGCAATATATTGCTGAAATCGAAAACATCCGTTCACAAATTACTGCTCAACACAAAGGGAGGATTTATAAAGGACGAGATCGCATTCAGTAATACTTAATAATTCACATACAAAATAAAAAGAGCTAACTGACTTAATCAAAATCAGTTAGCTCTTTATTGTTGAATAATGAAGTTTTGTTGCCATTTCGTTGCCACGAATGGCTCAAATCCTTAAAAAGTCCGGTGATGACTGGGCTTTTTAGACTTGTGGGATCACTCCCATTCGATAGTTCCGGTGGGCTTCGGCGTGAGATCGTAAAGAACTCTGTTAACGCCTTCAACCTCGGTGATGATGCGGTTTGTAACTTTGTGAAGAACTTCGTAAGGAATTTCTTCAATGGTTGCGGACATGGCGTCTTTGGTGTTGACTGCGCGGATAATTGCGGGCCAGCCTTCATAACGGCTGTCGTCTTTTACGCCGACGCTCTTGATGTCGGGAATGATGACGAAATACTGCCATACTTTTTCTGCAAGACCGTTGAGAGCAAATTCTTCGCGGAGAATTGCGTCGGCTTCGCGGAGAGCGGCAAGACGATCACGGGTGATTGCGCCAAGGCAGCGAACGCCGAGGCCGGGACCCGGGAACGGCTGACGATAGACCATTCCATGGGGAAGACCAAGGGCTTCGCCAACTACGCGAACTTCGTCTTTGAAGAGAAGTTTGATGGGTTCAACAAGCTCAAAATTGAGGTCTTCGGGAAGACCGCCGACATTGTGGTGGCTCTTGACTGCTTTTTTGCCTTCTGCAGCTTTAATGCTTTCAAGGATATCGGGATAGATGGTTCCCTGTGCAAGGAATTCAACGCCTTCAAGTTTGCGTGCTTCTTCCGCAAAAACTTCGATAAATTCCTTACCGATGATTTTTCTCTTTCTTTCCGGTTCGGAAACACCCGCAAGAAGATCGAGGAAACGGTCGGTTGCGTCAACATAGATGAGGTTCGCGTCAAGCTGGTTTTTGAAAACTTCGATTACGTTTTCGGATTCATCTTTGCGCATAAGACCATGGTTGACGTGAACACAAACAAGCTGTTTGCCGATTGCTTTTATAAGAAGAGCGGCAACAACGGAAGAGTCAACGCCGCCGGAAAGAGCGAGAAGAACCTTTTTTTCGCCGACCTGGCTGCGGATTTCGGCAATCTGTTCTTCAATAAATTTTTCGGCAAGTTCGGGGGTGGTAATGCGTTCCATATTTTCGGGACGGACATTTGCGGGCATGGAAATTCCTCCTATTTTATATAGAGTAGTGATAAAACACTTTAATGAAATTATTATACTCGCATAAGGTTCCTTCTGCAAGATTTTTTATAAAAAAACAAAAGATTTTCTTTGGTCATCTTGACAACATTATGCATAATATGGTTTAATCTATTTAAAGAAAATTTTAAATAGATTTTTGGAAAGGGGAGAAGGTTTTTTGGCTTTAAACGAAGTGCTTTCCGCCCTTGCGGATAAAACCGGAAGGGCAATTCTGCAAAAACTTCGGGAAGGTAAGATAAATTCCGGTGACCTTGCAAAATCCATAGGCCTTTCGCCGCAGGCGCTTTCGTATCACCTTTCGAAACTTAAAAAATCCGGGCTCATCTATGAAACCAAGGAAAAGAATTTCATATATTACGAGCTGAATTTAACCGTTCTCGATGAAGCAATCGTCTGGATAAGTACCCTTAAAGGAGGAAAAGATGATGAATAAAAAAAGGATTCTTTATTTTGCGCTGATGTTTCTTCCGCTTTTGATAGCCGTTATCGCGCTTCCGTTTCTTCCGGAAAAAATTCCCGCACATTATAATTTTGCAGGAGAAATTGACCGATGGGGAAGCAAATATGAAACACTCATCTTTCCTCTGGTAACCATCGGCATGGGCCTTTTCATGCTGTGGATGGCAAAAATTTCCGCAAAACAGGAAGAAGGCGGGAAGAACAACGAAAAAATCGTTTTCTATACCGGAATGGGTCTTTCCGTTTTTTTCACCCTCGAACATTGCTTTTCCATTTATAAAAGTTTTGCTGCGGCAGAAAGTATGAGCTATGCTCACGAAGCAGATATAAACCAGTTTGTCTGCATTTTGCTCGGTATAAGCCTTGTGATAATGGGAAATTTTATGCCTAAACTCCGCAGCAACGGAATTATAGGACTTCGCACTCCATGGAGCATGAAAAACGATATTACATGGAAAAAAAGCCAGCTTTTCGGTGGAATATCCTTTATCATCTGTGGCGCTTTGATGGTCGCCTGCGGAATTTTCATTGATGGATATATCGCAATGTGCGTTGCCCTTGGCCTTATAATTATCGATACGATAGTATGCGTTATATACAGTTATAAAATCGCAAAGAAATATTAAAAAAACAGGTTTCTTCGTAAAAGCTTGCGGAGAAACCTGTTTCCTTTTTCCACTATTGTTTACAAAATATGTGTTGGTGAATATAATGTATAAGGAAAAATTTTGTAAACAACGGAGGAAAAACTTTGAAACTTGTCGCTGTTTTTCTTGCTTTGACAATGCTTTTCGGATGTGTTTCCGAAACTCCTGTTTCCGGAACAGAAATTTCAGAACCGGCTTTTGAAACTTCCGAACCCGAAGTTTTTGAAATTCCGGAAGAACTTTCCGAACCGGAACCTGCGGAAATAAAATATATTCCGCTTGAAAGCAAAACCCCGGAAATAGCGGTGCTCAACTATTTCACCGCGCTTTATAATTCATATATTGCAATGCTTCCGGTGGATCTTTCCGGAATCATTGATACCGACCACGAAATGATGGTCAATGTCCAGAACTGGAACACCCTTCTTGCAATGCGGCGAAACATAATCAGCGAAAACGATTACTGCTATGTCGAAACCGAAAGTTTTCCTTTTACCATAGATTATATATCAAAAAAAGATCTTGACGATCCGCGCATGGATTACGTAAAACTTTCAGATTACGGAGAAGGTGCCGCGGTGCTCCATTTTGTGATAAAAGGAAAAGAAAACACAGCCTATCCTCCGATTTTTGCCCTTAATTCCCAACATTCAATGGTTTTTACCTTTGAAGATGACGTCTATAAAATAGCCTATCACTATTTCCCAGGTTCCGAAGGAAAATTCCAGAATGATCTTCCGGTAACCTTAATGGAAAAGGAAGTTATGGAAGAACTTCTTGCGGATGAATTTGCAAAAAAAGAAGAAATCGTTGTTCCCGAAAATAAGTTCGAAAGAAATTATGATCCTGAATCGGCAGTGGAATATGCCTTTGAATTTTGCGAAGAGCCTAACCCCGCTTTCCATTTTGTGGGAGACTGGTTCGGAAACTGTATGAACTTTGCATCCCAATGTATCTGGTCCGGCTTCAGAACCGAAAAGGATACACCAAAAAACTATGGTTCGATGACAAAAAACTGGTATTGCGGAAAACCCGGCGGAACCCTTATCTGGGCAAGCGTAAGCCGTTTTTGGGAATGGAGAGAACAGGAATACTGCGGAATGCAGACCGTGGATTTTTATGATATCCATCAGGCAAAAAACGGTGACCTTGTTCATATTGGCTCCTACGTCTGTGAAACCGAAGATAAATATACCCATGCACTTATGCTTGTTGACAGCGAAAAAATGATGCTTGCGCAAAACAGCCCCGGATGTTTTGTATATTTTTCCGACCTTGTGAACAACTACGCAAGATTTTTAAGGCCCGTTTCTTTGATGGCATAAAATCCTTGTGTTTTGACCCGCCGGAGGTTATAATATAAAGGTAACGATAAACGAAAGGATTGATTTACCATGACTGAACTTATCAAAGTAATGCAGCAGCGCCAGAGCTGCAGAAAATATTCGGAAAAACCCGTTGAAGCGGAAAAAATAGTTTCCTGCATCAACGCGGCATGCCTTGCACCTTCCGCCTGCAACACCCAGCCCTATCATTTTTACGTTGCACACGCACCGGAAGCAGTTGCCGTTGCGGCAGAATATTGCAAAGGCGAAAAAGTTAATAAATGGGTCGGCGAAGCAAAAGCTTTTGTCATCATCACCCAGGAACACGCAGATATTCCTTATAACAACCCCGAAGCACATAAACGCGATTTCCGCCAGTACGATATCGGCCTTATGATTGAAAACTTCTGCCTTGAGGCAACGGAACTCGGACTCGGAACCTGCATCCTCGGCGTTTTCAATGAAGAAAAGCTGAAAGCAAACTTCCGTATCCCCAGCCCCAAATCCATTGCACTTGTTATCGCAATGGGATATCCGGCAGAGAGCGAGATCAGAAAGAAAAACCGCAAACCGCTCGAGGATATGATC
>JAZQBJ010000115.1:0-19808 GCA_045545715.1 Oscillospiraceae bacterium
AAAAATTATACTCAGGCTTAATTGAAAGAAGGCTTTTGAAAAATGGAATTCACTTTTCCTGTAACATATACCGAAAATCCAAAAAACAGACCTGCCGATGAAAGCAAACTCGGCTTTGGACGCACCTTCAGCGACCACATGTTCCTTATGAATTACACCGAAGGAAAAGGCTGGCACGACGGAAGAATCGTTCCCTATGCTCCTCTTGAACTTGACCCCAGCTGCATGGTTCTCCATTACGCCCAGGAAGTTTTTGAAGGAATGAAAGCATACCGCTGGGAAGACGGTTCCATCCATCTTTTCCGTCCTTATGAAAACGCAAAACGTATGCAGAATTCAAACGAGCGTCTTTGTATGCCCGCCGTTCCGGAAGAAACCTTTGTTGAAGCCATAAAGGAACTTGTTGCGGTCGATGCTGAATGGGTTCCCCATAATCCCGGAACTTCCCTTTATATCCGTCCGTTCATCTTTGCAACCGACGCACATCTCGGAGTTCATGCTTCCGAAACCTATCTTTTCTGCATAATCTGCAGCCCTTCCGGTTCCTATTATCCCAACGGAATGAGCCCGGTTGATATTTATGTTGAAAGCCGCGACGTCCGCGCTGTTCGCGGCGGTACCGGTTATACAAAATGCGGCGGAAACTATGCAGCTTCCCTTCGCGCAGGCGAAGCCGCCGCAAAGAAAGGCTATGTTCAGGTTCTCTGGCTCGACGGCGTTGAGCGCAAATATGTTGAAGAAGTCGGCGCGATGAACGTAATGTTCAAAGTCGGCGGAAAAGTTATCACCCCTGAACTCAGCGGTTCGATCCTTCCAGGCGTTACAAGAAAGAGCTGCATCGACCTTATCAGAAGCTGGGGAATTGAAGTTGAGGAACGCCTTATCACTGCCGAAGAACTTTTCGAAGCCGCCGAAAACGGAACTCTTGAAGAAGCATGGGGCTGCGGCACCGCCGCAGTTATCTCACCAATTGGTTCAATGGGCTGGGAAGATAAAAAAATCTCCATCAACGAAGGAAAAATCGGCCCCACCGCACAGAAACTTTATGATACCCTTTACGGTATCCAGAGCGGCAAGGTTGAGGACAGCCTCGGCTGGACTTTTAAAGTCTGCGACTGAACTGTATAAAAAACAAGTAGCACCGAATAAATATTCGGTGCTCTTTTTATATTATTATGTTATATTATTGACAAATCTTTTAAAAAGTGGTTGAATAAGAATATTAATTATATTTTTTTGAATAATCTTTTTTCATAAATTTATATTCCCCGAAAAGGAGATGTTAAGATGAGGAACATCAGAATCAGCGACGTTACCATGAAACAAAGCGGGAAAAGCGCAGGCTTTACTCTCAGCTTCAGAGAGAAAATTGAACTTGCAAAACTGCTCGACCGTCTTGAGGTATCCGTCATTGAGCTACACCCCATCGAAAATCTCAAGATAGACAGCCTTCTTATAAAATCCATCGCTTCTGCGGTCAAAAATTCCGTTGTTGCCGTTCCGGTATCTCTTGATGAGGACGGCGCGGAAAAGGTCTGGAACGCCCTTAAAGAGGCAAAAAAGCCCCGTCTCCAGGTTTCCGTTCCCACAAGCCCGGTTCAGATGGAATATCTTTCCCATAAAAAACCGGAAGCAATGCTTTCCGCAATAAAAAACACCGTTTCCGCCTGCAAGGCGCTTTGCGGTGACGTTGAATTTGTTGCCGGCGACGCAACCAGAAGCGACCTTTCCTTCCTTGAAGCGGCGGTTAAAACCGCAATTGAAGCGGGCGCTTCCACCGTTACTTTCTGCGATACCGCAGGAGTTATGCTTCCGGAAGAATTCACCGCATTTCTTGAAGAAATTTTTGCCGCCGTTCCGGAACTCAAGGATATTTCCGTCGGCGTTTCCTGCAGCGACGCTCTTTCCATGGCGGATTCCTGCGCGGTTTCCGCAGTAAGAAGCGGTGCTTCCGAAATCAAGGCGACCGCCGTTGCGTCCGATAACGTCCGCCTTGGAAAAATTGCAAAGATACTTAACGCAAAAGGCAGCACTTTCGATGTTTCCGCTTCTGTAAGAATGGCGGAAATAAACCGCGTTCTTGCCCAGATCGACAGACTTTGCCACACCGAAAAAAGCAAAAATTCGCCCTTTGATGACAGTGTTCGGGAAGAAGGAGAATGGGTGCTCACCGAGCACGACGATATTTCCGCCGTGCTCAAGGCAGCAGAAAGACTTGGATATGAACTTTCCGAGGAGGACGGAATCAAGGTTTTTGAAGCTTTTAAACAAATTGCCGTGCTCAAAAAGAAAGTCGGCTCAAAGGAACTCGATGCAATCGTCGCTTCTTCCGCTCTTCAGGTTCCTCCGACTTATAAACTCGAAAGTTACGTTATCAACGCAAGCAACATTCTTGCGGCTTCCGCACATCTTCGCATAAGCAAAGGTGAACATCATCTTGAGGGCATCTGCATCGGCGACGGTCCTATTGATGCGGCTTTTCTTGCAATCGAGCAGATTATCGGGCTCCATTATGAACTTGATGATTTCCAGATTCAATCCGTTACCGAAGGCCGCGAAGCAATGGGACAGACCGTTGTAAAACTTCTTTCCGGCGGAAAACTTTATTCCGGAAGAGGAACTTCCACCGATATTGTCGGCGCAAGCATTCTTGCCTATCTCAACGCCCTCAACAAAATCGTTTATGAGGAGGAAAACGTATGAATCTTTCTTTCTCGACCCGCGGCTGGCAATCTCTCGGCTGGGATGAAATAATCGAAATTGCGGACGAAATGCGTTTTTCCGGAATTGAACTTTATAACATTCACAAGCGTTTTGATTTAATGGAAAAAGGAGCTCCGCTCCATAAATACAGCACCAGCGCCACCGCAAGATCTCTCCGTGAAAAAGGGGTAAAAATCCCCTGCCTTGATACTTCCCTTGATATTTCTCTTGAAGCAAATTTCAATGACAGCATGATAAAAGGCACCATCGATACCGCCCATAACCTTAAAGTTCCCTATGTCTGCGTTGTTGCGCTCAATGATAATGAAGAAATTATCAGAACCCGCCTTGCGGATCTCATCGACTATGCACAGACTGCAGACGTTACCCTTCTTATAAAAACAAGCGGAATTTATTCCGATACCGCAAGGCTTCGTTCCCTTATGGACGAATTTGCTTCGGATTATCTGGGTGCTCTCTGGGATATGCATCATCCTTACCGCACAAACGGAGAATCCGCCGATAAAACCATACGTAACCTCGGCGCTTATGTAAAACACGTTCATCTTCGCGATTCCGACGACGAAGAAACCTATAACCTCATCGGCGAAGGCAATCTTCCCATTGCGGAAATGATGCGCGCGCTTTCTTCCATTGACTACAACGGTTTTATATCCCTTGAATGGAAACCGGAATGGATGGAGGATCTTCAGGAATATGAAGTTATCTTCCCCCATTTTGTAAACTATATGAACCGTTTTGAAAGCCCGAGAGGAAAAAAACGCAGTCTTTATTACAACTTTGACCATTCCGGCCAGTTCATCTGGAAAAAAGATTCCCTTATCGATCTCACCTTCCCCCAGGTTCTCGATAAACTCTGCGAGGAATTTCCCGATCAATATGCTTTCCGTTATACTACCCTTGATTACACAAGAACCTATTCCGAATTCCGCGAGGACGTTGACCGTTTTGCAAGGGCGCTTGTTTCAATGGGAGTTAAAGCCGGAAGCAAGGTTGCGATATGGGCAACAAACGTTCCCGCATGGTACATAACTTTCTGGGCTGCAACAAAAATCGGCGCCGTTCTTGTAACGGTCAACACCGCCTATAAAATCCACGAGGCGGAATATCTTCTTTCCCAATCCGATACGCATACTCTTGTTATGATAGATTCCTGCCTTGATTCGAACTATGCGGAAATCATCAACGAACTTTGTCCGGAAATCAAGGGAACAAAAGCCGGAGCGCCCCTCCATTGCAAAAAGCTCCCCTTCCTTCGCAACGTAATAACCGTCGGCTTCAAAATGCCCGGCTGTCTTGAATTTGACGAAGCCATGGAAAGAGCCGATTCCGTTTCCGAAGAGGAAATTGCAAGAATGGCGGCGGCGGTTCGTCCCGACGACGTTTGCAATATGCAATACACTTCCGGAACAACCGGTTTCCCGAAGGGCGTTATGCTCACCCATTATAACGTTGCAAACAACGGAAAATGCATCGGTGACAGAATGGGGCTTTCCACTGCGGACCGTCTTATGGTCCAGGTTCCGATGTTCCATTGTTTCGGAATGGTTCTCGCTATGACCGCGGCAATGACCCACGGAGCGACCCTTTGTCCGCTTCCCTATTTTTCCGCAAAGGCATCTCTCGCCTGCATAAATCAGGAACGCATAACCGCTTTCCACGGCGTTCCGACCATGTTTATTGCTATGTTCAACCACCCGGACTATAAAACCACCGATTTTTCTTATATGAGAACCGGAATCATGGCCGGTGCAGGCTGTCCTCCGGAACTTATGAGAAGAGCCGCTCAGCCGGACGAAATGAATATGCGCGGAATAATCAGCGTTTACGGTCAGACAGAATCCTCCCCCGGAAGCACAACTTCCGCCTGGGAAGACCCGCTTGATCTTCGCTGTGATACCGTTGGATATAACCTTCCCCACGTTGAAACAAAAATCATCGACCCGGAAACCGGAGCGGAAGTTCCTTTCGGCGTTAACGGCGAATTCTGTTCCCGTGGTTATAACCTTATGAAAGGTTATTATAAAATGCCGGAGGCAACCGCCGGAACCATTGATGAGGAAGGCTGGCTCCATTCCGGCGACCTTGCCTGCAAAAACCCGGACGGAACCTATAACATCACCGGACGACTTAAAGATATGATAATCCGCGGCGGAGAAAACATTTATCCGAAAGAAATTGAGGAATTTATCTATACTCATGAAAAGGTAAAAGATGTCCAGGTAATTGGTGTTCCGGATAAAAAATACGGCGAAGAAATTATGGCGCAGATCGTTCTTAAAGAACCCGGCAGCATGACTGTTGAGGAAATGGCGGATTATATCAAAGGACGCCTTGCCCGTCACAAAGTTCCGAGATATATCGAATTTGTTGAAGGTTTCCCGATGAATGCCGCAGGAAAAATTCTCAAATATAAAATGCGCGAAGAAGCCGCAAAACGTCTTGGACTTGAGCACGAAAGTTCCATCGATACCGGCAAAATCAGCAAATAAGCACAAAAAAACACCCCGAACTTTGTTCGGGGTGTTCTTTTTTGTTACTGAATATCTTCAAGAGTAATATCCGTTTCTTCAAGGTTCATCTCGCCCTGATATCCTCCGCCACGCCTTTTAAGAAGATATTTTCCGTCATCAGTTTTTTTGCCCCAAACTCTAAGCCAGCAGTCATCGTTAAGAATATTATTTTCCATAGCGCTGTATTTAAATGTGACAAAAAATTCATTTTCATTTCCGAGAACCGTAACATTTTCTATCGTCTTTTCCGTCTGATGATTATATATCTCGCTTCCCTTTTCAAAGACTTCTTTCAAAAAATGAGGGAACTCGCTTTTAGGTTCAAAAACGATTTCAGTTTCAAAAACTGCTGTTGGTTCTTCAGAAATTGCTTCATCTGCCTCTTTTTCCGGAACAGGTTCTCCACTCATACATCCGGAAAATGCGACCAAAAGGCAAAGCATAAAAGCGAAAAACATTTTTTTCATAAAAATTCCCCTTTCTTTTTTTCATTACGCTCTGTTTTATATCGTTACAACAAAGCTTGCGATCATCAAAGCCAATATGATAAACGGAGACATTACCCATCCGGCTTTTTGAACCAGACGGTAATAATCGCTCGGTTCTCCGCCATCCACAGCAAGTCTGTGGTGAAGTTCCCAAAAAAGATCAGGATACATCATATCAAAAATGATTACCGCAGCAACTATTATAATAGCCGGAAGGAAAATTGCGTTTCCGCGGATATCCGTTGATTTTACTTTTTGAGAAATTTCATAAAGCCAACCGTAACTTGGCAAAAGTTCTTCCTCGGGAACGTTTCCGTTAACATAAAAGTTTATTTTCGGAGTTTCCACCAGAGGTTCATCATTTAAATCAAAAAGCATTCCGGCAACGGAAGTACCTTTGAAAACAAGTTCTCCGTTTTCATAAATTTCAACATCGGGGTTATGGTTTTTGGAATTATCGGAAATAATTTCGTATCCCCTTTCGGTTTCATTCACAGAAAAAGCGATACAGGTTTTTTTTCCTTCCTTTGCCATTGTCATTTCATAACGGCAACCCAATTCTCGGTCTTTTCCGGAATAAACTTCTATTCCTTCAAAAGGCGCTTTTTGTTTATAGAGAAAAGCATCTTTGTACCAAAATCCGGGTTTAAAAAGTAAAAAGAGATATACCGCAAAGATTATCACCGAAATTACAGCAGCGATTATGCATTGTTTTTTATGATTTTGAAAAAACTCAATCATGCGAATACCTCCCTTACGGTTTTTATTTTATCATGTCAATTTGAACTTTACAATAAACCGCTAGGAAAATTTTCCGATGATTTTATTAAGAAATTGCCTGTGAACCTATACTATAATCCTCCCATGTTCCCATCTGCGGCCATGTTGCGGTGCAATCCATAAACATATATGCACCGAGAGGACTGCGCCATTTTGTGGCATTAAATTCGATCGTGCGAAGTCCGAAATATGCATTGGGATCTTCTCCTTCTTTTCTGTTTCCTGTTATGCTCAAAAGCACTCCGTTATCCCACTGATAAAGGTCATTAGAGCCGCCTGCAGCAGTTAAATAACCCTGTTCTTTGAGTTCATCAAGTGTAAAGGTAAGTACCTGTACATTATATTTATTTTCAAAAATCCATGCCATTGCGGCAATTTCGGAATCCGTAAGGCTTCCCGGTGCGGAAACAAGGTCAAGGCTCACATATTCCGCGCCGCCGTTTAAACCGCTGTCAACTTCCCAAAGGTCATCGAGCACCTTAAGATAAAGCCCGCAGATGTCAAATAATCCGCCGCCGAGCTGATTTTTACTTCCGATGCTGAAAGCGTGTATCTCCCCGACTTTTCCGAAACTTGCGGGATATGTTTCGAGGATTTCACCGTTATGATAAACGTGGATCGTCATTCCGTCCATGAGCACGGAAGAATCGGAAGGTTCGCCATCGAGAAAAACCTGAATATCTTTTACGTTTAGGGTCATAACATCGCCGGAATTTTCTCCCGCAAGAACAAGATTTCCGCTTTCGGCGCCATCAACGATTTTCATAATTTTCATGGATTTGACCGGTTTTTCTCCGATGGTAAATTCCTCAAAATATTCCTTTTCGTCAAAATCTCCCGTTCCGCGAAAATCCATAACTCCTTTATAAATCCGATAGGTTCCCGGTTCAAGGGTTCCGTAAAGCCCTTCCCAGTTTGCCTGCATCTGAATTTCGCCGTCTTTTTTAATCATATATGCTTCGGAAGTCCAGGCAACGTCCCCTTCGACAATATAGGGAAGTTCGCCGTTTTCATCTTCAATGCGATAATAGCTTCCGGTCATAAGTTCGCCGGTCGGGTTTCCGCCGGATTGCTTGAAAACAAGTGTCGCGCCGGTCGGAGTTACACTGCTTACCGAAAGGGTCAATCCCCACTCATCCGGAGAATTTATGCGGAAACCATAGTAACAATTTCCGCCGCCTTCATATTTTACGTAAATTTCATAAACATACATCTTTCCGTCGGTTGGAACTTCGAAAACTCCGTTTTCGGAGATTACTCTTTCGCCTTTTTCAAGAACGCTGTAATCTTCGCTTTCAAAATATCCCGGCTCAACTTCCCAGCGTTTGAGTTCATAGGACTCCATTCTTTCGTCAAAAATCAACCTGGCTGTTTTTTCCTCTCCGGCGGAAAAAGAGGCAATCTCTTCCCAGAAAAGCGGGTGGTCAGAATCCGCTTCAACCCAGACGTTTTTTCCGTTTTCAACGTATTCCCAGGAATAAGTTCCTTTTCCTGCGGTTATTGAAACGTCGCCGTACTGAATTTTTACGTCCGGCGGAGATTTTGCTTCCTTATACGGTTCAAGATCAATTCCCGGCTGTACGGTTTGGGTGCATGAACAAAGCATCAATATAACAAGCAAAATTGAAACTATCTTTTTCATAAAACATCTGCCTCCTTTCGGCTTTCACTATATTAGTGCCAAAAATTACCGTTTTTCCTGCATTGTTTTATTCTTTTTCGGCATAGTAAGTAAAAAGCTGTCTTCGATAAGAGGTATTATTTCATCATCGGACATTGTTCCGTCGAGAATAACGCTTATCCAATGTTCCTTGTTCATATGATAAGCGGGCACAACCGCCGGAAAAACGTTTTTCCAGAAATCTCCGGTCATGGGCTCTGCCTTGAGGTTTATCCATATTTTTCCGAGATGCTCATAAATTGCGGCGAACATTTTGTTGTTGCTTCTGTGGCGCATTATGGTCCAGTTCGGGTCTTTGAAAGGATAATCCTCGTATGCGTCCTCGAAGCGAAGGCAAACTTCTGTCGCTTCATCGCGGGTCATCATTTTTCTTCACCCCAGACAAAATTTTCTTTTCCTGCACCGATTTCAAAATGATATTTAACAATTCCGAGGTCAATGTTCCTGCAGGGGCCTAATCCGGCTTTTGCAAAGACTTTGTTTTTGGAATAACCGAATGTGAATTTTTGCTGATTTATCGCTGTAGGGGCTTTAAGAGCCGCTTTTATGCCTTTTTTGAACCATTCGGGAGATTCGTCATAGTTTTTTGAAACATCAGCCGGCTTTTTGGATTTATGTTCCTTTCCCGGGTTTTCGCCATAACCTATGGAAATCGCTATAACAAGTTCTTCGCCGTTTTCGATTTTTATTGCGCCGGGGATTTTTCGATAACTCATTTTTGCCCAGCAGGTGTTAAGACCGATTTGCTGCGCAAAAAGAACCAGTTTTTCGCCGTAATATCCGCAAAGTTCATCGAGCTTTTCACTCTTTTTTCCGACCATTGCTATGTAATTTTTGACCCCTGAAAAATTACCGTATTTTGCGATAAGGCAATCGAAAGCCTTCGGTTCATCTGCAACAAGCTGGATTTCAAGTCCGCTTTCGGAATTGATTTCTTCGATTTTTTCTATAAGGGCTTTTTTATGTTCCGAGGAAAGCGGAATCGGTTTATATTGTCTTACGGAATGTCGGGAATCGATTGCTTCAAAAATATCCATCTTGTTCTTCCTTTCCTGGTTATGATATAACCAGTATAACACAAACAGCTGTCATTTTCCTCAAAAATATGTAAAGCTCCGCCAAAGGCGGAGCTTTTTTCAGCTGAAGGAAGGAGGATTTGATTCCACATTTGTGAAACGGCTGTTTTCCGGAGAAGGTTCCGAAAGGCTGAAATACATTTTAGCCGCTTTTGTTGTTCCGAAATCACGGTTGGAACCGGTTTTCTGAACTTTGTTGAAAGCTTCCCGGAACATTGCGTTATGCGCTTCTTCCCTGTTGAGAAGAAAATCTATCGTTTCCCGAACTTTTTTATCGTCGATCTGGCGGTAAAGATATTCATAGGTCACTTTTGCACGCTGTTCCGAAGCAATGTTTGAAAGAAGATCGGCGCAAAGATCTCCGGTAACCGTTACGTAATCCGCGTTCCAGACGTGACCGGAAGAGTTTATCAAACCCGGATTCAGCCCGAGAACAACGTGGGTCTGGATTTCGCCCGCGGGAACTTTCTGCGCGTCAACATCATGGCCGTTCAGAAGATTAATTGTCTGGGCAATCATTTCCATGTGGCCAAGTTCTTCCGCCGCAATATCCATAAAAAGGTCCTTGATTTCCGGGTCCTTTATGCGGAAACTCTGGGACATATACTGCATTGCGGCCTTGAGTTCGCCGTTTGCTCCGCCGAGCTGTTCCTGTAGAAGAGCGGCATATTGCGGATTTGGTCTTTCAACCGCAACCGGATGAAAAAGCATTTTTTCGTGTTTGAACATATTAAAAAATCGCCTCGCTTTCAAAAGAAAGTTTTGGCGATTTTTGTTTTTGTTATTCAGAAAATTTTATTTTTCCGCTGCCTTTTTTGCAAAGAATTCAACCGTTACGAGGTCTGTATGGGAATAGAAAAGGCTGCGTTCCCTATCGAGCTTTTTGATCCTTTCCATATCGCTGTCGGTAAGGAAGAAATCGAAAACGTCGAGGTTTTCTTTCATGAATTTCGGGTCGGGAGTTCCGGGAATTGCGGGAATTCCGCGCTGGATATGCCAGCGGAGAATTATCTGGGCTACGGATTTTTTATATCTTCTTGCAATTTCGCGAAGTTCCGGAAGTTCGAGCATATTAACCCTTGCCTGGCCAAGAGGTGCCCAGGCCTGCATTTTGACTTCATATTTATCATGCCATTCCTTGCTTTCGATCCTCTGGTCAAAAGGATGGAGTTCGACCTGGTTGACAGCAGGTTTTACCCTTGCAAAAGAGGCCATATCCACCATTTTATATGCATAGAAATTAGAAATTCCTATTGCTTTGATTTTTCCTTCAAAATAAAGATCTTCAAGAGCCTTATAGCTTCCGAAATAATCGCCGAAAGGCTGATGAACAAGAACAAGGTCGATATAATCAGTTCCGAATTTTTCAAGATCAAAAAGAACGGAAGCTTTTGTTTTTTCGTATCCGAAATTTGCAATCTTTACTTTTGTTGTGAGGAAAATTTCCTCCCTCGGAACGCCGCTTTTTTTAATGGCGGAACCTATTTCCTCCTCGTTTCCATAGGACTGTGCGGTATCGATAAGGCGGTAACCCGCGTTAAGTGCATCGAGAACACAGCGTTCGGTTTCTTCTTTTTCAAGTTTATTTACTCCGTAACCGATAATCGGCATTTTTACTCCGTTATTAAGTGTGATATATTCCATCGATGCATCCCTTTCCGTTATAAATTTTTTAACAACCGCTAAACAAAAAATCCCGAACGTCATGCGTCCGGGACAGATTGCAAAAACGAAAAGACAATTCATTTTTGTCTTTCCCTTTGGCATCAGCATATGTTATTTTGGTTAAATATATCATATTTTATTTTTGAAATCAATATTTTTTTGTAAAAAACAAAGCAGCGCAGAAAATTTTCTGCGCTGCTTTTAGGTTTTAATGTTTTTTGCCAAAAATGAATGCTGCAACAATTCCAAGAAGAGAAATTCCTTCTGCAGTTCCGAATACCGCAGCACCGGTGTTCGGGTTAGATTCATCCTCGGTCTTTTCTCCGGGAGTGATGATCGTTATTCCGCTGTTTTTGGGAATGTTTCCGATAATCTGTTTTCCACATTCGGAACAGGTTTTTACCTTCGTTCCGTCTTTTTCTTCGGTGGGTTCAATTACAGTTTTCCAACCGCCGAAGGAATGTCCGGTTTCAGGAATATCCAGAACTGTCTTTTTCTGGTTTTCTGCCCATTCTACTTCAAAAGTTGCGGTGTATTCGGTTTTTCCTTTTTCGGTGCAAGTCGGGTCAGATACTTTTTTGCCTTCAACTTTTGCTTCGGCCTTTTCGGTATGATCATCGCAAACAGCGCAGACACGTTTTGCGGTGCAGGCTTTTCCGTCTTCGGACCATTCGTAAACGGTTTCACCGAATTCATGTGTTTCTTCTTCCCATTCAAGAACAAACGGAGAGAAGGATTCAACTTCAAAGCGGATTCCGTAAGGGGTAAGTTCACCGTCTATGGGTTTTCCTTCAACATATGTTTTGTGGTCTTCTTTATAGTGGTGGATCTTCGGTTTAAGTCCAATATCCACAGCTTTATCGTAGTCGAGATCTTCATCAATGAAGCTGTAAGGAAGATATACGACTTTCTTTCCGTCCGGAGTGTTTTCGTCGCCTTCAAGCTGGAAATAATATGCGTTTACGTTTTCGTTTTCCTTAACCTGGGGATAATGGTTGGTGGTGAGTTTCCACTTCGCTTCGCCTTCATCAATAATAGGTGTAGGAGTTTCGACTGAACCGTTTTCTATAAGTTCGGATTCGGTAAGAGATTCTGCTTCAACTTCAAAAACAAGCTGCTCCCATTGACCATAAACAAATTCACGAACAGAAGGTTCTCTTGCCGGGTCGCCATATTCGTCAGCTTTATACCAGTCGACAAAAACTGTGTGTCCGTTTCCGCCGTCACTGAAAGTAAACCAAACTCTGATTCCGTTTACATCGATATATTCAAATGCCGCAACATTTTCTCTGAAAGACCATATATCAGTGTCTTTGAAAGGATGGCTCGGCATGGATTCATTTGCAAAATCCGCATATGCCGGATCATACCAGTCAACGCCGGTTGCGCCTTCTTTATTGAATTTATATTCTGTTTCGTTTAAAACACGGTTAACCCATTCTTCGGTGCTTTCGCCCTCTTTTCTCGGTGTTGCATCCGGAGGAAGAATCATTATTTCAAGGTTTGCAACCGTATTGATATCAATTTCATCAATATTGCCGAACGTCGAGGAAACTCTGCCGGGTTTTGAGAAAAGGTCAATATTTATTCCGTATTCTTTAAGGCTTTCAACGGTTTCAAAGCGGACTTCGCCTTCCGGTTCGTTTATCGGAATGAAAACTACTCTGTCAACGTCTTCTTCTGTAATTCCATCCCAATAATTTTCCATCCAGACTTTTCCGGGTTCGAACTGAATTGTTATTGTTTCAACAAGTATTTCTTCGGTTTCGGTGTTTTTCCATACTGCTTCGAAATAATTTGAGCTTCCGAAAAGCGGACGTGTATCATCCATGAACCAAATCGGGAAAATGTAAGCATTTCCTCTTCCGTCTGCTCTTTCAAAGCCGTCAGGAGCTTTTACAATGGTATCTATTGCTTCGTTTCTCTCACCATGTTCGTTTACTGCAATAGCCTCGCCGATAATTATATCTTCATCGGGATCTCCGGGATATCTCGGACCGTTATAGGTATATTTGAGTACGCCGCTTTTTTCATCGTATTCGGCAACAATTATCGGGTTTTCGCCTTGGGTTCTTTCATCAGTTCTTATTTCGCCGGAGAATATGGATTTTTCATTCGGGAAAGAAACAGATTCGGCATTCTCCGCTCTCTTGAATTCATAAGGAAGGATCTGGGTGATTATTTCACCGTCGGAATTTTTCCACGCAAGGCTTGCAAAGAAAATTCCCGAATCTCGGGGAATTATTGTTATTTCATCTTCTTCGACTTCAACCTGTGCAACAGATTCAAAACCTTGAGCAAATTCAAGCCGTCCAAAATCCACTTCAATATTGTTATAAAGTTTATTTTTAAGTATCTGGTATGCGTAGCCGTTTCCATTTTCACAGTGTACCGAAACCATATCATCATATGGCGGATTTATTTTTATAAACGCATCAATAAGAAGTTCACCAGGTTCAAGAGAATAATAAACTTCTTTCCAGTTTTCAGCCGGAATATTATCAACAGTAACAACAAGAACTTCATCAACGAATTCAAAGCTCATATAATCGACTATTGCCGGATGAGCATCCATATAAAGCTGATCAACGGTTACAATTTCGCCGTCTTTCCAATATTCATAAAATTCTTTATTGAATCTTCTGTCTTCATCTTCGGAAACTTTTTCTTTCCAGGAGAGAACAAATTCACCAATTACATCAGTATAGAAGAACATTCCGAATTCGTCATATTCAATTCCGGAAGTGTTAGCATCCGCTCCGAAAAGATTTCTTATGGAAATATCAAGTCCTGCAGCTTTTTCCGCGTTCATTCCTTCGGAAATAAAGCTATAAGGAATATAAACTTTTTCACCTGTCTCAAGTGTTCCGTCGGTTTCAATAACAAAATAATATTTTCCGGATTTTTCGGTGTTTGCGGGATAAATATTCTGTTCGTATTTTGTATAGACAACGTCGGATTTGCTTCCGCCTTCAATAACCGGTGCGGTTACTTTTTCTGTAACTCTATCAACTCCGGAAGTAAGAGTTTGTTCATCTTTGCTTTCGATGTCAATATAAAAATATTCATTGAGGTAAAGGTCGTCATCCATGGTACCACCTTCGCCGTACCATTTTATTACCGCGACCTGTTTTTCATTTTCTTCTTCGGAACCGGCAGTATACCATACGTTTATTCCGTCAACGAATTTTAAGTTCTTTCCGCCTTTTCCAAGTTCGATTTCAACATCGAATTTTCCGTTTGCTCCAAGAGGAATAGATTCAACGTCCCAGTCAATAGTGCTGTCATATTCTCCGATTTTATCCGGATTATAATCTACAAATTCACTTCCGGTAAGAACTCTGTAATAAGCAGCGCCGTCCGGAGCTTTTACGGAAACGGAGAAGGTTTCTTCGGAACCATCAATAGGCTTGCTGTATTCAAGAGAAAGTTTTCCGTTTTCGTAGCCTTTTACGGAAAGTCCGTCAACAGCTTCTCCGCCAACTGTAAGTTTTGTCCCTTCGGAATTGACAACATCTATTCTTCCGGATTCAACAGGGTTATTATATACGCTCATCCAGGGATAATTTTCGAGCACAGGGAAATTGAGCGAAAAATTGATTCCGCTTTCCATATAAGTCATTTTTTCATTTCCGGTTTTTCCGTTGCTCCAGGTTACCGTAAATTCACCCTGCCAATCTTCACAAAGGTTATCAGCCATTGTTGTGAACCACATTCTTCCAAGGTTAAGAGAAGTTACCCTTTCTCCCGGCTCATCGATAAAATCAGAAGTTATATCATTATCCCAAATATATACCGATTCAATGGTTGTATATACGTCGCTATCCGGAGAATCAAGTCTTATTTCAAAACCGTTGTTTCCGTTATTATTGTTAAGCAGTCTTTCAAGAACTTTTTCTCTTGTGTCGTCTGCTTCAACATTATAAGTGTAAGTTATATTGGTGCCGTTTCGTCCTTTAGTAAAGAATTCTTCACAGTCATTGAGGGCAAGGCGTGCTCTTTCAACAAACGGACGAGGGCCTCCCGGGATGTCTTCTTCACCGCCGTCGTCTCCTTCATCAGAAACAAGGTCTCCGAAATCGGTTGCAACGGTTATTGTTTCTTCAAAAGTTCCGCCATTTCCGTCGGTCCAGACAATTGTGAAAGTTCTTTCACCTTCAACAAGTTCCAAACCCTGAGTATATCCTATGGGCCAGAGAGGAATATAGCCGTTAAGATCAGTGAACTCAGCTGCAAATTCTTTCCAACCGCCTACAGAGTTGTTTCCGTTTTCGATATATTCCGCAACATCGGTATATCCTTCGGGAATTCTGAGAGCTGTTACTATTCCCATAGAACTTTGTGCATCTGCTCCAAGTTGCTGTGCAACTTCTTCCGCAGTTGTTTTTCCGCCTTTATAACGGTAAATTACTTTTGAACCGGTGTAAACGGTTTCAAAATAATCGAGGTTTGAACCTGTTGCAATGGTTTTTCCTTCAAACGCACCGGGAGTAACGGGCATTTCACGCACAATGCGAAGTTTCTGGTAATAGAGATTTTCTCCTACGGACCAGACAACACCGTAATCAAACCATGTTTCACCTTCGGCTTCACGGACAATATTTCCCTCTTCATCCTTGGTAGCAAGAGTCACTAACCAGCCGGGCATATAGTCGTCTTTTATGTAATCGACCCATTTGTCATCGGGAATGCTGATATCTTCCATGTTCTTGACATCGGTACCAAAAAATTCAGCAAATTTTATTCCGCTTTCATTTGCAATTGGTGCCGGTGCATAAACCGCATAATCGACAACAGTCTTTTCAAGCGGTTCAACATATGCGCCTTCAAGCTCCGCATCGGTAATGGAACTTGGGACATTAACAGCCAAAATTCCTTCGGTGCTTGTTCCGATATTTACCGCAAGCTGATGCGTATTGATTTTTATCTGCTCATGCAGAATCTCGTTTGTGACCGCTACAGTCTGCTGCGGGTCTTCCGCCATCGCGCTTACCGGAAAAACTCCGATAACCATAATGATTGCCATAAGGATACTTGCAAAACGTTTGAACATCTTGATTTTCCTCCGTTTTTCCAAAAGGTATAGTTCCCTTTTAATTATAAATATATTACCCCTATTTTTATGTAAAAACAATATACTCGCAGCATAGTATAAACAAGAAAACGCGGAAAAATTCCGCGTTTTTTTGTTATGCATTTTCGATAAAAGTAAAGCTTTCATAAGAATTGCAGAGATATTCTCTTTTTTCCGGCCTTGCGTTCGGGTTTGTTTCCGGGTTTTCAAGATACCAGTCGATAAGCATAAAAGTGGTGTACTGGTAATCGATGGTATAGTAGAAAGTCCCGTTTTCCGAAGGGGCGGAATTCATTGCAAAAGCGTTTGAGCAGCAGGTATTTCTGTCGCTTATGTAATAAAAATAACCTGCATTTACAATGCTGTTTTGGAATTCTGCCGTTTCAGCAGCATTCTCCACCGGGCCCACCCCGCCGGCTGTGAGTTTATATCCGGCATATTTTGTTTCTGAATAAACTCTTTCGATCCAGCTTTCGATACTTTCGCCGTTTTCTCTTTTAACTGCGTCCGGCGGAAGAAGAAAAACCTCCATATTCGAAACAAGTTCCGGGCTGAATTTTGCCTTATCTTTTACAAAAACTTTTACAAAACCCGGAGTTTTTAAAACTTCGGAAGCAAGTCCATAAGCTTCGGCTTCGGAAAAATCGATTTCCCTTCTGCCGCCATGTATTGTTCGAAAAACCACCCGCTCCGGATCAGTTACCGGTTCCCAATAATAATCCATCCACTCTGTTCCGGAAAAAGAATTGTCGTTACTTTTTACCGAAGTCTCATCTTCAAAAGACCATGCCAGAAAATCTTCGCCGAATTTTATCTGGTAAGGAAGGATTTGCCTTATCACTTCTCCCGTTACGGTTCTCCAATAGATAACTTTGAAAAATACGCTTTCTCTCTGAATTGGAGCAACGCTTATCTTTCCGTCCTCACGGATAACCAAGGCCATTTCCTGCGAAGTCCAGTCATAATCCATCAAAGGGTTAAAGTTTGAATACTCTATTGTTTTTCCGCTCTGTTCCTGTTTTTTCAGGTTGCTGTAGGTCGGGCCGTTTCCGTTATGGGTAAAAATTCCGTTAACGCTTTTATCCGGTGCTTCAAGGATAATCGAAATATAAATCATATTATCCTCTTCAGAAATATCACGAAGTGCTTTTTTCCATTCTTCTTCCGGAATCTTGCCAAAAGTCAAAGTAAGTATATCTCCGGAAAATTTCCAGTTCAGGTAATTTTCGAGATTTCCCGGCGCGGCTATTTTTATATTTTTGGTTATTATCTCTTCCGCACTCCAGAAATCATAAAAATCAGGTACGTGCTCAATGCTTCTTCCCTGCGCATCACCTATATCGTCAAGTTCGATATATTCCACGAACTCATCTTCCCTGTATGGAATAACTTCGTATCCGTTCCAAAGGCCGTCAGAATCAAGTTCCCATCCCGGAGTTCCTTCAAGATAGTAGATATTGATGTTTCCCATAAACGAATGCCATGTTTCAACGATATTTCTTTCCACCTTCTGCGGTGCACCGCTCATGAAATATACATCGGTAATTCCCTGTTCATTCCGGAATGCGCCGGATTTTATCTCTTCAACTTTTCCGTTGAAAACAACCTTTCCATTATAAGAATGGAAAGCAACACCGTTAACGCTTTTAATATTTTCGTTTATTGTTATTTCACTTAAAGAGCTCTGTTCAAAAGCGCCATCTCCGATAATTTCAACGCTTCCCGGAAGAGTATATTTTCCTGTTACATTTATGGGAAACTGTATTATTTTCGTTGCTTCCTTATTGAAAAGCGCTCCGTCAATGCTGCAATAAAACGGATTATCTTCGGCAACGATTATTTCATCCATTTTGCAGAAGCGAAAAGGAGAATCATAAATTTTAATAACTGCAGATGGAATATATGCATAGGAAAACTCCCCGGCTCCCTGGAAAGCATTGTCACCGAGTATTTTCAAGTTTTCCGGAAGAATAATGTTTCCGAAAAAATCATTGCTGCAAAAAGCCATCGTTCCGATCTCTGTAAGACTTTTCGGAAAATCCGGCATTTCACAGGAAATATTCATTTCTCTGAATGCATCTGTTCCTATGCTTGTTACGCCCTCTTCAATAACAAGACCAAACAGTTTTTCTTTATAATCATACCAAGGGGAAGGGACTTCATTTTCTTCGTCATAGAGATTATAGTTTGCCATTCGGCCTTTTCCGCTTATGGTAAGGATATAATCGGAATCTATCTTCCATTCAAGATTTGTTCCGTCACCTTCATCTCCGCAAAAGCCGCTTGCAATAATTTCCTTTTCGGTTGCTCCGTTTTCGTTGTTTATATAAAACCCGAAAACAGACAGAATAATTGCAGCCGCAATCACCGCAAAAGAAAGAAACAGCCTGTTTTTTCTTTTTTCAGAGGAAAAACCGATTTCCAGAAGCCCATCTTTAACTTCTCTTGCTGTCTGATAGCGCATTTCGGGATTTATCATCGTACATTTCTGGACGATATCACCGATCTTGCCTTCCGCAAGTTTTGTCGAAGGGTGTTCCCCTGTAAGCATGACGTTAAGGACGACGCCGAGAGAATATATATCCGACCTTGCGTCCGTCTGCGAAAGTCCGTACTGTTCCGGAGCGGCATATCCCATTGTTCCAAGGATTCTTGTATCCGTGCTTTTATCCGGATCCACGATTCTTGAAGCATCAAAATCTATAAGAACAGCTTCGCTTCCATGAAGAATTATGTTTTCCGGCTTTATATCCCTATGGACAGCCCCTATTCCGTGGATCACTTCAAGAGCGTCGCAAATCTGCACAGCAACGTCGACCGTTTCCTTCTCAGAAAGCACGTCGCTCTTAAGTATATCGAAAAGAGTATCGCCGTAAATATATTCTTCAAGAACAAAAGTTGAAGCGGAAAATTCCTGAACAGCTTTTATTTTCGGAAGATTTTTGCAGGAAACAGACATCATTTCTTTATAAACGTCACTTTTTCCCGAAAACTTTCTGAAAACGAATCTTTTGCCGGTTTTCTTTTCACGAACAATGGAAACGCTGCCTTTTTCGCTCTTTTTTATAACACTTACTGTATCAAATTCATTATTGATTTTTTCAATAATGTTGTTATATTTATCCATTATTCACCACCCTATGCTGTCAGCATATTGTTTTTTTTGACGAAAAATTGTAAGATATAAACATTATAGCAGGGTTTTTCAATTTGTAAAGGCGGTGAATTTTTGAACAGCATAAACACTAATGACCTTAAACAGGAACTTATGGATACCCCCGATCTTGATGAATTTCTTTCTGAAAACAGCGAAAATTTCAACAGCGATACTGCCGCTAAACTTCTTAACAGACTTTTGGCAGAAAAAAACATTTCAAAAGCGGCGCTTGCAAAACAATCCGGATTAAGCGAAGTTTATCTTCACCAGATTTTTGCGGGAAAACGAAATCCTTCAAGAAACAGACTTATCTGTCTTGCATACGGAATAGGCGCTACCCTTGATGAAACAAATGAACTTCTTAAACTTTGCGGTGTTGCCCAGCTTTATTCTGCAAACAGAAGAGACGCTATCATTATATTCGGAATCGTTCACGGCGTAAGTCTTTTTGAAATCAACGACAAACTTTTTACTGAAGACGAAGAAACTTTGTTTTGAAACATAAAAAAATCCCGCGGTTTTCCGCGGGATTTTTTTATTTGCAATATTGATAAAAACAAAAAAATCCCGGAACAAAGTTCCGGGGTTTTTTGGCGGGGATGAAGAGATTCGAACTCTTGGGAGGCCTCTGACCCCCACACGATTTCCAG
>JAZQBJ010000116.1:0-10788 GCA_045545715.1 Oscillospiraceae bacterium
AGAACCTGACCGATGTTCATACGGGAAGGAACACCGAGGGGGTTAAGAAGAATATCAAGAGGTCTGCCGTCCGGAAGGAAAGGCATATCTTCCTGAGGAAGAATTCTGGAAACAACACCTTTGTTACCGTGGCGTCCTGCCATCTTATCGCCGACGGAGAGTTTTCTCTTCTGTGCGATATAGCAGCGTACAACTTCGTTAACTCCGGGGTTGAGTTCGTCGCAGTTTTCTCTGGTGAATACCTGTACGTCAACGATGATACCGTATTCGCCGTGAGGAACACGGAGAGAGGTATCTCTTACCTCGCGGGCTTTTTCGCCGAAGATCGCGCGGAGAAGTCTTTCTTCTGCGGTGAGTTCGGTTTCGCCTTTGGGGGTTACTTTACCGACAAGGATATCTCCGGCACGGACTTCCGCACCGATACGGATGATACCGCGTTCGTCAAGTTCTTTAAGAGCATCTTCACCGACGTTAGGAATATCGCGGGTGATCTCTTCCGGACCAAGTTTGGTGTCGCGGGATTCAAGCTCATATTCCTCGATATGAACGGAGGTGTAGGTATCTTCTTTAACAAGTTTCTCGTTGATGAGAACCGCGTCCTCGTAGTTATAACCTTCCCAGGTCATAAAGCCGATGAGCATGTTCTTACCGAGGGAAACTTCGCCTTCGCTGGTTGCAGGGCCGTCGCAGATGACCTGGCCTTTGACAACGTGTTCGCCTTTTTCGACGATAGGTCTCTGGTTTACGCAGGTACCCTGGTTGGAACGAAGGAATTTGATGATCTTATATTCGTCGGATTCAACGGAATCGTCGCGTTTGATAACAACGCGTTCGGCGTCAACTTTGGTAACGGTACCTGCGTGTTCTGCAAGAACGGTTACGCCGGAGTCAACTGCTGCTTTATATTCCATACCGGTTCCGACATAAGGTCTTTCGGTTTTAAGAAGCGGAACTGCCTGGCGCTGCATGTTTGCACCCATGAGTGCACGGTTTGCGTCGTCGTTTTCAAGGAAGGGGATCATTGCGGTTGCAACGGAAACAACCATCTTAGGAGATACGTCCATATAGTCAACTTTTCCGGGAGCAACTTCAATGAATTCATCTTTGTAACGGCAGGTGATCTTCTGGTTTGCAAAACGGTTTTCTTCATCAAGAGGGGTGTTAGCCTGTGCAACGATGAAGTCATCCTCTGTGTCTGCGGTCATATATTCGACTTCGTCGAGGACGATTCCGGTTTCTTTGTCGACTTTTCTGAAGGGAGCTTCGATAAAGCCGTATTTGTTGATTCTTGCATAGCTTGCGAGATAGGAGATAAGACCGATGTTAGGACCTTCAGGGGTCTCGATCGGGCACATACGGCCGTAGTGGCTGTAGTGTACGTCTCGGACTTCGAAGCCTGCGCGGTCACGGGAAAGACCGCCGGGACCGAGAGCGGAAAGACGACGTTTATGAGTAAGTTCTGCAAGGGGGTTGGTCTGATCCATGAACTGGGAAAGAGGTGAAGATCCGAAGAACTCCTTGATAGCCGCAACGACGGGGCGGATATTCACAAGACCCTGAGGAGTGATGGCTTCGGTGTCCTGTGCCTGGATGGTCATGCGTTCACGGATTACGCGCTCAACTCTGGAGAAACCGATTCTGAACTGGGTCTGAAGAAGTTCGCCGACGGAGCGGATACGTCTGTTTCCGAGATGGTCGATATCGTCGGTGCTTCCGAATCCCCAGTAGAGGTTGCACATATAGTTGATGGAAGAATAGATATCATCGATGATGATATGTTTCGGAATAAGTTCGTCAACGTTCTCTTTGATGAGAGCGATGAGAGCTTCCTTATCGTCGCCTGCTTTTTCTACAATTGCGCTGATAACGGAGAAACGAACTTTTTCGTTGATGAAGAGCTCTTCGAGTTCTTCTTTGGAAAGATCAACATAATCTTCGGCATCGACCATGTTGTTGGAAATAACTTTTACTTTGTGACCGTCAACGTCAACAAGAACTTCGCGTACGCCTTTTTTGTCGAGAAGAGCTGCGTCATCTCTGGTAAGGGTTGCGCCTGCTTCGAAAAGAACTTCGCCGGTAAGCGGATCTGCTGCCGGTTCTGCAAGGGTCATGCCTGCGATACGTCTTTCGAGAGCAAGTTTTTTGTTGTATTTATAACGGCCGACGCGGGAGATATCGTATCTTCTTGCGTCGAAGAAGAGGTTGTGGAGATGCTGCTCACTGGTTTCGATCGTGGGCGGCTCGCCGGGACGGAGTTTTCTGTAAACTTCGAGAAGTGCCTCTTCTCTGGATTTGGTTGCGTCTTTTTCAAGAGTTGCGAGGAGCATGGGCTCTTCGCCGAAATAATCGAGGATCTGTGCATCACTTCCGAGTCCGAGGGCTCTGATGAAAGTGGTGATGGGAAGTTTTCTGTTCTTATCGATTCTTACGCCGAAAACATCGTTAAGATCGCTTTCATATTCAAGCCATGCGCCTCTGTTAGGGATAACAGTGCTTGCGAAAAGCTTCTTACCGGTTTTGTCGTAGTTCATGGCGAAATATACGCCGGGAGAACGGACAAGCTGGGATACAATAACACGCTCTGCGCCGTTAATTACAAAGGTGCCGGAAGGGGTCATGATCGGGAAATCTCCCATGAAGATATCCTGTTCTTTGATCTCGCCGGTTTCCTTGTTCTGCAGTCTTGCTCTTACACGAAGAGGTGCTGCATAGGTAACGTCGCGCTCTTTGCATTCCTCGATGGTATATTTGGGCTTGTTTTCGATATGATAATCGATGAAGTCCAAAACAAGGTTTCCGGAATAATCAGTGATGGCCGAAACATCACGGAAAACTTCCTGAAGACCTTCCTCAAGGAACCATCTATAGGAGTCTTTCTGTACCTCGATGAGGTTGGGCATATCGAGAACCTCATTGATTTTGGAAAAACTCATGCGGACATTTTTTCCGAGCTTGACAGGTTTTACATTTACCAAATAGCTCACTCCATTCATCCGTATTTACGTCGTTTATTTTTCTTGACCGAAACACTTGCATTTTTCGTCAAACTGTGGTATAGTAGTTTAGAACGAGATACAAATGTCCATTATGGTACATTTTATTATTATATTACTAAAGTCAAGAGGTGTCAACCCGTTTTTTCGGGTTTGGCACTATTTTTTTATATTTTTTTGAAAAACAGGCAAAAAGCAGCCATTTTAAGCCTGTTTTTGCCTTATTTTTGTAAATTATTGGAAACTGCGAAAAATTTTATTCAACCGGTTTTCAACTTTTCAAAACTGCAAAATGCCTTCGAAACGCCTGTTTTTGTCTAAAAAGCGCACACGCTTCCGTGTGTTCTTTTTTGTTTTATTCTGCCGTTTTATAAAAAATATGCGTCTTCAAAAGACTTGCCGTTTTTTGAAGACGCATATCGTTCATCGAAGTTTTTTCACCATTCAAGTTCGCGCAGAAGGTTTTCTCTTATGCGCTCGATTATGTGGTCGCTGTATTCAAGTTCGCCGCTTTCAAGAAGCAGCGCGGCGCCGTAGGCAATGCTTCGGATAACGTATCCCCTGTCCGCTTTTTCAACCGGATCCATTTCCGGAAAGCATATTTCCATATAACTTTCTACCCTTTCCGCAAGGGGAAGTTTTCTTCCGGAAAGCATAAGTACCGCCCGGAAATGCGGATTCGCAATACAGAAACGAATATAGGCGATACAGATTTCCACCAGGCAGGTTTTGGGATTTGAATAGACCGCCGCAACCTGGTCAAGAAGAAGATTTAGCTGGCTTGTTATATAGTCAAAAATCCCTTCAATAAGCGCTTCCTTGCTTTTAAAATGTTTATAAGGCGCCGCGCAGGAAACGTTGCAGGCGGAAGCCACCCTTCTGAGGGAAAAATCCGCAACACCGTGGATCTCAAGTTCCGCAATTCCCGCGGTTATAAGCTGTTCTCTGACCGAAGCAGAGCCGAGTTCCTCGTCCATAAAAGTGCCCCCTTAAATGTCAAGTTCATATTCGTAATCTGTAAATTCTTTTTCCGTTCCCTGTTTTTTGTACGAAAATTCTCCGGTGATTTTAAAACCAAACTTTTTCATTATTGCATTCGAACCGGGGTTTTCCCTGTTCACCCGAACGGTGATTTTCCTGCCCCCATGTTCTTTTGCGTAGCCTATCATCCCTTTGACCATTTCTGTTGCATAACCCATCTTCCAGAAATTTTTGTGCACGCAATATGCTATATCATAAACAAGCCCATCGGCACTCGGAATAAAACTACATGTTCCGATTTTTTCCCCGGTGATTTTATTTTCCGAAATCAAATAACAGCATTCTTCGTCATCACCAAGGATTTCAAGGCTTTTTCGATATTCATCATCCATGTTCTCTTCGCTTGGATCCGGAAGATATTCGCCCATTTCCGGATCGTTCCAGACACTTATTGCAAAAGGAACATCCGATTTTTCAAACCCGCGGAGAAAAAGTCTTTCGGTTTCAATCGTTTCGATTCTCATACCATCGCCTCCGGATTTCTCTTTTCCATTATATTATATCATTTATTTCCCGCAATTCAATGTTGACATTTTTTTAATATAGGTATATTATAGATATATTATTCATTGGTTAACACTGTTAACTAACTGTTTTGGAGGTGCAGAATGAACACCGGAAGAATGAGAGAACTGGGCGAAAAACGCTCCGTTATAAGAGAACTTTTTGAATACGGAAACAAACGCAAGGCAGAAATCGGCGCCGAAAACGTCTTCGATTTCAGCATAGGAAATCCGAGCATTCCCACTCCGAAGGAACTTTCGGAAGAAATCTGCCGCCTTCTTTCCGAAGAAAACCCGCTTTCCGTTCATGGCTATACCTCCGCTCCCGGCGACCTTTCCGCAAGAAAAGCCGTTGCGGAAAATCTTAACGAAAGATTCGGAACAAATTTCGGCGCGGAAAATCTTTATCTGACCTGCGGCGCTGCCGCTTCTCTTACAATTTCCCTTTCCGCAGTTGTTGAAGAAGGCGAAGAAGTAATTATCTTCGCGCCCTATTTCCCGGAATACACCGTTTTTATTGAAACCGCCGGCGGAAAACCCGTTTCCGTTCCCTGCAAATGGCCGGATTTCCAGATGGATTTTGAAAAACTTTCCGAAGTTCTGAACGAAAAAACCGCCGCTGTAATAATCAATTCTCCGAACAACCCTTCCGGCGCGGTTTTTTCGGAAGATTCCATCAAAAAACTTTCCTCGATTCTTTCGGAAGCGGAAGAAAAATTCGGAAGAAAAATCTATCTCATTTCCGATGAACCTTATCGGGAACTTGTCTATGGAAAAACCGAAGTTCCCTTCGTAACAAAATATTATAATGATACTATAATATGTTATTCCTGGAGCAAAAGCCTTTCCCTTCCGGGCGAGAGAATCGGATATATCCTCGTTTCGCCGGAAAATCCGGATTGGAAAAAGGTTTATTCCGGAATCTGCGGCGCAGGAAGAGCCCTTGGTTTTGTCTGCGCCCCTTCCCTTTTCCAGAAAATCATTCCGAAATGCGTCAATATGACTTCGGATTTTTCCGTTTATGAAAAAAACAGGGATCTTCTCTATAATTCCCTTGCGGAAATGGGTTTTGAAGCAGTAAAACCGGAAGGCGCTTTTTATCTTTTCCTTAAATCTCCCGAACCGAACGCAAACGCTTTTTCCGAAAAAGCAAAAAAATATGAGATTCTTATCGTTCCGGGCGATGATTTCGGCATGGAAGGATTCGTCCGAATTTCCTACTGTGTTTCCACAGAACAGATCGAGCGTTCCCTTCCTGCATTCAAAAAACTTGCGGAGGAATATTCTTTATGAACAAACTTGAAGAAGCAAGAAAAAGCATAAATGAAATAGATAAGGAAATGGCGGAACTTTTTGTTAAAAGGATGGAAGCCGCTAAACTCATTTCCGAATATAAAATGGAACGGGGCCTTCCTATCCTTGACCAAAACCGCGAAAACGAAGTTATTGCAAGAAACTCCAGATTCGTCGAAGACGAAACCCTCCGTTCCTATTACGTCAATTTCCTTAAGGATACCATGAGCATCTCCCGGAAATATCAGCAGATGCTCCAGGAAGGGCTCAAAGTTGCTTACAGCGGAGTCGAAGGCGCCTTCGCCAACATTGCCGCAAAAAACATCTTCCCTTCCGCAAAACAAATTCCCTTCGGCGATTTCACTTCCGCATACGAAGCAGTAGTGAACGGCGAATGTGACTGCGCCGTTCTTCCGATAGAAAACAGCTATGCGGGCGAAGTTTCCCAGGTAATCGACCTTATGTTCCAGGGCAGCCTTTATATAAACGGAATTTATGATCTTGAAGTTACCCACAACCTTCTCGGACTTCCGGGAACGACTATAGATGATATAAAAACCGTAATAAGCCACCCCCAGGCTCTTGAACAATGTTCAAAATACATCAAAAAGCATGGATTCGAAGCTGTTCGCGCAAACAACACCGCCATTGCAGCACAAAACGTTGTTGAAGCGGCGGATAAATCCGTTGCCGCGATCGCAAGCCGCGACACCGCAAAACTTTACGGCCTTAAAGTTCTTGAAAGACGAATCAACGAAAGCAGTATGAACACCACCCGCTTTGCGGTTTTTTCCCGGGCGGAAAGTCTTCCGGATTATAAGGAAACCGGGCGCCAGTTCATAATGGTTTTCACCGTTCGGGACGAGGCCGGTGCTTTGGCTCAGGCGATAAACATCATCGGCGACTGCGGCTTCAATATGAGAACTCTCCGAAGCAGACCAATGAAGGAGCTTATGTGGAAATATTATTTCTACGTTGAAGCGGACGGAAACGCTTACAGCGAAGAAGGAAAGCGAATGATGAAAGAACTTTCAAAATATTGCGACCGCCTTCGCATAATCGGTTCCTTCCCCCATGAGAAAAAACTTTAAGGAGGATTTTTCAAATGATAATCCCCGTAAATCTTCCTTTGGGAAGCTATGATATAACAATCGAAAACGGCGTGCTCAAAAAAGCAGGCTCTATCCTGAACCTTGAACGCAAGGTGCTCATCGTCACCGATTCCGGCGTTCCGGAAGAATATTCAAAAACCGTTGCGGCCCAATGCAAGGCTCCTTTCATCGAAACCATCCCCATGGGAGAAGAAAGCAAGAGTCTTTCCGTCTTTGAAAAGCTCTGTGCAACCATGCTTGAGCACGGATTTACCCGAAGCGACTGCGTTGTTGCTGTAGGCGGCGGAGTCTGCGGAGATTTAGCCGGTTTTGTTGCCGCAAGTTATATGCGCGGAATCGATTTTTATAATATCCCCACAACCGTTCTTTCCCAGGTGGATTCTTCCGTCGGCGGAAAAACCGCGGTAAACTTCGGCGGAGTTAAAAATATAATCGGCGCTTTTTATCAGCCGAAAGCCGTTCTTATAGACCCCGAAACATTAAAAACCCTTTCAAAACGCCATTTTTCAAACGGTCTTGCGGAAGCGGTAAAAATGTCCCTTTGCTTCGATAAGGAACTTTTCGAACTTTTTGAAAATTCCGATGCTCATGAAAACATCGAAACAATAATTGAGCATTCCGTAAAATCAAAATGCAGGGTCGTTGAGCAGGACGAAAAAGAAAGCGGGCTTCGCAAGGTGCTGAACTTCGGTCACACAATGGGTCACGCCATTGAAAGCGCCGAAGAACTCGGCGGACTTTATCACGGCGAATGTGTCGCTTTGGGAATGATCCCGATGTGTTCTCCGGAAATCCGCGAAAGATTAAAAGCGGTGCTCAAAAAGCTCGGTCTGCCGACCGAATATCACGGCGATATCGAAAAACTTGTTGCCGCCGCTTCCCATGATAAAAAATTTTCCGGTGAAAAGGTCACCGTTATAACCCTTCCGGAAATCGAAAATTTCAAAATGGAAGAATGGTCCACCGCAGAACTTTTTGAACGAATGGAGGAATTTTTCAAATGAAAGACACCTTCGGACAAAGCGTTTCCATAACTCTTGCCGGCGAAAGCCACGGCGCCGGAATCGTCGCGATTCTTTCCGGAATGGCTCCGGGAATCCGGGTCGACGAAGATTTTATTGCCGGCCAGCTTACAAAAAGGCGTCCTGCCGGCGCAATTTCCACCGCAAGGCAGGAAGGCGACAAATTCGAAATTTTAAGCGGCGTTTTTAACGGTTTCACAACCGGAATGCCCATTGCAATTCTCATCAGAAACGAAAACACCCAAAGCAAGGATTATTCCGAAATTGCGGTGACCGCAAGACCCGGTCATGCGGATTTTTCCGCGGAGTGCAAATACCACGGTTTCCAGGATTATCGAGGCGGCGGACATTTTTCCGGAAGAATAACCGCAGGAATCGTTGCCGCAGGCGCGATCTGCGTTTCCGCCCTTGCTGAAAAAGGCATTAAAATCGGAACCCACATTGCGGAATGTGCCGGAATTCCCGACAGAAATTTTGAAAATATCGAAGAAGATATAGATTCCCTTAACGGAAAACTTTTTGCCGTTCTTGATGAAGAGCAGGGCAAAAAAATGGAAGAGGCCATTCTTGCGGCAAAAAACGAACAGGATTCCGTCGGCGGAATCCTTGAAACCGCAATAACCGGAATTCCCGCCGGAATCGGCGAACCTTATTTCGACAGCATCGAAAGTCAGCTTGCCCATTTCCTTTTCAGCATTCCGGCGGTAAAAGGCGTTGAATTCGGCGCCGGATTCGGTTTTGCAAAAATGCGCGGAAGCGAAGCCAACGACCCTTTCCGCATCGATGAAAACGGAAAGGTTTTTACAAAAACCAACCATAACGGCGGAATCAACGGCGGAATTTCGAACGGAATGCCCATAACTTTCCGCTGTGCCATAAAACCCACCCCTTCAATTTCCCTTGAGCAGGAAACCGTTGATTTCACCAAAGGCGAAAACAAAAACTTTGTGATAAAAGGCCGCCACGACCCGGCAATTATCCACAGAGCAAGAGTTGTTGCGGATTCCGCCGCCGCAATCGTTCTCTGCGATATCCTTGCCCAGAGATACGGCACCGACTGGCTGAGGTGAAATATGGAATACGGACTTATCGGGGAACATCTTCCCCACAGCTTTTCGCCGGAAATCCATAAAAAAATCGGCGATTATAAATATGAAATAAAAGAACTCCGCCCGGAAGAACTGGAAGATTTTATAAAGGCAAAAGATTTTAAAGGAATCAACGTTACCATTCCATATAAACAGGCGGTAATTCCATTTCTTGATGAAATCGACGAGGCCGCAAAAGAAATCGGCACAGTCAACACAATCGTTAACCGCGACGGAAAGCTTTTTGGGTATAACACCGATTTCGGCGGCTTAAAAGCGCTTTTTGAGCGGAGCGGAATTTCCGTTTCCGGAAAGAAAGCAATAATTCTCGGAAACGGTGGAACTTCCCATACCGCCGAAGCGGTTCTGAAAGCTCTCGGTGCTCAAACGGTGCTCAAAACCGACCTTGTTCCCGGAAAAGGCACCATAACAAACGAAGAAGCGGTGCTCAATCATTCCGATGCAAAAATCCTTGTTAACACAACCCCCTGCGGAATGTTCCCCAAGCTTTCCGGAATGGCGGTTGACCCGGCGGATTTTCCGAATCTTGAAGGAGCGATAGACGTTGTTTATAACCCGCTCCGAACCGATTTCGTCCAGCGTGCTCAAAGCCTCGGAATCCCCGCAGCATCAGGACTTTATATGCTCGTGATGCAGGCAATTCTTGCGGCGGAACATTTTTTTGACAAACCCGTTCCGAAAGAAAGAGCCGAAAAAATCTATCAGCAGCTTCTCCGAATGAAAAAGAACATCGTTCTTATAGGAATGCCCTCTTCCGGAAAAACAACAGTAGGAAAAATCCTTTCCGAAGAACTTAAAATGCCGCTTTTTGATTCCGACGAAATCATAATCAAAAAAACAGGCCGCGAAATTTCCGATATTTTTGAAAAAGAAGGAGAAACCGCATTCCGCAAGCTTGAAAGCGAAGCGATTTTTGAACTTTCCGGAAAAACCGGCGCAATAATTTCCACCGGCGGCGGAGCTGTTCTTAATCCGGAAAACATTAAAAATCTTTCAAAAAACGGAAAGATATATTTCATCAACCGTCCGCTTGAAAACCTTGTTCCCACAAGCGACAGACCCACAGCTTCCAGTTTTGAAGCCATTAAAAAGCGTTTTGAGGAACGCTATGAAATTTACTGCGGCTTTGCCGATAAAATTATCGATGCGGACTGTTCCGCAGAAGAAGTTTCCGAAAAGATAAAGGAGGATTTTCTGAATGAAAATTTTGGTGATTAACGGCCCGAACCTCAATATGCTCGGAATCCGCGAACCGGGAATTTACGGAAGCAAAAATTATAATTCCCTCCTTGATAAAATCTCCGCCCATGCAAAAGAAAAAAATATTGAAGTGGATTTTTTCCAGAGCAACCACGAGGGCGCCCTTGTTGACAAAATCCAGGAAGCCTTCGGCGTTTTTGACGGAATAGTAATAAACCCCGGCGCTTATACCCATACCAGCATCGCTCTTCTCGATGCGGTAAAAGCCGTCGGTATCCCGACCGTTGAGGTACATATTTCCGACGTTTCAAAACGCGAGGATTTCCGCCAGATAAGTTATATCCGCCTTGGCTGCGTTGCTTCCGTAATCGGAAAAGGCACCGACGGATATCTTGAAGCAATGGATATCCTCCTTGAAAGGAGCAAAAACAGATGATT
This sequence comes from Oscillospiraceae bacterium, assembly GCA_045545715.1. Classification (GTDB taxonomy): domain Bacteria; phylum Bacillota; class Clostridia; order Oscillospirales; family Ruminococcaceae; genus UMGS1668. The sequence goes on from JAZQBJ010000116.1 coordinate 10,712, forward strand.
GCCGAAATCAAACCCGGAAAAGGCAAAGGCAAAATGGTCGCTCCGCCTTCAAAAAGCATGGCGCACCGCCTTCTTAT